>MTME02000016.1 GCA_002011115.2 Candidatus Pyrohabitans sp. JdFR-17
TGCTCAAGCTGCGGGAGCTTCAGAAGACTACGCGAGGGTTTATGTCCTTTATTCCTCTGGTTTACCATCCGGAGAACACCCCTCTGAAACGCTCTCACCCCGAGCTGATGCGCACCTCAGCCATAGATGTGCTGCGCACCATCGCCGTGGCAAGAGTGCTTCTGGGCGATAGCATCCGCAATATCCGCGCATACTGGGTGATGCTGGGTAAGAAGCTTGCCCAGGTGGCGCTCCACTACGGCGCCAACGATTTAGACGGCACCGTCGTGGAGGAGCGCGTGGCCCATGCTGCAGGGGCAAAAACGGCACAGCTTGCAACCAAGGAGGAGCTTATCAAGCTGATACGCGAGGCGAAGCGCATACCCGCGCAGCGCTCCACAGATTACGAGATAATCCAGAGGTGGGACTAATTGCGCCTTGGAGAGACCCATTTCAAGAACACCGACTTCATATACCACGCGATTCGTAACGGCGTTGTCAACTCCGCAGGGGTGGAGCTCGTCAGGGCACACCCGCCTGAGCTTGGCGAGCTTTTGCATCGCGGAGAGGTGGACGCCGCTCCAACATCGTCGATAGTGTATGCCCTCCACCCGGGAGAGTTTTTCATACTTGACGGCTTCTCCATAAGCGCGCCTGCTGGAACGGGCAGCATTCTGGTGTTTTCAAGAAAAGCGCACAACCTCGAGGAGCTCGATGGTAAGAGCATCGCCACCACAAGTACAAGCGCAAGCTCCGTGGCGCTGCTTGAAATCCTGCTAAGGGAGCATGGGATTAACGCCCGGCTCATAAAGAACCAGAGCCCCCGCTTGGAGGAGATGCTTCGCCATGCTGAGGCTGCGCTTCTCATAGGCGACCATGCCATAGTAGAGGGGTACCGCAGGCGCGAGCTTGTAATCGCCGACCTGGGCGAGGAGTGGCGTGCTCTAACGCGCCTGCCTATGGTCTATGCGCTGTGGCTGGTGAGGAAGAGCTTTGCACACCGCAGGGAAGAGGTGGAGAAGCTGAAGCTTACGCTGAATGAAGCGAGGAGCTACGCTTATGAGCACTTTTCAGAGCTTGCTGCCCAGCTCGCCGCTCAGCTGGGCATCCCTTCTAAAGCAATGGAGGAGCACCTTCGCTGCTTGGATTACGGCCTGAGCGAAGCTAACCTTCGCGGGCTTCGCAGGTTCTTTGAGCTTGCTTCAAAGCACGGGATAATACCTTCGCCGCCGGAGATAAGGCTTGTGGGAGGAGAGAGATGAAGCTTTTAGAAAGCGCTGACAGCGAAGTTATAGCGACGCTGGAAAAGGCGCTGGCTGGCGAAAAGCTCAGCCTGAAGGAGGTTACCCTGCTTCTCGAGTCTAGGGAGCTGAAGCTTATAACCCTAGCTGCGGACGAGCTTCGCAGCCGCCAGGTGGGCGACCTCGTAACCTTCGTCATCGACACCAACATAAACTACACCAACGCATGCGTGAGCGCATGCAAGTTCTGCGCCTTCTATCGCGCGCCTGGGAGCAGCGAGGCTTACACTCTTAGCGTGGAGGAGATTCTTGAGAAGATAGCCCGCGCTGTAAAGCTGGGCGCCACGCAGGTGCTGCTCCAGGGCGGGCTCAACCCTGAATTGAGCATCGAGTACTACGAGGAAGTGCTCAAACGTGTAAGGGAGCGCTTCCCGCAGGTGCAGCGGCATTTCTTCTCGCCCAGCGAGATAGTGCACATCGCCAGGGTTGAAGGGCTCAGCATACACGAGGTACTATCTCGTTTAAAAGAAGCTGGACTGCAGAGCATGCCCGGCGGCGGGGCGGAGATACTCAGCGACCGCATTCGTCGCGAAGTGAGCCCCAATAAAATCTCCTGGCGGGAGTGGCGCGAGGTGATGCTGGTTGCGCATGAGCTCGCTATTCCCACAACTGCAACGATGGTTTTCGGTCTTGGAGAGAGCAACGAAGACCGCGCAAGGCATCTTCTGCGCCTGAGGGAGATGCAAGCGAAGACGCATGGCTTCACTGCCTTCATACCCTGGAGTTTTAAACCGGGCAACACCGCACTTGCAGCGAAGCAGCGCATGTATGAGGCAGGGGGAATAGACTACCTCACCGTTGTCGCTGTAGCGAGGCTGTTGCTGGGCGAAAGCTTCAGAAACATCCAAGCTTCGTGGCTTACCCAAGGTGAGCGAATGGCGCAGCTTGCGCTCTGCAGCGGCGCCAACGACTTTGGGGGTACGATGATAGAGGAGCACGTGGTAAAGGCTACGGGCTATGAAACGCGCTACCTCCCTCCCGAGAGAATAGTCGCTCTAATAAAGCAGATCTCCCGTCCGGCGGCGCAGAGGGATACGCTTTACAACATTCTGAAAAGGTTTTAGTAGGGTTGTCCTAGTTTGCGTTGAGACTTAAATATTGCGCATGGTTAATAGAATTCTTTTGATATTTGGTATTGGGAGTTAGATTGCCAATTTTATTCTGAAATATTAGTGCTTGGAGTAGTTTTAGAAAATAATGAGGTTGTTTTGTTGCAACACGAAAGAAAGGTTCCATATGGCTATAGAATCTTATAACATTTTAAAAGGAGAAGGTGGGTTTAAGACAAAATGCAGAACCCCTAACTCGACTTCTTCCTTCTCCTCCTCTTCGGCTTTGCCTTCTTTTTCTCCTGCTTTTTCTCTTCAGCCTTCTCCTCCTTCTTTTCCTCCGGCTTCTTAAATATCTCCTGGAACTCCACTTCGTTTATCCCGTCCAGATATTCGAATATCTCCTTTGCAACGAGATGCTTGGAGATAAAGGCATCACTTCGCAGCTTAACCGCGTCGCTGAGCGTAATAATCGCCCTGCCATCCTCGCAGCGAATCTCGTGCTCATTGGGGTCAGCATAGGGGAAGTGCCTCTCCAGCAGCAGGCGAATCTTCTCCTCCAGCTTGTTAATCTTCTCCTCCACATTCACCTCATACACCAGCGTCTTGCCGGCTAGCTCAGAGTTGAAGTCCACCAGCACGCGGCCGCCTGAGACACTTTGCACCCTGCCTACCTTGCCCTCTGCCTCTATGCGCATCCCGGGGTATGGCTTTAACCCCTGCTTCTTAAACTCGCGCAGAGGCACAACCTTAACCTTGCTGGGATCCCGCAATCCGAAGCCCTTCTCAGGCGGAACCTCAACCACGCGCTTCTCACCAACTTCCATCCCAACGAGGGCTTCGTCCAGACCAGGGATTACGTGGCCTGCACCTATAACAATAGCCTGAGCCTTGAATCTAACCATGGGGTCATAGATTCCGTGCTCCTTGGCAACCTCCTCAATAGTGGTGTCAAATACTTTGCCGTCCTTTATCCTGCCCGTATAGTTTATCTTTACAAAATCACCCTTTTCCAGAACCATGGTCCTACTCTCCTTTCCTCAAATACATGCCTCTGTCCTGCAGGTTTTCCACAAAAATATTTCCCATGCGCACTCTGCCTAGAGCGAGAGGCTCGCCACGCAGATTGAGTATAATGCAGGGGTCTTCTTTCTCTATCTCGCCCTGCTCAACTACCGAGTTTATAAAGACATCTCTCCCATATAAAACTAACTGTTCCCCCTTTTCATTCACCTTCACATACTTCTTTGCCCGTCCTGCTATTAGGTAAGCGCCTTCCAAGCCAAGCTTGAACTCTCCTCTCTTTAATTCACCTATCGCAAGCCCTGCGCTGTAGGGCTCGCACCTCATCTTTTTCAGTGTTTCAAGCACTTTGCGGGAGGCGACACTAACAACCTGCCTACCATTTTTTGCAACGAGAAGCTCCCTGCCCTGAAGTACCCCCTTCAAGCTTGCGCCGTACTTCTCAACCCCCCGCCTTATGGCCTCCCTCTCGCCTCTACTCGCCCGGCCTATCTTCATGCAATGCCTCCTTTCTGGCCTTTTCTGATATTATGGCGCTGTTGCCTGTGGGGTCAGAGATTATCAGCGTAGCTCTCCTCTTCCCTGCCTTAATCTCAGCTATCTCCTTCAAAAGCTCTGCGGCCCGCTTTTTGGCGGCTTCGCTCTCCGCCCATTTCTGAGCAGTGCGCACCGCATCTTCCATGCGCATGAGCACACCCTCCACGTTTGAAACGAAGCCCTGAGCCTCGCTCCCTGGAGTAACCTCTATTCCAAGCTCCGGTACAGCTATGGTTGCATTGCTTGAGCGTATAACTCGAATGTACATGTCCTCAGCGCAGTCAATAACCAGGGTGTACTTGGCTGGCTCCTTCTGCTCAAGCACCATCACATCGGTGTGTCGATAGCCGCAGCGAGCGCACAGAAGAACGCTTTCCATTACCTCCCCAAAGTAAGGTATGTCAAACTGAAAGAACTCGAGCTCAGCTTTTTCATTACCGCATGCGGGGCAGTGCGTAGATAGTTTTACATTACTTTGCAACCCTCTTCCTCACCCGTTCCATGGCTTCTTCGAAGTCCGTAGCTCGAGCTTCGGTGCTCCTTTCTATCTTCATGTATGGTGGGGTTAGTATGAGCAGATACTCGCTTAAGCCTGCGATATCCCCTCCCATGCTCGATACTATCTCCTTCATCTCATCCACCGCATGCTTCAGCTCATTCATACTCCTCTCTGCGAGGGGTTTAATGTCGAGGATCACAACATTGCCACTGCTCAGCTCCCTTGCGGAGATGTCAACGTCTGCAAAGCCACCAAGCTTGCACACTTTGACATACTTACCGGCGCTGCCTTTCTCCTCGGGCATACCCTCCTGAATCTCAATCTCCACATAATCTTCAAGGTTAGTATAAGTTCTGGAAGTGTTTCCCTGAAACTTTGTAAAAAGGTCTTTCAGTCCCATACTATTCCTCCTTTAGGATAATATAAAAAGGGAGATATATAAGGGTTTCGAGGCAGGCATTTTAATTTCCAGCCGACACTTATTCAAACTCGAACTCAGCCCCAACCGATGCGAAGTGCATTTTATCACCGTACATCGCTCTGAGTTCTGAAATAATTGCCAAGCCAGTGCAGTGGTTTGGAGCAAGGAATTTCAGATTGAGGTTTTTGAGGTACTCTATGGTTTTACTCCTCTGCTCCTCATTCGCTAACCCCAAGTGGGTTCCTCCCAGGATCCCATAAATCACCTTCTCCCCTGTTACCTTCCTGGCATGCTCTATTATGTTAACCACACCTGAGTGGGCACATCCAAGTATCACAAGCACCCCCTCAGCCAGAGTTGCGTAGAGGCTCAGGTCATCCCTGAAGGGGTCGACTCTCTCCTCGCCATCCTCAAGCACATACAGATTTTTATCCCTTCCCTCAAAATCTGTTCTCCTTGGAACCTCCCCGCTTATCCACAGCCCAGGAACAACTTCCAGCGGCTCAACCACAGGTATGAATCTCGCGCCTATGCTTTCCAGGTCTTCCCTCCTGAATGGCACGCCGATGTACCTGTTGAAGGGCTCCTTTCCGTATCTAGGTGTGAAGATGTCGGGGTGAGCGTATACGTCCACCCCTCCAGCAGTCTCAATAACAGCTTTAAGCCCGCCGGTATGGTCATAGTGTCCATGGCTGATTATTATCCCATCCAGGTCTCTGAGTTCCTCTTTCATCGTAAGAGCATTCTCAACAATCCTCTCGCTCTGCCCTGTGTCAAAAAGAAAGCGCTTCCCCTGCGTTTCTATGAGAAGCGCCAGCCCATGCTCACCGCACGCTTTAATAGGGTTCAGCACGCTGTTTTCCATCAGCACCTTAATTCTCATTCCATCACCGATGCATAGCATGAAGATTAACGCCTGAATAATCAAGGATAAGGTATATATCTCAATCAGGCTTAAACCATCTTATGGCATTGCTTCTGGAAGATTTCAATCTCTGGCTCGCTCAGACCTCTGCTGAAGTTGGAATTCCGCTGGAGGTGTTCATTTTTCTTCTCTCTGCAAACATAGTTCTGTTTATTGTCCTGCTGATATTCGCCCTTAAGAAAATATGGACGAGGGGTGGAGAACATTTTAGGAAGAGTGAACAAAAACCTGAGAGCGCTGAAAGAAAAGCAGAGGTTGCAAGCGGCACTCTGTCTGAGCTTATAGAGGAGTAGGGAAAGATTATATACTCCCTTCGTCATTCCATCACTCATGGGTGCACTGAGTTCTTTTCCCGCCGCTTGGAGGCTGGCGCTTACAAGGCATGCGCTGCTTCTTCCTGCGCTTATCTACACCATCCTTTCTCTGCCCCAGATGCTCCTCCAGCTTTTCTACTCCGACACGAGCGCTGGTGTGGTCGCAGCAAGTGTAGCCTACTCCCTACTACTGTGGCTCCTTTCACCATTCTTTGCAGGTGGATTACTCGCAACCGCTGCTGAGGCGCTTCGCGGCGAGGTGAGTATGAGCAGTTTCCTGAGCAATGCGAAGAAGAGATACATCTACTTACTGCTGGCAACCATAATTTACTTAATACTCGTCGTTGTGGGTGTTGTTGTGGTGGTAATAATAGGAGTAATCTTTGCCCTGGCTGCGAAGGCACTGTTCTCTCCGGACTTCGCCCTTGCTTCTGCATTGATTTTTATACTCCTGAGCTCTCTGCTGCTGGGTGCAGTGCTCATAATGCTGAACTTCTATGATGTGGGCGTTGCCATTGATGGACTCGACCCCATAAAGACCTTCAAAAACAGCTTTAACTTTGTTAAATCTCACGCCATCTCTGTGCTGGGCTTTCTTCTGCTATCTGCCTTTATCATGCTCCTGCTCTATATGCCCATGGCACTGGTGTTCTTCTACCATGCCCTCAGCACTATCCCTGAGCTAAGCGTCGCAGAACTTGAGGCAGGCACTCTCCCTGCGCCCAGCTTTGGGCTCGGAGTGGTTTTAATCCTCATCCTCATAATTACCAATACCATCGCAACGTGTTTCATGTACACCTACAGGGCAGTCTTTTATGTTGATGCAGTATCGCAAGGAGGTAAGTCCTGATGTTCCATCTTAGATGCATCGCATGCGGAGAGGTTTACGACCGCAGAGAGGTTATATACCAGTGCCCTCGCTGCTCGGGGCTGCTCGAGGTCATTTTCGACCTAAGCGAGATTTCAGTAAAAAAAGCTGAGATTGAAAGCCGTGCTTTCAACCTGTGGCGGTACCGCGAGCTGATGCCTGTGGAGGATTACACGAAGGTGGTTAGTCTCAATGAAGGTGGAACCCCCCTGTACAGGGCCGATACCATCGCTGAGGAGATTGGAGTTAAGGAGCTTTATATAAAGAACGAGGGTGCCAATCCAACGGGCTCATTTAAGGACCGCGGGATGACAGTTGGCGTTACCAAGGCACTGGAGCTTGGGGCAACGGCGGTGGGCTGCGCTTCCACGGGCAACACCTCAGCATCGCTAGCTGCCTATGCAGCAAAGGCAGGCATTAAATGCCTTGTACTTCTTCCAGCGGGAAAAATTGCCATAGGAAAGCTCGCCCAGGCGCTGCTGCATGGCGCCATCGTTGTGGGAATTAAAGCCAATTTCGACGTCGCACTCAAGCTGGTACGCGAGATATGCGCAAAGCACAATATCTACCTGCTCAACTCTATAAATCCGTGGCGCTTAGAGGGTCAGAAGAGTGAAGCTTTTGAGATCGCCGACCAGCTCGGTTTCGAGGCTCCCGATCGAGTAGTCGTACCCGTGGGCAACTGCGGAAACATCTCGGCGATATGGAAGGGTTTCAAGGAGTTTCATGAGCTGGGGCTTATAGATGAACTGCCCGTGATGACGGGTATTCAAGCTGAAGGAGCTTCACCTCTCGTCAGAGCTTTCAAAGCTGGCGAAAGCAGCGTCACCCCTGAGCCCAAGCCCGAGACAATCGCCACGGCGATAAGAATAGGCGCGCCCGTGAATGCGCCCAAGGCGCTTCTCGCCCTGAAGGAGAGTCGTGGAATTGCGGAGAGTGTTACTGACGAGGAGATAATCGAAGCGCAGAAGTTACTGGCGCGTAAGCTTGGTGTGGGCGTTGAACCCGCGAGCGCTGCCAGCGTCGCTGGGCTAAAGAAGCTTGTGGAAGCAGGTGAGATAGACAGAAGTGAGCGCATTGTTTGCGTTACCACAGGGCATGCGCTCAAAGACCCGGAGATAATCTTCCATCGTTACGAGAAACCCATTGAGATAGAGCCAAGTATAGAGGCGCTGGAGAAGGTCATCAACGGGTGAGGCAATGAAGTACCTCGTGGTAGTGGGCGACGGAATGGCGGATTATCCGCTGGAAGAGCTTGGAGGGAAAACCCCCCTGGAGGAAGCGAACACGCCCAATATGGATTATATAGCTAAGAAGGGCGCCACAGGTATGATGCGCACCATCCCCAAAGGCATGGACGCTGGCTCTGACATCGCTAACCTTGCGATCTTAGGCTACGACCCGCGAAGGGTGTACACGGGGCGGGGCCCTCTTGAGGCAGCGAGCATAGGTGTTGAGCTTGGCCCAGGCGACGTCGCCTTCAGGTGCAACCTGATAACAGTGGAGAATGGTAAAATTGCCGACTTCACCGCAGGGCATGTGAGCAGCGAGGAAGCAAAGGCGCTGCTCTCTGCGTTGAACGAGGCTGAGATTGCACCCTTTGGAAAGTTTTATCCAGGGGTGAGCTACCGCAACCTCTTTGTGTGCTCCTTCGGCGAGGAGCTCAGGTCAACACCTCCCCACGATATAGTTGGGGAGAGCATAGATGATTATCTGCTCAAGCCACGACAGAACGAGAGCGCGGCGAAGCTTAACGAGGTGATGCTCCGCTCAGGGAAGGTGCTCACTGAGCATGAGGTTAATCTGAAGAGGGTGGAGCAGGGTAAGAGGCCTGCGAACATGGTGTGGCTCTGGGGGCAGGGGAGAAAGCCAGAACTTGAGCCATTTTCCGATAAGTACGGAGTAGAGGGAGCGGTTATCTCGGCTGTGGACCTGATTCGCGGCATAGCTTGCTTAGCTGGAATGCGGGTCGTGCATGTGCCAGGTGCCACAGGCTACTACGATACCGACTACGCAGCCAAGGCAGAGTACGCCCTCAAGGCTCTTGAAAGTGCAGACTACTGCTACATCCATGTTGAAGCACCTGACGAAGCAGGACATGAGGGCAGCGTGGAGATGAAGATTAAAACAATAGAAGACCTGGACGAAAAGCTCATAGGCAGGCTTCTTGATAATTTAAACGACGACACTGCCATCGCCGTGCTGCCAGATCATCCTACACCGATAAGGGTGAAAACCCACACATCTGAGCCAGTGCCTTTCGCTGTACTCTCACCAAGGCTGCGTGGCGACAGCGTGGAGAACTTCTCAGAGCGCGCGTGCAGCGCAGGTAGCCTGGGTTTAATGGAGGCCACTCGCTTAAACCAGCTTTTACTCGCCTGATTTTGCAATTGGATATGCGATGGTTAAAAGCCGCTGAATATACGAGCGATAGATATTTAACTCCACTGAAAAATATATTATAGGAAGATGAAAATGAGCGAGGAAGTTAAGGACGATAAGATAAACCCGGAGAATGGGGAGGACATAACCCAGTACCTACTCAGCAAGGTGCGCGAGCTTGAGCGGGAGTGCGTTCAGCTTAAAAATGAGAACAACCGCATAAAGAGCGGCTATGCACAGCGACTGCGCTGGTTAGAGGACAGAAAGCGCATGCTGGAGAGCGAGCGCATCCAGATGGAGCGAGAAATTCGCAGGCTTCGCTCAGAGCTTGAGAGACTGCGCTCTATGCCCCTGATTATAGGCACCATCGTCGATGTCCTCGATAGCGGCAAGCTGGTTGTGAGGAGCACCTCTGGCCCAACGTTCCTGGTGAACACCTCCCAGTTTATAGACAGGAGCAAGCTTGTACCCGGCGCCAGGGTGGCGATGAACCAGCAGAGCTTAGCAGTCGTGGACGTCCTGCCCATGGAGAAGGATCCCGCGGTGCTCGCGATGGAGATTGAGGAGAAGCCGGAGGAGAGCTACTCCGACATAGGGGGCCTAGAAAAGCAGATTCAGGAGATACGCGAGACTGTTGAGCTTCCTCTCATTAAACCTGAGGCCTTCGAAAAGGTGGGGATAGACCCGCCGAAGGGCGTGCTACTCTACGGCCCGCCCGGCACTGGTAAGACGCTCATCGCCAAGGCTGTGGCGAGGGAGACAAACTCAGTATTCATAAAGCTTATCGGCTCTGAACTTGTGCGCAAATATATAGGCGAGGGCGCTCGCCTAGTAAGAGAGCTTTTCCAGCTCGCAAAGGAGAAGGCGCCCAGCATAGTGTTTATCGACGAGATAGATGCCATCGCAGCCAGGCGCACAGACTCGCTCACCAGTGGCGACCGTGAAGTGCAACGAACCCTTATGCAGCTCTTGGCAGAGATGGACGGCTTTGACGCCCGCGGTGATGTGCGCATTATCGCGGCTACAAATCGCCCCGACATACTCGACCCTGCCATACTTCGCCCGGGCAGGTTTGACCGCTTAATAGAGATTCCCCTGCCGGACGAGAAGGGTAGAGCGCAGATATTCGCTATTCATACGAGGAGAATGAACCTGAGCAGCGATGTGAGCATGGAAGAGCTTGCAGCACTAACCGAGGGTGCGTCCGGCGCAGATATAAAAGCGATCTGCACCGAAGCAGGCATGTTTGCCATACGCGAGGACCGCAAGGAGGTAACCTTTTTGGACTTCCAGCACGCCATAAGCAAGGTGATGGGCAAGATAGACCAGGCAGCGGGCAAGCTCGGCTCAAATGAGCTCATGTTTGCGTGAGCTTCATCTTCCCTATCTCTTTTCTATTTCTGCTCAGAAATCTGCATCAAATATTTTGGAATTTTTAAAGGTGGTATGAGCCTTCTTAAAATACAACTAGGCTATTCCAAGCTTCATAATTGATATTCGAATTTCAACCTTAACCTCGTTGCCCTTTTAGTCTAATGAGATGAAGGTAACTGTAATCTCTGGCTTTCTTGGAGCTGGAAAAACAACACTAATTCGCAGAATCATCTCAAACGCAGACTCGAAGACTGCGGTAATAGTCAATGAGTTCGGCGATGTGGGCATAGATCGCGAGCTTGTCTCGAGTTCCGGCAAGCTGGAGGTGGCTGAACTCTCGAGCGGGTGCGTGTGCTGCACACTACGCGCAGACCTCAGCGAGACCCTCACCGAGCTAAGGGAAAAGTTTTCACCCGAGAGGGTGTTCCTGGAGCCCTCGGGTGTTTCTACGACCTCCAGCATTGTAGAGGCTCTGCAGGAGCCCCACCTTAAAGACATCGCCGAACTTGAGGGCGTGATAAGTGTGATTGATGCCAGCGCCTTCTCAGAGCTTTACCCCCTGGAGAGTTTTCAGCGCCTATATCGAGATGCCATTGCTAACGCTTCGGCGGTGGTGATAAACAAGGTGGACCTGGCCAGCGAGAAGGAGATTATCAATGTAGAGCGCACAGTAAATGAGATAAACCCCTCAGCTCTGGTGCTTCGCTCCTCCTTCGGTGAGGTGACGCTTCCTGAGAAGCTTCCCGGCGTTGAAGTCAGGGTAAGCGAGGGCGTCCACCTGCTCTTCGACTCCTTCTCAACTAAGCCAAAAGAGATGAGTGTCGAGGAAGCTGAGGAGCTTTTTGAGAGGCTTAAGCGTGGAGAGTTTGGAAGGGTGATAAGGGCGAAAGGTATCTTCAGAGCAGGCGGAAAAAGCTGGTACTATGACCTTTCCTCGGGGAGGGTTAGCAGAGAGGAGCTTCCCTCTGAGGCTGAGCCAAGCTTCGTGACCATAGGCAGCAAGATTGACAAGGAGGCGCTAAAGAGGATTCTGGAGGTATAGGATGACAAGGGCAGAGGTAGACGCTGGTTCCTGTGGTTTTATAACGCGCATTAGCGTTGAGAGGCATGGAAAAAGGGTGGAGATACGCATAACCTCAGGGTGCGAAAAGATTAAAAGGTTTGCAGAGGATGTTAAGAGCCTCGACTGGACGAAGGAAGTTCTCGTCGGCATGTGCGACTCGGCAATTTACCAGACGGCTACTCGTGCGAGGCTACATCCCGGTTGCCCTGTACCATCGGCGGTTATTCGCGCCGTGGAGATTGAGACCGGCGCAGCTACACCCAAGCAGGTGAGGATGGAGTTTGAGAAGGATTGAATAGCTTTATTTGCTTTTTGATACAACATGAGTGTGCGAGAGATCCAGCCAGCTTAAACGTTAAAGGAACGGCGTTAAACTTGGGCTGGATTCATGAATGAGAAGGAGTTGAAAGCTTCTCGGCAATAATAATTATCCCAGAAGCCACTTCCAAAGAGGAACAAACTCTATCCTTCTATCATTAATTTCCTCAGTGCCTTCGTAATCCCAGGTAATGACTACCAGCTTTTTTGCTTTAAGCTCCTTTGAAGCCTTTATCAGTGAGTTGACCTCTCTCTCCCTAATATCTTCTCTTGTGCTGGCATATGTAACCTGAATAAGCTCCCTTATTTTTGTGCCCTCTTTCAAAACAAAATCAACTTCTCTACCCTCCGCTTTCCCATATTCCTTCCAGTAAAAAACCTGAAACTTATTAAAAATCTCGCTTCTTCTGAGAATTTCCATAAAAACAGTGTTTTCCATTAATCTGCTAATGGAAGTGTCAACTCCGGAAATTCTTACCAAACCGTTGTCAACAACATAAATCTTCTTTGGATACTGTTTCTTATCTTTTATAGAATATGAAAATATTTCCAAACGGAATATAAAGAAAATTTCAGAATAGTATTTCATATAATCAATAAGTTTTGCTTTACCTACTTTAAATCCAAGTGATTTTAGATATCTGTGGGCTTTAGAAATACTCAGATATTTTGCGTGATTTGATAAGCAATATTTTGTAAATTCTTCAAAAACAGAGATATTCCTTATTCTAAATCTTTCAACAAGGTCTCTGTAGAATATTGCATTGTAGTAGGAATTCAAAATTTTTTCTTTTATTCTCTCATCTTCCATGACAACTTCAGGAAAACTGCCAAATTTTATGTATTCTCTTAAATATCTCAGTATCCTACCTCTCTCTTCTTCTAAATATTCTAACAATCCTTTTTTAAAGTTAACACCTTTAATTTTAATAAATTCTCTAAAGCTCAGCGGAGAAACAACAATATCAATGTTTCTTCCCCTTAGGGATGTGGATATCTCTCTGGATAGAAGCTTTGAGGAAGACCCCGAGAGATATAGCCTGTAATTCCCCTGGTCGTGAATCCTTCTAACCCACTTGTCCCAGTCTCTAACATTCTGTATTTCGTCTAAGAATAAATAAACGGGTTTATCTTCAGGTTTAAAAAGCTCGTAATATATTTTTATCATTGTTTCAAGGTCTCTTGCATCCAGATTTCTGAGTCTTTCATCCTCAAAGTTTACATAGAGAATGTTGTCTTTATTAAGTCTTTTAGCAAGCTTTTTAATCAGTATGAACATGATATAGGTCTTTCCTGCTCTCCTCGGTCCAACTATGCTTATTATTTTCCCTATATCTAATGGTACATATATCTCCCTATCAAAGGCCTGGGGGATTTCCTGAACCATCCACCTCGCAAGCACTGTCCTGAAGTCATCATCTCTCATTGTTCTATAATATAGAACGATTTAATATATAAATCGTTCGTTATAGAAAACAATTTCGAGAGTTGCGGGTCGCCCTCCTGACATACTTTATGAAACGCTACCGGAGTAAACTGCTTCAGGTTTTCTTAGAGCGGAGAAGGATGCGGCATGCGGCAATTGGCAGAGTCAATAAATCAGTAATACAGCCTCTCCTTTTCTTTTGCAAAGCGTGTGGTGATTTGCGCTGCAAACATGTGCATCGCCTTTGAGAAGGGGAGATATGCGAGAAGGGTAAAAGCTGCGGTGAAGTGCAAAAGCTTGGCGTAGATGAACACTTTCCCCTGTGTCTCCAGAGTTGCGTAGGAGAGCAACTCCGCCACAAGGCTACCAAAAGGAGAGTACGTGTCGCTGGCAGAGGTTATCGCCAGCCTCGCACCTTCAACAGCGAAGCCGGAGAGCAGGATAAGGAGAAATAAGCCGAGGAAGATGCCGTCCTCTGGCATTGTGTACACCTTGTCTCTGGCGAGCAAATATCGCCTTGCGATGGCGTAGAGCACGCCCAATAGAAGAAGAAAGCCGGCGGTGTCAACGGAAAGGCTGAGGAGGTGATAGGTGGAGCGGAGCTGGACTCCAACCAAGCGGGAGGTATAACTTACCACACCGCCGGCTATAATTATCAGAGAGCTCCATATTATGAGCACAAGCATTGCGCCGCGAAGCCTGCTCCTTGGAAAAACCCGCCTCGCAAGAAGGCATTCTGGGGAGAAAAGGGAAGTGAGGCTCATCCAGGCGATCCTAAAGATAGAGAGCCTGCCAGTTGTGTCTTGAGTGCTGGATATAAGCATTATCTTGAAGCCAACCCCCATCAAAAAAACGAAAGTCAAAATAAGGGAAATAAAATAGAAATGTGTTTTCAGGGCAGGGGGAATCACCATGTACTCCATGGCTAAGAGCCTTCCGCCTCCATCTCCTTCAGCGATGCCTCACCTTTTTGAGTTCATCTACGAAATCCTGGTAGAACTTATATATTGGGTGCTGTTCGTCCTTTGGAAGCTCGCCGATTTCATCGTAGACGAAGGTTGCCAGTATCGCATTGGCGTTGGCTATGGCTGGGAACATCCATGGAGCGCTCTCTATTGGGCCATAGAGCAGGAAGTCGTTCCAGAAGACTGCGCCCAGTGCATGGGCAGCGCTGTCTATGCCCACGAAGCCAAGCTTGCCCCACTTAGCCTCTACGTCCTTCTTAACCAGGTCTGTGCCGTTCGAGGGAGCGCAGCCCACAGGAAAGCCCAGCTCCTCCTTGACCAGTCTGCTTCCCAAAAAGGAGAAGGGAGAGGAGGGGATACTCATAAGCGATGTATCTACCAGGACATTCTTGAATCCAGCTTTCTCTGCCCGCGGGAGCAGGACATCCTTGACAAGCTCTACCCTGCCCTGGGGCGTGGGGTTCTGCATGTTGAAGGCAACGAGCAGAACATTCTTCAAGCCAAGCTTGCTCAGCTCGTTTACCTCATACTCTGGGTCTTTCGCCCATGGTGCAAGGCTGTTGTACAGGTGGCGATCCTGAAGCCCTACCTCAGCGATGTACTGCGCCGCCTCCACCTTGGGCTGCTCTGTCCATATATCTGTGGTGAAGGGCATGTCTGTAACCTCTGCCACGAAGTCGATGTAGCGTTTTGCCTCTTCGCCAAAGGTGGCGACTATGTCGAGCATGCAGGGCACGCCTGTGGCGTCGCTCAGCTCCTCCTGGCGGTTTATTAGCTCTTCAGCTCGCTTTTTGTCGAACTCGCCCTGTTTGCGGGAGCCGAGGATTTTGTGACCGTTGTAGAACATTGTGCCGATGAGCACTGTGGGATTCTCCCCAGGGCGCCCGCCGAACTTCACATTCCCTATCTTCACGATCTTCTGATCCTTATTATTCAGGCTGAACACTTTACTCACCTACTTTGGTATCTTATCAAGGATGTGCTGGATGTGGGGGAACTTGTCCTTCATGTGCGGGAAGTACATCGCCTGCATGAACTCCGTCTGGAATTCGGGATCCACTGTAAGCTCAATGTACTTTATGCGCCTCGCTACGGCGTTAGCCTCCTCGCGCTTCCTGCGGTTGAGCAGCGCTATGCGCGCGCCATCGCCAGCGGCATTGCCCACGGCTACGACCTTATCTAAATCGCAGTCCGGGAACATGCCTATGACCATGCTGGCTTCTTTATCTATGTAGCTACCGAAAGCTCCGGCGAGAATCACCTTGTCCACAGCGTCTATGCCATAGCGCTTCATGAGAATCTTGCAGCCGGTGTACAGCGCGCCCTTCGCTAACTGAACCGCACGCACGTCGCTCTGGGTAACGGTTATGTCCTTGCCTATTGCAGTCTCATCCGCCCAGGCGAGCACATACTCTGGCTGGCCATTTTCGCCTTTGCGTATACGCGGGGTGTCGAGCTTGGTGTTGAAGACGCCGCTGTTCTTTATAATGCCTGCCTTGAACATCTCTGCCACTACTTCTATTATACCCGAGCCGCATATTCCGCGAGCCTCGCTCTTAACTTCGTCGCTCCACTCTTCCCTGCCTATGACCTTGTAGCGGGGCTCCTTTGTCTCGGGGTCAATGCGTACACGCTCTATCGCTCCGGGTGCTGCCCTCATGCCGTGCGTAATCTGCGCACCCTCAAACGCTGGACCGGTAGCGCAGCTGGTGGAGAGCAGCTTGTCCTTGTTGCCCAGCACTATCTCGCCGTTGGTGCCTATGTCTATGATGAGCCAGATGTCGTCCTTCTTCTCGGGCTCAAGGGCTACAACCACACCCATGTTGTCGGCACCCACGAAGCCTGCCTCTATTGGCAGGACGTGCACATTAGCGCCGGGCGCCGCCTTGATGTTGAGATCCCTCGCCTTTATGTCCAGGCTGCGGTGCACCGCGGGCGTAAAGGGTGATACGCCGAGGTACTCCGGGTAGATGTTCAGGTATATGTGGTGCATTGCAGTGTTGCCCACGAGCACTATCTCTGAAATTTCCTCCACTCCTACTTGAGCCTTATTGCACAGGTTTGAGATGATCTTGTTTATCCCTCCGATGATTGCCTCGTGCATCTTCTGCAGCCCATCTTCGTGCTCCATAGCATAGGTGATGCGCGCCATCACGTCTTCGCCGAAGCTTACCTGCGGATTCATCATGGAGTCTATGGCGA
>MTME02000017.1:0-11562 GCA_002011115.2 Candidatus Pyrohabitans sp. JdFR-17
GGCTGGAATAGGTGTAAACCCAGTTTTCGTCCAGCTCAAATACCCAGTCGTTGATGTCCTCTATCAGAAGCCTGTACTTCTCCTCACTCCTCTTCAGCATCTCCCTCTGCCTTGTCAGCTCCCCCGCCATGTGATTAAACGCATGGGCGAGGTCTTCAAACTCGTCTCCAGTATTTATCTCCACATAGGCGTTGCCCCCTCTCATAATTCTCTCAAAGCCAACCTTCAGCCTTTCCAGAGGCTCTGTTATGCTACCGGCGACAAAAAGAGAGATTCCCAAGATGATTATCACCATATAGAGGAAATAAGCTGGGGTAAACCCTCCAGGGGTCGCAAAGCTGACAGTGAAGAGCCCAAGAGATAACATTGAAAACAGGAGCGAGATGGTGACTATTTTAAAAAATATCGGCATCCTCATAGTACCCACCCCATAATAAAAATAAATATAGATATGGCGCAGAACCAGCCCAAATAAGCTGCGATAAGTGGGCTCAAGCGTATATTCTGAATATCTCTTATATTCACAGAGAATCCTATTGATGCGAGGGTTATGGAAAAGGCTATTGTGGAGAAGGGTTTGAGCATATTAACAATATAATGTGGAAGAACAAAGCTGGTGAGAAAAGCCACAAGCAGGAAGATAACCACATACCACGGGATGTAGAACCTGTGTTCAGCATAAACGAAAGAGATCAAGAGGGCCACCAAGGCTATCATGGCTATGCGTATTCCCTTCACAGCAAGACCGTCCTGGAGAACCCCGCTGCCAAAGGGTTTTGAAGCTATCACGACTAAACCAGTCTGGTGCAGTGTGGCTCCGCTCATAAACGCGTAAACCTTGCTGCTCATTCCTAAAATGTAGCCCAGGAAGGGGTAGAGCAGAGCCCCTGTCAGCCCCACAACAGTTATTATTATAATAGCGGCCGAGAACTCCTCCTTTTTCGGTTTGATTATTGGGGAGAGTATAGCTATGGCGGAGACGCCGCATATCGCAGTACCGCATGCTAAAAGTAATGCAAGCTTCTCCCTCACCCTAAGTATCTTCGCA
The DNA here is from genome assembly GCA_002011115.2 of Candidatus Pyrohabitans sp. JdFR-17. Classification (GTDB taxonomy): domain Archaea; phylum Hydrothermarchaeota; class Hydrothermarchaeia; order Hydrothermarchaeales; family BMS3B; genus Pyrohabitans. Next base: position 1,049 of record MTME02000017.1, read on the forward strand.
AATAGATAAACGGCAGTGCCCATCAGCGTGGCTGAGAGGAAGGTGAGGATAATAACCTGTGTTGGAAAGTCCCATGGAAGAGGGAACTTTATGTTCGCCCCGTATAATATTATGCCCACAGGGAGGGTTACCACGAGAGACCTCTCTGCTAGGGCTTTCATCTCTTTGCTTTCGAGGATACTCCCGAAGGCTATGCCGAAAATAAGGGCGATGAACAGGGCGTTTAGAGCAGGATATATGCTGCTTATGGCATAGGCTGCTACGCCTGAGGCAACAATCAAGATGCAGCCGAGTATCTTATTCATTTTCAGGCTCCCTTCTGGGACGGGATACATCCAATTTTCTGAGGATAAGATATGGTCTGCTTATAATAAAAATTTTGGTGCGTATGCTCTCAAGTAGTGGGCAACCATCTTTGCGATGTTTCCAGAGAAGCCTGAAAATAAACTACTCAGTTATTGCTCTCTTAATAAACTCCACAAGCCGCATAAACGCTTGGCTGTCGCCAGCGCTGACAACCTCTATATCCTCACAGCTATTTGCTCCTAGCCCGAGCTCAACAGCGCGTTTTATCTGCCTCTGCTCCCATATCCCAATCTCAGCCACCCGCTCCCACTCATTGAAGCTCTTAACTATGCTCAGCCCTACCACATCTATTGCCACCCTATCTCCACTGGCAAGAATTACGTTAGTCTCCTTCACACTCCCGCTTGTGGGCCCTCCTGCCACCATACTTCGCGTTCCGTCCATTATTATTAAATCCGGCGTTGCTGCGAGGTTGATCTCTGCGATCATCTCCTCCATGTAACGAGAGGTGTGCAGTTTGCGCCTGTCAACGCTGGAGATTATGCCCACGAAGTTTTTCAGGCTCATGGAGTAGGTCGCGTACCTGTGGGTTTTAATCACGGGCAGAGAAATCAATACTTCAGCCTCGTACACCCGGCGTGGGATTGAAAAGCTCTTCAGGTAGTTAGCCTGCGGTGGCGCCATAGCCACCCACTCTTCCTCCTCGAAGAAGGCAAGCTCTGCACCAGCTTGTAGAACAGCCTTAGCTATGCCGGTTTTCTCCATGCTCTGCTTAGTTGGCAGCCAGTATATACCGCTCATGTCTCCCACAACAACTCTGCGAGCACCCGCTTCATACAGAAGCTCGACAGTGGCGCGCACCACCTCGGGGTTTGTGGTCGCCGGATGGGGGTCGTCGCTGTTTACATTTGGCTTTACAAGCACCTCCTTCCCTTTAAGCCTGAGCTTCTTGAAGCCGCCGATTAGTTTTACAGCATTCTCAACCGCCTCCTTGACGTCCCCCACCTCCACAACTGAGACAAGCGACCTGTTGCTATGCGTGAAAACATTTTGCTTTGTTCTCACACTCACCACCCTTTCGACATCCCGCGGCGCGAGGAAGAAGTAGCGCAGAGGGTACAGATACTTGTAGGTCAGTGCCGAGCCGAGCATGGCGACAATGGTAAGCAGCGCCCTTCTTTTTATGTCCATATCTCCCATTTGTAGGTAATGATATTAAGCTTTTTAGCCCAGTCTCAGGCTTCATGAACTTGCTGAGGCGAATGTTGTTTCACTGCCTCGTTCGATATCGTTGCGCCTCGCAAAGTTTTTCCAGAAGCGAGGCCTCACAGGCTTGGCAGAGATATTTTCCCTGGGCAAGAGGAGCACCACAGGAAATGCAGTAATGGCTTGCCATGGGTGGATAAGAGGTGTATATAGTATCTATGAGCTTCGTGAGAGCATTGGAAAAGTGTGTCAAAAGAAAGAAAAGATTGTCCAAACAATGTGGGGCTTATAATTTTGGTAAAGAAAGCCTCGGGCGGGGTTTGAACCCGCGGCCTTGTGCTTACCAAGCACACGCTCTACCAGGCTGAGCTACCGAGGCGTAAAAAGCAGTCGATGAAGAAACACAAAGGGGACTACATAAAAGGTTATTGAAAGGAAGAAGGAGGTCGCCCAGGAAGGGTGGGCAAAGCCTAAGACTCCGGCAGCGTTGGGGTCTGCCTGCCAGAAGATGGGAGCTCCTGGGCGATTGCTACATCTACGTAATAACTTATAAATTTTTTCCCAAGTATTATGATTACTCATAAAAATGCACAACTGATAATTAACTTATAATCTGCATGCAATATTAATGTAAAAGTTTTGATTTATAGCTATCTTTTCCTTGATATATAGTCCTAATACATGAGACTACGTATAAAAAATTTGGTGTATTAGAACCACAAAAAAATAAACGCGGGTCTATCATTACTCCCCGTATCGAATAGCTGTATATGGCTCTTCCCTAGCCGCACTAAGCGCGGGATAAATGGTGCCCAGAAAAGCCATAACCACCGCGGAGGCGAATGCTACCACAGCGGTGGCGAATAGCGTATCCAGATTGGGCCAGAAGAATGGGATCAGGAGCTTCTCGAAGGACTTGGTAACCTCCTCCCTGAAAGCAAAGAATATAACGGCGCCGATGGTTAATCCCAGGGTGGCACCTATGGTGGCGAGGAAACTTGCCTCATAGAGCATCAGCTTCATCACATCGCTCCTCTTTGCACCTATGGCGCGAAGCAGACCGAACTCACGGCGGCGCTCTCCCGCTATAGTTGCAAAAGTGGCTGAAATCATCAGAAGGTTAGCGAACCACAACAGGGCGGAGATAGATATTAGCGAAGAGAAAAGTGTGACTGCCTGCGCCTTTGCATTTGACGCCATGGAGCTACTCATAACAACACTCGTTCCCGGCACGCGCTCTTCAATTTGCCTGGCAACCTGAGTTGCGTTTTCACCGCTAACCTGCACCAGTACTGCAGAGATCTTACCTAGCTTCAGTGTGAGGTTCGCCACCCGCGGATTGCGCTGGCTCTCCTGAGCGAGGGAGTACGCGAGGTCCATGGGGATAAAAATAGTGGAGTCGAAGTAGCGCAGTCCCGTTTTATGGAGCCTCGCATACACCACATACCAGTGGCCGTATATATACATTGAGAAGTTCTCATAAACTGGTATTCCGCCCCCGGTTACCACATACTCCTCGGGAACATAAGGAAGCTTGGACTCTATCCAGGGTGTTACCGTAAAATCGGTTTCGGGCTCATAGGCGATGAAGAGCGTCTCCATGACCTCGCAGCATATTAAATAGGAGGAGGTCTGCAGAAATATCTGCGGCGACGCCTTGGCGACGCCGGGCACTTTCCTAATCTTTTCTACGATGCTAGAGTCCATGTAGAATGTTGAGGGTTCGCCTCCCAGCAGAACCTCGCTCGCCTTTTTCTCATAGCCCTCCGGTACCACAACCAGATCCGCGCCAAGGCGAGCAACTGCGCTTTCTAAACCTTGCTCCACGCTCCTGAGGATAATAATGCTGGAAAAAAGAGAGGCTGTGGCTATTGCTATGGCAAGTATCAGTGTAATTGTCCTAAAACGCTTGCGCTTTAAATTTTTGAATGCCAGCCTGGCTACGCTCGGCCTACCCATGCTCTTCTCTCGCAATTATGCTGCCGTTTTCCATTCTGAGGGTTATGTCGGTTCGCTTAGCAAGCTCTGGATTGTGGGTAACCATCACAAAGGTCTTGCCGAAATCGCGGTTTATCTTCAGAAAGAGTTCCATAACCTCATCTTCGGTTTCTCTGTCAAGATCGCCAGTGGGCTCGTCCGCCAGTATTATATCTGGGTCGTTAATTAAGGCACGGGCAATCGCAACGCGGCGCTGCTCACCGCCGCTGAGCTGTGAGGGTACGTTGTGCATTCTGTGCCCAAGCCCCACAAGCTCCAAAAGCTCCTTTGCTCGCCTCTCCACATCTCCGCTCACACCTTTTCCAAAGGCTACTGGTAACATCACATTCTCTATGGCGTTAAGTGTTGGAATTAGGCTAGAAAACTGGAACATAAACCCTATCTTCTTATTTCTCAGCTCAGATAGCTTCTCGTCGCTCAAATTCCATATATTTATCCCATCTATGTACACCTTACCGTGGGTTGGTCTCGTAAGCCCACCTATCATTGAGAGCAGAGTGGTCTTCCCGCTGCCAGAGTGTCCCACGATGCTTACAAACTTTCCGCGCTCAATTTCAATATCCACTCCCTTAACCGCCTCTATCACCTGGTCACCTATCTTATAGGTTTTGCAGAGGTGTTCTGTCTTTATAATCATTCACTCACCCGTCCTTATTGCATTGTATGGATCGAGCTTCGCAGAGGTGTAAGCAGGATAAAGCGCACCTATTATTCCCATGGCAAGCGCAGAGATGAGGGTGAAAACGGAAATCGCAGCCACCTGTGCGGCGGTGGGCCAGATGTATGGTATTTTTAGCGCTGAAAAGGAGCTGGTCACTATGCCCTTGTAGGCATAGAAGAGGGCACCCCCTGCGGCAATGCCCAGAAGCCCGCCGAGGGCTGTGAGGAAAGCAGCTTCTGCGAGAATCAGTCTAAACACATGTCTTCGGTTCGCTCCGATAGCGCGGAGTATTCCCAGTTCCTTTCTGCGCTCGCTCACTATGGTTGTGAATATTGCCCCAACCATGAGCGTATTCGCAACCCACAGCACGGCAACGAGAATAGTAAGACTGCCGAATAGGGTTGCCATCTGGGCACGAACGGTATGAAGCACGCGGGGCATGGGTATGGCGATCACCCCGGGAACGCGACCCTCTATCCTGACCTCCAGCACGTCTGGAGATACGCCTTCCTCTGCCTTAACCAGCACAACGGAAATCTGCCCTCTCTCTATTTCCAGAGGTGCTACCTCATCCCTCTTCTTGCTCTCCTCAGCTATGTTGTAGAGGGTCTCTATAGGCACAAAAAGAGAGTTGTCGAAGTATTTTATGCCGCTCTGCCTGAGCTTGCCCCACACAGTCAGCTCGTGACCGTGCACATAGGTTTTGAATCCGGGTAGTGCAGCCAGGGAAAACCCGAGAATTGCGTCGTCCTTACCAAAGGGGCGGTCAAGCGACTCACCCACCCACTTCATCACAGTGAAATCTGTCTCAGGATCGAAGCCTATGAGGAAGCTTTTTGTAAACCCACAGCACGGAAATGCGGCGGTCTCGGCGAAGACCTGAACAGAGGTCTGCGCCACTCCCGGCACCTTTTTGACTTCATCCTCAACGCTTCGCGACATGTAAAACTTGTTTGGCTCGCCTGCAAGCAGAGATGCTCTCGCCTGGGCTTCATAGCCCACAGGTACGACCATGACATCTGCGCCGAGCATGCTTGTACTTATCTCAGCACCTCTCCCAACGCTTTCCATCATCAAAACACTGGCAAATAAAGCACCTGATGCGATTGTCACAGCTAAAATCAGCGCGAGGCTTCTAAACCACTTCCGCTTGAGGTTGCGCCTCGCTATGTAAAAGAGGTTTATCTTTCCCATGCACCACTATAATTCAGACGCGTGCTTATAAGATTTTCTATAAACCTGATTAAATCGCCGTTAAAATTTATAAGGGGGCCTTTTTTATTTAAATAAATACGAAGTCTAAACACAAGAATTTATCTTAAGATACATATATTTTATAGATGACAAAACAAAAATACTTATAAGTTGTGCGCTTGATAGCAGAACCGCAGCTACTTCTTAATTATCCATAGTTCTGTGGCAGAGCCCTTCTTTTCCTTCTGGATTATCTCTGCACCAAGCCGCTCTGCAATCGCTTCCACCATTTCAACCTGACACCTTGATGCCTTTACAAGCAAAACTTCTCCACTTTCAGCCTTTTTCAAGCTGGACGTAACCACTGCCGCTGGTGGACAGAAGGTTAAATCCAGATTTATGCTCTTGCCTGCGCACAAATGCTCCATAATAAAATCACCCAATAAGCTAAATTTTCTATTTTATCTAGATGTTTAAATATTTTTCTATTATTTATTAATCCAACATTATAACTTTTGATTTTTATGAAAGTGTGAGGAATTAAATTTCGGTTATCTTGAAACCACTTTCGAAAAATATAAATATAGGTATGGGGAACAAGATACTCCAGAATGCTCAGTACAAGCTTAAGGAGGAAAGGATGAATATGGCAGACGATGCCGATAGAAGGAGGAAATTCTGGGCTTTTTCTGTAGTTGGCATAATGTTGATAATAAGCCTGTGGTACTACAGAGTCAACCCGATCTACATGTACATCATTGCCTACGCATGGTTCGGCTTTGCCTACGGCATACTTCTGCAGTGGGGCAGATTTTGTTTCGCTTCAGCGTGGCGCGACCTCTTCGCCATCGGCGTAACTAGGATGTTCGTGGGCATAATGGTCGCCATGGGTGTGTTCAGCGTTATCATGGCAGTGCTGGCGGCAAACCAGCTGAGCACCTTCCATCCTGGCCCACTGGGTATACATGAACTTGTTGGCGGGCTTATATTTGGTCTGGGTATGGTGCTCGCTGGTGGCTGTGCTTCTGGTACGTTGTACAAAACCGGCGAGGGTAATGGCACCTCTATGCTTGCTCTGCTCGCGATATCCTTCTCTCAAGCGATATTCGTAGATGCGCAGGGATGGTTCGACAAGCTTCTGAGGGGCTACATATTCCCGCAGCCTAAGTTCACTTTGGCAGAGAAATTCTTTGGTAAGGGCCTTAGCCTTGGCGAATACTTTATAGCGAATTCGATCATCAACACCATAATACCCACGCTGATATTCCTCAGCCTCGCGTATTGGTTTGTTGCTAGGAAGGGCATTGTCAGGCGCATTATAGAGAAGAAAGCAGCAACACTGCCTGCGGACGGCGGGGATGTTAAGCTGGGTCTCAAAGACGAGCTTTACGGCTTCTGGCAGATGATAACTGCTTCGAAAAGAACAACCCTTGCGGGGATTCTAATTGGCATAATAGCAGGCATCCACGTAATGGCGATGCAGAGCCTCAGGGACAAGTTCGGTATAGAAAACTTCGGCCAGGCTCTGGTGAAGCTTGGTTTTGTGGAAGAAGTTTCTAGGAGAGGTACAGTGTTTGACCCCGGTTACTGGTATATAACCACACAGGAAGCGCAGGTGGGTGCCTGGGTGCTGGAGAAGTTCGGATGGAACATGAAGGACAATATATACTTTGGCGTAATGAACGGCATACCCGAGCCGTGGCACAACCCTGCGTTGCTCATGTCCATAGGTATAATCCTTGGTGCGGCAGCCATAGCTCTGCTCAACAAGGAGTTCAAGTTCAAGGCACCAACCAAGGAGCTGGCAGTCTGGGGCATCCTCGGAGGCACGCTCATGGGTCTCGGTGCGCGAATAGCACTGGGCTGCAACATCGGTGCATTCTACATCCGTGTTGCTGGCGGTGACCCCGGTGGCTGGCTGTTCTTCTTGGGCATGGGCGGCGGCGCATTGGCAAGCGTGAAGTTCCTCAACTGGTGGACTGAGCGCCAGCTCAAGGAAGAGGATTTTGATATTGACATAGAGATAGAGTAAGGAGGTGCAGAAAGTGAAAGTTAAGAAGCTTGAAGATGGAGTATACCAGCTGGATGTTAAGGGCTATGTATGCCCTCATCCCCAGCTCTACACAATGAAGACACTGCAGAAATTGAAGAGCGGCGATGTACTTGAAGTGCTCTTTGACAATCCCTCGTCAGAGGAGAGTATTACAGCGCTCTGCGACAAAGAAGGGCACGAGATAATAGAGAAGCGCTCTGACGGCGGTACCTTTGTCTACAGGATAAAGAAGGCGTGATCGCAATGCGCGACGATATAGCGGTGCTTGCAATAGTCACCGCAATGGCGCTTAGCTTCATAGTCGGCTACAGCTTCTCTCCGGGCGTACCAGCAGGTCTTGAGGATTTAAAATCCTCTCCAGCCTCATCCGCTGCGGCAGCGCCCGCAAAAGGCGTCGCTGAAGCAAAGGAATTCACCATCGAAGCGTCGGAGTTCAAATTTGAGCCAGCAACCATAACCGTCAGCGAGGGAGACGTGGTTAGGATAACCATCAAGAACGTTGGCTCGCAGGTGCACAACTTTGTTATCGACGAGCTAGGGGTATGTGCAGTAAAGCCAGAGGAGGCTGCTGCAGAAGGATATGGCGAGGCGGCTGGATATGGCGCTGGCTACGGTGAAGCCGCGGGCTACGGCGAGGAAACTGCACAGACGCAAGTAGGGATACAGCCAGGAGCATCGGTTACGGTGGAATTTGTCGCTGAGAAAGCGGGTGAGTACACCTTCTACTGCCCGGTTAATGGGCACAGAGAAAAGGGCATGGAAGGCAAGCTGATAGTGAAGCCCAAGGCAGAAGAAGCTCAGCCCGCTCAAGCGGCTGAAGAGGGCGCAGGCTACGGTGAAGCCACTGGTTACGGAGAAGAAGCGCTTGGCTATGGCGAAGCCGCTGGCTACGGTGCAGGCTATTGAAGGCTACTGACGTAGGGACTTCCCTACGTCTTTTTATATTGGAGGTGTATTTTAGATGAAGAAAGTGCTTGTTGCTTTTGATGGGAGCGAGAGTTCCGTTAAAGCTTTGAACATGGGGGGGAAACTTGCCGAGAAGTTCGGCGCAGAGCTTTGTCTTGTATATGTAGCTCACCTCAGTGACCTTTATGACTATGAGCTTCTGGGAAAACCAGAGTTTACTGAGGTGCTGGAGAGTCTAAAGAAGGAAGGTAAGAACTTTGCAGACCTTCTCACTGAGAGCGGCAAGAAGGTGCTTGAAACGGCAAAGACCTGCCTCGAGAGCAGTGTGCTTGTGGCGAAGGAGATAGTTAAGATAGGGCACCCAGCGGAGGAGATAATAAAGACCGCCGAAGAGGAGGGCGTTGATATCATCGTTGTGGGGCCCCATTCAAAGCGCAGGACTATGCTGATGGGCAGCGTTGGTAGGGAGGTTGTGGAGCGCGCGCCGTGCAGCGTTCTTGTTGCGAGGTAGCGCCATGGCGATAACGCCTGATATGAAAATAGCCCAGATTTTCAGGGAGTATCCTGAAGCTGTGGATTACCTCTTGGAGCACAATATCTGCGAATGCGACTTTACTACGATGAAGCGCACACTGCGAGAGGTTGCTGAGGACCGCGGGTTAGACCTCGAGAAGCTGCTTGAGGAGCTGAACAGGAGGATTTAGTCTCCCCCCTATTTTTTCTCTGCCTGCGAAATCTGCGCAGGGCCATATACATCTATGAGGGTGCGGAAGCGGAATAGCCCCTCTATGGTGGAGTTGAATCTTGCGAGAAGGGTTAGGTTGGAAACTCTCTGCTCGAGGTATGTGGGCATGCCATTGTACTGCCTCTGAATTATAACCACGACCTCTGCGGAGGAGTTGCGCCTGTAGTAGGGGGGAACCTCATACTCCCAGGTGAATCTTATTGGCGAGCGCAGTATTTTTTCTTTCTCAGGCGGGATTATTGGACCGGGATTATAGATTATCTCTTTGCTCGTAAAAAGGTCAAGCATTGCAACGGCTATGCTGGGGTTGTAGCTAGTCTTTGGCGGTACCCACGCATGGACCTCAACCTCTTCAACGCTCAGGGTGTCGAGAAACTCTCCAGCATCGCGAAGATTTACAATGCTCAGTGATTCAATGAATGGCAGAAAGGCGAAGAGGGCGAGGAGAATGGAAAAGCTCATTGCGTAACCGGCGAGAAATTTCCTTGTCTCAGCGTCTTTTACCCTGCTTATTGCATAGCCCGCTAGCAGCGCCAGCATTGGGAACAGGGGCAGGGTGTAGCGTATCCTCTTAACATCCAAGAGAAAGAGCAGTAAGAAAGGCCACAAAGCTATCGCTGCTTCGCATCGCCTTTCTTTTATCGCTAGGTAGAGGGCATAAATTGCGGCGAGGCTCACAAAGGGGTGAATCTGAAAGAAGAAGGTCGAGAGGTAGCTCTCACCCCACTTTCTCAGCCCTGGGGCTTGATAAATCCTCAAGAGCTCGATTTGCTCTACAAACACAGGAAGCTTTGGCAGTATAACCGCTGCGATTAGCAAGCCAGAAAGGGTGGCTATTATCGTATATGTTTTAAGCGCTTTCTGCATATTTTTTCTCGCATATATCACAAAAACCACCGCTAGCACGGAGAGCATTGTCCAGGTGGAGTACTTCGAGAAGAAGGCTAAAGCTACCGCAACTCCTGCAAATGCTGCCGCAGCGAGGGTGCCCTTTTCCAGTGCGTTTATTGTGGAGTAAACCGCCAAGGTTAAGAAGAACATCGTTGCCACGTCTACCATCATCTGAGGCACCTGAATGAGGAGGTAGGGAAAAGCCAGCAAAGCCAAGCCGGCGTAGAAGCCTGTGCCTTTTCCAAAGAGCACGTCACCAATTCTCCTGGTTAGCAGCACACTGCTCGAGAAGAGGAGCAGATTAAATACCTGAATGTACAGCCTGGACTCACCCAGAAAGCGGAAAATTATGCCATAGATGAAGGGCACCAGAGGCAGGTCTGTCCAGGGCTTTATCGCGTACCCCCACTCCTTTACAAAGTAGCCCAGGCCATAAAGCTCCGCGTACTTGGCATAGGTGAAGTATCGCGCTGTGTCTATCATAATCTCTGGTATTGGAAGAAAAAGGACGCCTGAGATAAAGGCGAGGGCGAAGAGCACCTTCCCCTCGTGGC
>MTME02000017.1:11662-13825 GCA_002011115.2 Candidatus Pyrohabitans sp. JdFR-17
AGAAAAAGGACGCCTGAGATAAAGGCGAGGGCGAAGAGCACCTTCCCCTCGTGGCGCTCCTTTACTTCAATTTTGGAAAATATATAGGCAATGCCCAGGGCGAAGAGGCAAAGCAGCACAGCAAAGCTGGTGTCGCCGCTGGCAAAAACCCAGCGCCAGCTTGTGGTGCGGTTGTCATCATAGCTACGGAAGTGGAAGAGCAGGAGGGTTATAGCTAGAGAGGCGACAGCTATGCCTCGGGTGCTCAGCAGCTTACTTTTAAGCTCGTCTGTTTGCAATTTAAAACCTCTCTCCGTGATTGTCTTATATAGTATAGATAACATCCTACAAATATCGCAGGGGCAGGTTAACCTGTGGCTTTTAAATGAATGAAGGAGAAGTTCATCTCTGTAATAATACCAAACAGAAATGGCTCTGCCACGCTTGAAGCGTGCCTTGAGAGCGTATTTGCTTCTGACTACTCAAACTTCGAGGTAATCGTGGTTGATGACGCGTCGACGGATGCCTCGGTTGATATTATAAAGCGCTATCCATGCAGGCTGATAAAGCTTGAGAGGCAGCTCGGCCCGAGTGTGGCGCGAAACGTCGGCGCTAAGCACAGCAAAGGCGAGGTTCTCCTTTTCATAGACGCTGACTGTGTGCTCGCAAGGGACACGCTGAAGCTTGTGAACCGTGCCATGAGCAACGGCTATCGCATAGTGGGCGGCACCTACACCAAGATACCACCCTTCTCCCAGGGGTTCTTCAGCACCTTTCAATCGGTCTATGTCAACTACTGCGAGACCAAGCGCGAGGAGGCGGACTATCTTGCAACGCACTGCCTAGCTATAGATGCGCAGCTTTTCAAAAGCTCTGGCGGTTTTGTAAGGGATAATCTCATGGGGCACACCACCAGCGTGGAAGATGTGGAGTTCAGCCACAGACTTAAAAGGGCTGGCTACAAGCTCAGGATGGATCCCAGGATACAGGTGGGGCATATCTTCAACTTCAACCTTTTAAAATCCCTGAGAAACGCTGTGCGAAAGAGCATGTACTGGACGCTCTACTCCCTGCGCAATCGCGATCTGCTCGCTGATTCCGGCGCTGCATCGGCGGAGCTCAAGGTGAACGTGGCAATGTTCTTCGCCACCCTTGCGCTGCTCTTAAGCGGGGCTTTCTTTGGCACACCTCTTGTGCTCGCAATTATTCCACAGCTCCTCAACCTCTACGTAAGCCGCAATCTCATAAGGAGCTTTTATAATGCAAAAGGCGCAGGCTTCGCGATTGCTGCCACGGCTTACTTCTTCCTTGTTTACCCCGTTGCAGTAGCGATAGGCGCCGCTTTAGGCACAGGACTCTACATACTCAAAGTGAAGCTGGGGGTTTTGCGATGAGGTACTCGCCACTGCGCCACGTGAGGCAGGTGTTTATCAAGGATAAGCCTGTGCAGCTTACCTTCTTTGTAACCAAGCGGTGCAACTCCGCCTGCAGGTTCTGCTTCTATCTAAATGAAGAGAAAAGAGGAGTGCAAGAGGATGAGCTTTCTCTGGAAGAGATTGAGCGCTTTGCCTCCAGCATGCCTGAACTTCTCTGGCTGGCTTTCTCGGGTGGCGAGGTGTTCCTCCGCGAAGATATATTTGAGATAGCAAAGGTTTTTTACAGGTACACTAAGCCGGTGATTATGCTCCTGCCCACCAACGGGCTTCTTCCACAACGCATCGCCGAAAAGACTGAAGAGATTCTGAAGCATTGCCGAAAGAGCACAGTAACAGTGAAACTAAGCCTGGACGGCATAGCCGAGGACCATGACACCATTCGCGGAGTCAGGGGCAACTTTGAGAAGGTGCTTGAGACATACGAGAGGCTTTCGCCTCTGCTTGATAAGTACCCGAACTTCGAGCTTGGCATAAACACCGTGTTCTGCTCCGCCAACCAGGATAAAATAGAGGAGATCTTCGAGTACGTCTCCCGCATGGAGAGCATAAAAACCCACACCCTCTCGCTCATTCGCGGCGACGTGAGCGGGAAGATGAAACGCGTGGATATGGAACGCTATCGCGAACTTATTGAGAGGATGGAGCAGGAGCTGCGCTCTGGAAAGGCTAAGGTGTACCGCTTCCCGGGGGCTAGGCTGAAGGCGGCACAGGACATTCTCCAGCGCAGGCTGATATACCGCACCGCCAA
>MTME02000017.1:13925-16592 GCA_002011115.2 Candidatus Pyrohabitans sp. JdFR-17
TACCCGTCGCTACTTAAAGAGTACCTCAGGCTCCTGATGTAGCGAGCCTTTTTGTTGTTATTTTAGCAATTAGATGGGGGTATCATGTCGGTAGAGGCTCTTCTTTCTGAGGTGAAACGGGCGAGCAATATTTCGCTGCGCAACCGCCATCGCTTTGCCGTGTTCCTGTGCACCTCTGAGGTGGACGAGGAGACGCTCGCCTTAGCTGCACGTGTCTTGAAGGCATGGAGGAAAACTGCAGGTAAGAAGGATAAACTGCTCGTGTTAGGTAAGGAAGAGTTTATAGACGCTGCAAAGAAGCGCTTCTCCGGTGCATTCGTAGCCTTCGGGGAGGCGCAGCGAGTGTTGGGCGAGACCTACGAAGCGCTGCTCATCGACCTGACGCAGGGATTCAACCCCAATGACCTTGGCATAGCCGTTGAAACCATCGCCGAAGGTGGAGTAATCCTCGCCCTCTCGCCTCAGCCAGAAGCATGGCGCAGCCTAATATCCTGGCTACATGAAGACCTCGCTGGCGAAGCTCAGCGAAGCGAAGTTGTTCCCCGCTTTTACCGCAGGTTTATAGAGAAGAGCATGCAGGCAGCGGGAGCTATCTTCTTCGACTGTGACGCTGGAGAGGTGTTGAAGGGCTTTGACCTAAAGCAAACCGCTGAGAAGAAGCAGAAGCTCAGGCTGCCTGAGGAGAGTGAGATAAAGAAGAAGCTGTATAAGCTGTGCGCCACCCAGGACCAGGTAGATGTGCTTCGCCGGTTTGAGGGCTTTCTCGCAGGCAAGCGTAAGGCAGCGGTTATCACTGCTGATAGAGGCAGGGGAAAGACGGCGCTTCTGGGTATACTCACGCCTTACTTAATCTCTGTGCTCAACCGCAGGCTTAAGCGAGCCGTGCGGGTGCTCGTGGTGGCGCCCTCTCCGCGAGCAGTGCAGACCTACTTCCTCTTTCTCAAGAAGGCGATGATAAGGCAGGGGATGACGGACTTTTTTGTGAGGAAAAAGGGCGAACTTGTAACGCTGATAAACAGCAGGTACGCCCGCGTGGAGTATGCGGTGCCGCGCAGGGCGCTGACAGAAAAGGACTATGCAGATGTCATAATTGTGGACGAGGCTGCGGCGCTTGCAGTGGAGGTACTGTGGGAGCTAACCAGAGGCGAGGCTGACTACCTAATCTTCTCCAGCACAATTCACGGCTATGAGGGCGCGGGCAGAGGATTCAGCATCCGCTTTCTGAGAAAATTCGAGTCCTCTGGTGAGTATGAGGTTGTAAAGATGAACCTCTCCGAGCCCATACGCTATGCTGCCGGCGACCCCGTAGAGGCGTGGTTATACGATGTGCTCTTGCTTGACGCCAAGCCTGCACAGCTTACCGATGGAGACCTTGAAGCAATTAAAGCTGGGGAGCTTAGCTTTGAGCCCCTCGACAGGGACGAGCTTTACTCCAACGACCGCTTACTGAGGGAGTTCTTCGGGATATATATCCTCGCCCACTACCGCAACAAGCCTTCAGATGTGCTCATCCTCGGCGATATGCCCAAACACTTCGCCTTTCGCGTGGTGGCGAACGGAAAAACGGTGGCTTCGCTCCACGTGGCTGAGGAGGGCGAGATTGAGGATGAGCTAATCGCTGCGATGGCTCAGGGTTACAGACCTAAGGGTCAAATTGTGCCCGATGTGATACTCAAGCACTACTGCGATGAGGAGTTTCCAAAGCTGAGAGGGCTTCGCATAGTTAGGATTGCCACCCACCCTAAGGCGATGAACCTTGGTATAGGAAGCTTTGCGCTGCGTGAGCTGGAGAAGTGGGCAAGGGAGAGGGGCAATGCCTACCTTGCCGCTGGTTTTGGGGTTTCTGCCGACCTTCTGCGTTTCTGGGATCGCAATGCCTTTGTGCCGGTGCACATCACAGCGCAGAGAAATGAGATTTCCGGGGAGCATACCCTAGTTGTAATCAAACCTCTTACCTCGAGCCTTGAGGAAAGGGTTGCGGAGATAAATGCGGAATTTGTTAATAGGCTGATAGAGTACCTGGCAGACGAACTGAGGAGTCTCAACACGAGCGTGGCGATGCTTATGCTTAGAAGCCTGCAGATAGATGCGAAGGTGCCAGATCCTAGTTTAGACAGCGTAGCCAAAACCAGACTTGAGAAGTACTTCTCCAACCTGAGCTATTACGAGAGCATAGGTGACATCGCCAAGCCGCTGATGAGGTACCACTTCTCAAGAGCAAGGAGAGCGGAGCTTACGCGCGAAGAGGAGCTTGTTGTAATAGGAAAGTGCCTCCAGCACAAGGGCTGGGATGAGCTGGGCAACGCCTTTGGCACACTCACCAGGGCGATAAGAAAGGTGTGGGTGTGGTATGAGGAGAATAAACTTCAATCCTGAGTACGTCGGGCTGATTCTCAGGGGCAGGAAGAGCACGACAGTGAGGAAGGGAAAGCGAAGATACGCTAAGGGGGAGGTGGTGGAGCTTACAGTGAATCACAAGCCCTTTGCCAGGGCAAGGGTGCTAGGGAGCGAGGTGAAACGCATTGCCGAGCTTACAGATGAGGACGCCAGGCGGGACGGCTTCGCCAGCAGAGAGGAGCTTCTAAGAGTGCTGCGCCGAATTTACGGAAAGCTGAGCGAAAGTGAATTCGTAACCATAGTGCATTTTGAGGTGATGGTTGTTATTTA
>MTME02000018.1 GCA_002011115.2 Candidatus Pyrohabitans sp. JdFR-17
AAACCACTATCACCCATCCCTCATCGATCGCCTTTTCAAGAAGCAGCTCTGTGTAATGAGCGGCAGGTATCAGCCCAATCATTTCATCCTGCCAGAAGTTCAGCCACACATCAGCGTCGATGTAAAGTTTCATATTCGCTACACTCCCAAAAACTCCGCCGCGGAGAGCGCCGCCACCATGCCATCGCCGGCGCTGCTTGCTATTCTCGCATTCCTGCGCACCACACCCCCGCATGCGAAGATTCCTTTAACCGAGGTTTGCATGTCGCAGTCAACGAGAATGTACCCCTCGGCATCTTTCTCTACATCTACAATCTCTGAGTTGGGCACCCTGTCAGTGTATATAAAAACTCCATCCGGCTTAATTGTCCGCGGTTCACCCGCGACGCTCAGCGAGACCTCCTCCAGCCTCTCCTCGCCTGAGAAGGCAGTCACCCTCGCATTGGGAAGCAGAGCCACGTTTTGCACTTCTTTGAGCTTCTCAAGCAGTGGCTTCTCAGCTCTCAGTCTCTCCTCCTCGAAGATAATAGTAACCTCAGATGCAATCTCCGCAAGGAAGAGTGCATTCGCTATCGCGTGGTCGTTGTTGCCCACCACGGCTACGCGCTTATTTTTATAGGAATAGCCGGCGCACGGGGCGCAATAGTGCACACCCATGCCGCGGAGACGTTTTTCACCCCGTACATTGAGCATCTTCTCTCTTGTGCCAGAAGCGATAATCACAGCCCTCGCGGTTAGCTCCTCCTTGGCGGTGGCAACGCGAACCTCTCCTTCAGCGGGGAGAACTTTCAAAACCTCCTCGCTGTCCCGTATCTCCGCCCCTGCCTCCAGAGCCTGAGCCTCAAACTTCCTAGTAAGCGTCCAGCCGTCAATGCTCTCATACCCGGGGTAGTTCTCCACCTGCTTTGTCAGACATGCGCCTCCGCCTGCTACTAGCTTCTCAAGCACTAAGCAGCTTAATCCCAGGCGAGAAGCCTGCATCGCTGCACTTAGTCCAGCGACGCCTGCACCGACGATAATCACATCCCAAGCCATCGCATGCCTTTTATTCCATTAAGATATAAATATTGCCCGCAGGTAAATATCTGAAGGAGGATGGTAGTGTGATTGTTATCCCAGGCACAGCTTCCCAGGTTCTGGCAAAGGAGGTGGCTAGTGAGCTTGACGCCGAGCTGGCGAGCGTAACCTGCAAGGTTTTTCCTGACGGCGAACTGTACCTGCGCATAGAGAGCGAGGTCGCTAACGAAGAGTGTGTGGTGGTACAGTCAACACCCCGCCCGCAGAACAGAAACATATTTGAACTACTCGCCCTGCTGGAAACCCTGCGCGAGGAGGGCGCTGCAAGGATAACGGCGGTGGTACCATACTTCGCCTATGCGAGGCAGGACAGGAGTTTCACTCAAGGTGAGGCTGTAACCTCTCGCGTACTTGCGAAGCACATTTCTCTTCATGCCGACAGGTTCATAGGCATAAATCTGCACAAGAGCGCAATACTGGACTACTTCACCATAGAAGCTAATGAGATAGACGCCTCGCCTGAGCTGGGGGAGTACTTTCGCAGCCGCGGGATAGAGGACTGCGTTGTTATAAGCCCGGACAAGGGCGCCCTTGCCATGGCTGAGAAAGTTGCATCGCGCCTGGGATGCGAGCATGATTACCTTGAAAAAACGCGCCTCGGCCCTGGAGAGGTGGTGGTGAAGCCCAAGAATCTGAATGTTCAGGGGATGAATGCAATAATTGTGGACGATATAATAGACTCTGGCGGTTCTATGGTAGAGGCGATAAAGATGCTGAAAGCGCAGGGGGCAGCGAACATCTACGTGGGCTGCGTTCATGCTGTGGCTACTGGGAGCGCCATTTCAAGGCTGTTCGCAGCAGGTGCCAGAGAGGTGGTGGGCACCAATACAATACCCTCACAGATAAGTTTTATTTCAGTGTCGTCGCGCATAGCGGAGGCGCTCAGGTAGCTGCGATATGAAGCTTCTGGTTTTTCTTTCAGGTGAGCACCCGACGCTGCCTCGGAGTGAGGTGCTTGCAGCTTTTGAAGCCCTCGGCTTGAGCTTTAAAATTGCTGAGCAGTCTGAGCAGGTTCTGGTGCTCGAGGGTGATTTCCCAGCTGGGGCGATAGCTCAGGCTGCAAAGCGCGTGGCGATGGCCCACTTCTTCGGGGAGCTTTACTTCTCCTGCAAAGCCGACGCGGGCGAGGTGCTTTCCAACGCGAGAAGCGTGGACTACGCCTTTGAGGGGAGCTTCGCCGTGCGAGTGCACAGGGTTAGGCACCATGCAGAGCACCTATCCACCGAACAGCTGGAAAGGGAGATAGGCGCGGTTATAGCGTCGCGGGGTAAAAAGGTGAACCTCTCCGCGCCAGCCAATGTGATTGCGGGCATAATCACTGATAGGTTCTACTTGGCCCGCGTTCTGGAGCGCGTAGATCGTGGCGCATACGAGGAGAGGCGCCCTCACATGAGGCCGTACTTCCGCCCCGGCGTGCTGCTGCCACGCTTAGCTAGGGCGGTGGTTAACTTAACAAGGGTTCGTGAGGGTGAGCGTTTCGCAGACCCATTCTGCGGCACCGGCGGGATACTCATCGAAGCAGGGCTTGTGGGAGCAGAAGTTTACGGCTTTGACCTGGAGGAGGAGTTTCTCCGCGGCGCTGAGGTTAACCTGCGCCACTATGGGGTGGAGCTATACCACCTCGCGAAGGGAGATGCGCGAGCGCTGTGGGAGCGCTATCCGGAGCACTTCCACGCCATAGCGTGCGACCCGCCCTACGGGATAAGCGCCAGCACAAAAGGTTTAAGCCTGGAGAGGCTTTATCAAGAGTCATTGAGTTCGATTTATCGTATGCTTATCCCTCGCAGGTACGCGTGCGTGATAGGTCCGAGCAACCTGGATATCGAAGGCTACGCGAGCAGTGTGGGCTTCAGCATAGAGGAGGTGCACTTTGAAAGGGTGCACCGCAGCCTGGTAAGGAAAATAGTGGTGCTGAGGAAGTGATATGGAGGTAGTGTTTTTAGGCACGACGGCAGCAATACCCACCACGAAGCGCGCTCACACAGCGATAGCGCTGCGCTATGAGGGCGAGGTTATCCTGTGGGACTGTGGCGAGGGCGTGCAGAGGCAGCTTATTAAGAGCGGGATAAGCTACATGCGCATCTCCAAGATTTTCATCACCCATCTCCACGGGGACCACTTTCTTGGCTTACCTGGGCTGATCCAGACCCTCAGCTTCGCCGGCAGAAGCGAGGCGCTGGAAATCTATGGCCCTCCCCGGATAGAAGAGCTTGTCCGAAGGATACTCAAGCTGGGCTATTTCGACTTAAACTACGAGGTTAAGGTGGGAGAGTTAAGTGCCGGTTTCAGCCTTGAAGAGAGGAAGTATACGATCTCTGCGCTGCCGGTGGAGCATGGCCTGCCAGCGTTTGGTCTGGTATTTGAGGAGAAGAAGGGCAGGAAGTTCCTGCGCGAGAAGGCGGAGGCTCTGGGCATACCCCCTGGACCGCTCTACAAGAAGCTCCAGCGGGGCGAAAGCGTTGAATTTAAAGGCAGGGTGGTCTTGCCAGAAGAGGTGCTGGGGGAGCAGAAGAAGGGCTTCAAGGTGGTTTACTCAGGAGATACCCGCCCGGTGAAGAACATTGAGCGCGCGTGCAGAGATGCGCTGCTCATCCACGACAGCACCTTCGACCATACCCTCGAAGAGGAAGCTAAGGAGAGGCTTCACTCCACCTGCGTTGAGGCGGCGCAGCTTGCGAAGCGTGGGAATGCGAGAATGCTCTACCTCACCCACATAAGCCCAAGGTATAAGGATGCCAAGCTCCTGGAGGAGCAGGCGAGAAAGATTTTCTCTGAAAGCTACGTGGCTGAGGATTTCGCGTGCGTAGACCTGCAGAAGCTAAAAAAAGAGCGAGGGTGGTGGGACTAGTCCGCTACTATCTCCTCCACCTTTATGTCGAAGACCAGCGTTTTGCCAGCCATCGGGTTATTGAAGTCCACCACGACTTCTTCATCGCGAACCTCCTTCACCTGGCACATACCTGAGCTTGTCTCCAGTATAATGCCCACCTTGGGCTCGATGTTGGCTTCCCTGAACATCTCCATGGGCAGGGTAACCACCAGATCCGGGTTGACCTCTCCGTAGGCTTCTTCTGGAGGAATCTCTACAGTCTTCTCTTCGCCAACCTTCATTCCCAGCACAGCCTTTTCAAAGCCCCGGATTACCTGACCAGCTCCAACGATAAACACCAGTGGCGAATACTCCCTGTAGGGGTTGAAAATTCCATTTTCTTTTGCAATTTTCGGGTCAGAGGTGTCGAACACCTCACCGTCTGTAAACTTGCCGGTGTAGCTGACCTTCACCGTATCGCCATTTTTCACAACTTCTTCACTCATCTCATTTTCACCTCTTGCCGTGCCCCCTCCGCTGTCCGCAAAGGGAGTTCTTAAAAATTTTCGCCAGAATCCTTTAAGTATCTTTCGGAGCTCCTTGAGAATGGAGCGTGCTATCAGCGCGTTCCTCGTCTGAGTCATAGCCATGAGCAGAATCTTCCTGCGCTCAGGCTCAACCGCTAACCAGAGCCAGTAGTAGCTCCCGCCAACTTTTATCGGAGTCTCATCCACCACCGCTACGCGAGCTTCGCCAGTCTCAACGTAGCCCTTGAGCTGCGAACCAAAGCGCTGTACCCACTGGCGAACAGCCTCGTAGCTCCGCTTAACCCCGAGATTCTCCAGAAAAGCCTCAACCCTGCGATAGGAAAAAGCCAAACCCGCAAGGTAAATATAGGTGGCATACAATACTATCATCGGAGGCGTCCTCTTCCGCTGAAATGCTACTTCTAGCATTTTTATCACCAAACAAAAAGGACGCCTCCACTACACATTTATAGCTTAAGTTGACAGCACCCCGGTGGACTATCCAAAAAATATTAATATATCACGATATAACAAGAATTTCGGAGGTAGGAAAGATGAAGATTGGCATTGTGATAAACTCCAACGACCCTGAGACTGTGTGGAATGCCTTCCGCTTTGGAAATTTTGTGCTCAACGCTGGCGATGAGGTAAAAGTGTTCCTCCTGGGCAAAGGCGTTGAGTGCGAGTCCCTCGATACTGAGAAGTTTAAGGTTACTGAGCAGATGCGCAGCTTTCTGGAGAAGGGTGGAGAGATATTTGCATGCCGCACTTCCTTAAAGCTCAGGGACAGCGAAGGAAGCGAGCTGTGCCCCATTTCGTCAATGAAGGATATGTACAACATTGTAGCATGGAGCGATAAGCTGCTAACCTTCTGAATGCTAAGATTGATAAACTTCTGAGAAGAATTAATATGCATGTATACACTGGAAGATGGGAAGTATCTGGTAAGGCTGGCGAGACAAGCGATAGAGGTTTATCTGCACGAAGGGTATAAGCTCTCAACGCCAGAGGATGCACCCGAAAAATTGAAAGAAAAGGCAGGTGTCTTCGTCACCCTGGAAACCTACCCCATGCATGAGCTTCGCGGATGCATAGGTTACCCCGAGCCAGTCTACCCCCTTGTGGAGGCGACGATAAAGGCAGCGATAGCGGCGGCGACGCAGGATCCGAGGTTTTATCCTGTATCCCCGAAGGAGCTGGAGCACTGCACCATAGAGGTGAGCGTGCTTACAAAACCCAAACTGCTGAAAGTTGGCTCTCCCAGAGAATACCCGGAAAAGGTAGAGGTGGGAAGGCACGGCTTAATAGTGGAACGCGGCTTTGCCCGTGGCTTACTCCTGCCCCAGGTGCCCGTAGACGAGGGGTGGACAAGCGAAGAATTTCTCAGCCACACCTGCATGAAAGCCGGGCTTATGCCCGACTGCTGGCTTGACGAAGAAACAAAAATTTACACCTTCGAGGGAATCGTCTTTGCCGAGACTTCACCTCGCGGCTATGTGGTAGAGCGTGCCCTTAAGCGGTGTTAGTCTGTCTTCAGAGTTTTTCCTCTATCCTCTCAAGCACTTTAAGCATCTTATCTTGAGTTTCTCTCATCCTATCCTGCCCATGGATTAAAAAGTCGAACTTGTTAAGATTGCCAAGTTTATCCAGCTCGTCCAACTTCTTCAGCTTGTCAAGCTCATCAAGCTTCTTGTCCATCGACCTCAGAATTTCAACCCCTACATCCAGCTTTCTACCAATTTCCTCAAGCTCAGTAGTAGGTATTTTCACGAACCTCGGCGGAAGGTCTATGTCGCGAGACACCTCTCTCCTGTCCATACCTGTAATTTCTGCACCGATGCTTTGTGTTTTGTTTATAATGTCATCTAAAAATGATTCCAAGGTGTTTTCGATACCCTCCACTATCACCTTCACACTGCCATCTACATCATTGAAAACATAACCCCTCAGCCTCAAAAAGTTTGCCATCTGAGCAACCATATCCCTGAAACCTATATCCTGAACTCTCCCATGGATGACAACATTATAGCGTTTTATCTGCGACTGCATACAAATATACCCTCAACCTAATATTTATTGTACTTCCCTATATATTTATTGAGGGATTGACGGGAAATTTCCCTAGATACTCAACCGCTAATTATCGCCTTCTCCACATCTCTTCGTAATCTATGGTCTCTATGCCACAGTCGTACTTCTCTGCTATCTTCTTAATCTCTTCAATCGCCTTTTCCCGCTCCTCCTTTGGACCAACGAGGTAGCACCGCATCGTCGAGGGTTTGCGCTGCTCTATGCCCTCCTTAAGGGTGGTGAATGAGATTTCGCAGTGCTTCACGTCCACACCAAAGTCCTTTATCCTCTCGTACACCTCGAAGATTATGTTCTTCTCCAGAATATGTCCTACCATTATTATCTCAGTTTTTGGCTCCATCATTTCCATCACCTACAGTCTAGCCACCATCACGCGCATTCGGTCGCCACAGTTCTCAGCGTGATCCGCTACACGGGCGAGGAGCTTTACCACGCGCATCAGGTGGAAAAGTTCGCCATGGGTTAGCTTGTCCTCAATGTCGAAAATGCGCTTCCTTATCTTCAGGTCTAGATCGTCGGTGAGCTGCTCTTTTTCATTGAGCAGGTTTATGTACAGGTTTACCTTGCTGTCCTTCTTCTTGAAGGTCGACTCAAGAAGTTCAATCATGCTTCTGACCGCTAAAGGCACGAGATCAACGACGTCGCACACCTTCTTTGCCAGATCCAGAAAATCATCGCGCAGCTCTTCCGGAATCTCCGTTCTGCGCAGGCTCATAGTCAGAGCAACCTCCTCCAGGCGATCCGCAACCTGGTCCTGCTCCCGAAGGTAATTCAGGAAGTCTCCCCTGTCAACGGGCATAAAAATACTCCTGGGGAGGTGCTCGCGGATGTTATTCTTAATCTTGTCCGCCTCATGCTCCAGCTCTGATATGCGAAGCGCCAGCTTGTCGCTGGTCTCAAAGTCCTTATCGAGATACGCAACAACCATCTCGCGAAACAGGTCAGAGCACTGTCTCACAATCTTCACATGCTCTTCCAGGGGCTCAAATGGCGAGGGTGCAAACATTCCAAGAACGCTCCTCAACTGGGTCACCTCAGGTACATCAACACCTTAAATGTAATCGCCGCCACAAGGGCAGCGAAAGGTACTGTTGCTAACCAGGATAAAATTATATCCCTGATTATTTTTAAATTTAATGCCTTTATTCCACGAGCTAAACCTACGCCTATAACGCAGCCCACAAGCGTATGCGTCGTAGATATGGGCATGCCTATCTGCGAATTCGCCAGCACAACGCTTGCGGCGCTGAATTCTGCGGTAAAGCCGCGAGTTGGCGTAATCTGCGTAACCCTCTCGCCTATTGTGCCCATTACGCGATACCCCCAGGTTGCAAGACCCAGAACTATGCCAAACCCACCAAAAGCGAGAAGCCACTTGGGTACAGGAAGCTTTGCAGCTACCTCCACAGCAGTTCCCTGAGAGAAGGTGAGCGCTGCTGCGAGGGGCCCTACGGCATTGGCAACGTCGTTGCTTCCATGGGCGAATGCAACAAAGCAGGCGGTGGCTATCTGAAACTTCCCGAAGATCCTCTCCACCCGCTGCCTGTCGTCCACCTTCTTAAGAAGGAAATGGCGCATGCCTGTGAAGAGAATAAAAGCCACCAAGGCACCTACAATCGGCGATACGATCCAGCTTGCAACGATTTTGCTCATCTTGCCCCAGTTCACCACGCCTAAACCCTGGGCTGCGATGCCAAATCCCGCCATGGCTCCGACGATGCTGTGTGTCGTGGAGACAGGAAGTCTCGCCCATGTTGCGATGGTGAGCCATATTCCCGCTGCCAGAAGTGCAGCAAAGGCACCGAAAGCGAGAATCTCCGGCGAGGTGAAGTACTTCGGGTCGACAATGCCCTTGCGTATCGTCTCCGTGACATGCTTCCCGAAAACTACAGCGCCACCGAACTCAAAGATCGCGGCAATGAGTATCGCCTGCCTGTAGGTTATTGCGCGAGAGCCAACACTGGTGCCCATAGCGTTGGCGACATCGTTTGCTCCTATGTTCCACGCCATGTAAAGTCCGGCAAGCAGTGCGGCGATGAAGAAGGGTGTTAGTAATACGTCCAAGCTCTAAATCCTCCCTGTGAGTTTTAGAAACAGCAGCACAAGTGATAGGCTTGTTATCATGGATGTGAAGAAGATTTTGTTATCACTCCACTCACGGGTGCGCTCGTTCAGCAAGAGAGCACTCGCAATAAGCGCCGCTAAACCAATGCCAACAACCCATGTTATCGTCACAGGGTTAGCGGTTACGCCCATTCTTTACCTCACCACCAGCACTGGCTTTGAAGAGGCAACCACCAGCTTGGAGGAAACACTGCCCAGGAGGAACCTGTCCACCCTGCCCATACCCCGAGAACCAACCACCACTAAATCGTAGTCCTTCTCTACCTTAAGAATCTCATCCACTGGACTGCCCTCTTTTAGAATAACCTCCCGTACTTGCATACCTTCCTCTTCTGCGATTATCTTTGCCTCCTCAAGGTATCGCTTGCCAGCCTCCTCAGGGGAGCCTATTTCCTCCTTTATCAGGCGTATTACTTCTTCCTTCGTGGTTGGAAGCTTTGGCACAACGTGAAGCAGGGAGATAGAGTAACCGCTATCCTTCGCGAGCTTCAAAGCAAAACGCAGAGCCTTTCGCGAGCCCTGAGAGCCATCCAGCGCTACAAGAATACGCATGTATTGCCTCGCCTCTGTAGATTACTATTAACTCATGGGGGAGATATTTATGTTTTTTCCAAATAGAGTAAATAAGCTATATAGAGTATATAGTTGCAGAGTCTAATAAAAGTTTATATCAATGTTTAGTGTGAAAAACAAATGTGTTTTGGTGAAAACAACTCATCTAATGAGGTAAGATTTCCCTAATGGATGGGGGGACAAAGTTTTAGCTTGTGGTTTTCTTTTATGATGGAAAGTATCCAAGAGGGATTAGCCTGAGCTACTCCGGTAATTTTAGTAATTTCGTTGAGTATTTCGGCTGCTTCTTCCTGTGAGGTGCTTTTGCCCACCACCAGTAAGTCAAATTCCCCCATTATTCTATATACATAGCAGATTTCATCTAATTTGCTTATATCTCTGCCCACATCTATCGGATTGCTCCCGGGAGAGACTTTTATATGAACCACAAAAGAGTATGGAACTCCAACTTTCTTAGAGTCAAGCTCAATGGTGAAACTCTTGATCACCCCTTTCTCTATCAGATTGGAAATCCTTTGGCTGACTGTTGATGTACTTATCCCAAGTATTTGGGCAAGCTTCCTGTAAGAAAGCCTTGAGTTTTCTTGCAGTGTTCTGAGTATTTCCAAGTCCAGCTCGTCCATAAATAAGTGCACCTCCTGCATCTAACGCATGGTCAGGGCTAAGAAGTATAATTTATGACGACCGTAAATAATTTTATGAAAAAATATTCGCTGTAAGAATATCTGATTCCCCATTACTGAGTGTGGGTAGTACTTTTATGGTTATTCAAAACCAGTCTATCCTAACTGTTGTGACCTGCAGGTGAAAGCTCTCCTCGCCAAGATGATGGGCATGCTGCGCTACATTTTTACTTAACATCAGTTGTAGAAGAATATTTCTGATAATATTCCTCCAAATGAAGCCCACACTCCTGCTTGCCGGTTCCTGTCCACCTACCCGCTCTTTCAAATCTCCCCCATTTTCCCGCTAAGGTGCAGGGTTTACAACCCAAACTCCTGTAACCCTTATCATAGAGGGGGTTATATGGTATTCGGTTCCTATTTATATAATCCCACACGTCTGCCTCGCACCACCTTGCTATAGGGTTTATCTTAGTGATCCCATTCTGCGACTCTACTATTTTTATATTCTTTCTGAACTCTGTTTCGTCCATTCTTAGTCCAGTTATCCACGCATCATAGTTTTGTAA
This sequence comes from Candidatus Pyrohabitans sp. JdFR-17, assembly GCA_002011115.2. Classification (GTDB taxonomy): domain Archaea; phylum Hydrothermarchaeota; class Hydrothermarchaeia; order Hydrothermarchaeales; family BMS3B; genus Pyrohabitans. The sequence continues at coordinate 10,394 of MTME02000018.1, forward strand.
TGCTCTGCCCATAGGCTCCACCTTTCTGAAACCACAGCACTTGTCTGGGTCCTTAAAGTACAGCTTCCCATAAATTTTTTCCTGTTCCTCCACAGACATCGCTGGGCGATACACCTTCAAGTTTAAATTCCACTCTTTCTTCAGTTTTTCTACGAAAGCAATAGTTTCTGGGAATTCATAGCCGGTGTCTATATAAATCACATCTATATCAGGCTTTATCTCTTTCAAAAGGTGAAGCACTACAACGCTGTCCTTGCCAAAGCTCGCAGCAATGCAGATTTTGGGGAAAGTGCTAATAGCCCATTTCAGAATCTCTTTGCTCTCGAGTTCTTTATTGAGATTCTCAGATTCCTCGCGCATCAGCACACCTCCGCATATTGATAGACTCTCGCAGGGTTGAGGGGTTTAGGCGCTCTGTCTGAAGATGAATAGGCGGAGTAGTGCTCCGTGACCTCTACGTTTATATCCCCTCTGGGATCGAATGGGCGCTTCAAGAACCTTTTAGCTCTTTTCCGTTTCTTCATCTCAACATTTACAATAGGTTCCAGATCCTCCAGGATAGCGTATTCCATATAACTTCTAGCGATATCCCAGACTTTTTCTCCTGTAGCAGTCCTTATAAGCACGGTTGTGTATCCCTTCTCGCTGGCAATGCCTCCAACGGAGATATCCGCAAGCCTTCCTGAGAAATCGGCACATTCATCGCATCCTGGAAGAGCAGCTGCGTCAAAATTATGAATCTTGTCCTTGTAAATTACTTTTCTTTCTTTATTCTTCAGCGTGAACTCTCCATTTTTAACCTCCATCCTATCAACGCAACTCAAATCTACGCCCTTCTTTTTCAGAAGGAATGCGAACTTTTCGTATTTAAAAGCTCTAGTGCACATTAAAGCTATAGTGATTTTAATCGAATCTATCCTCCAAGCGGCGCTACCCTCCCAAGGATACTTCTGTAGGGCTTTAATAGCCTGAATCTGGCAGGGAGTGCCGACGAAGGCAACACTGCTTAAAGAGTGGTCCAGCAGCATGGGTGTCATCACCTGATTATAGAAGGTTTTGGAGCTTTCCAGGATTTCTCTGGATGTAGTTGCTAGGTATGCCTCGCCTTTCCAAGGCTGCTCAGGGGATTCCCTCGCTATCAGGGCACCCTCTATTACCCCATTCTCCAGAAGAGTCTTGAGGATGGTAGTGACTACACCCCCATTTGTCGCCTTTATTACATCCTTTGCTCTCGCAGTGTACGCAGCCTGGATTTTACCAATTCCTTCTTCTGCCTCCCAGAGCCTCTCATATCTCAGTCCTGCTCTTGGACAGAAGTCCCAGCACCTGGAGCACCCTGTGCACATTTTTATTAGGGTTGGACGCCCGTCAGGGGCTACTCCTATCGAGCCAGAGGGGCAGGCAGCAACGCAGCCTCCACACTCCACGCACCTCCCAGCTTCAATTACAGCTTCGTCCAGCTTCCTAAACCACTTCTTTCCAGGTAGCTCTTCCACCTGACTTACCTTATCCTTTATGTCCAATAGGTATTCCAACTTCACCACCTGCCAGAATCCTTCTAATTTCTTCCACTCCCACTCTTGCGCAGAAGTCCCCGAAGCTTTCCCTTTCCTTTCTGTAGCTCAGATAAATTCTTAGTATATTTTCAATCACCTTAGGGAGTTCGCTTATGGGCAGAGAGGGGATTATCCATTTTATAAATCGCCCATTCTCAATGGAGCCGCCTATACCAACATCCACTGCCCCCTGACAACCCTCCAGGGTTCTCTTCACCGTGCCTCTAAGAGCTATATCAGCGATTTGTATCCTTGCGCAGGATGCCGAGCAGCCGCTGACGTGAATCCTTACGACCTCATCTCGATTGAGGCAGATATCTTTCAGAATACCCGACACTTGAGTTATAATTTTTTTGTTTCTACAATCCCAAATACACAGATTTCGCTGCCAGAGCAGGCAGACATTCCTTCCAACGCTGGATGCGGGAAGGGAGTGTATTTTTTTAGCAGCGGCTCATCAAGAACTCGCTCCAGAACATCGTCAGGGATGTTTGGAAGCAGTAAATCTTGGGAGGGTGTAATCCTCAATTCATGGCTCCTACTATATTCATTGGAAATCCTAGCAAATTCTATGAGCTCTTCCGCCTTCAACCTTCCCGCTGGAATACAGGTGCCAACGTAGCTCAGCCCTTCTTGCTTTTGGGGATAAACTCCTATGTGGGTGTAGCGGCAGGAAGTTATCAGACTTTTGCCTGCCCTCGGTAGCTCAAAGCCTAGGTGATTTTCAAGCTCCTCCCTTAACTTTTCCACGCCCATTTTCGCCACTAAGACTTTAAACCTGTTAATTGCGGTATTCTCATAATCTCCTTTCTTCCTGTAAAACTCTACAACACCTTGCAGGATATCCAAAACCTTCTCCGGCTGTATGAAGACGTCAAGATCAGATGCCATCCTCGGAGTATCACCGAGACCGCCACCTACCAAAAGATTAAAACCTATTTCATGGTATTTCTTGGCGGGAATAAGGGCAATGTCGTTTAACTCTGCAAAGGTGCAGTTCTCTCTGGATCCGGATATACTTATCTTGAATTTCCTGGGAAGGTTGGCATATTCCTTTTTCAGAAAGCTTCTATTTATTTTCTTGACGATAGATGAGACGTCCATAACCTCGTACCTGTCTATTCCAGTTAAGGGACAGGTGATGATGTTCCTAACCGCATTCCCACATGTGTGGAGTGTTGTCAGCCCCACCCTCTCGTACCTCTCCCAGATTTCTGGGACATCCGCAAGCCTTATCCAGTGCATCTGAACCTGTTGCCGGGTGGTAAGGTCGACAAAAGCAACGCCATCGGGTCCCCTCGCGTATTCAGCTGCAATTTCACCTATGACTTTCGCCTGCTCAGCAGTTAGAAAACCCCCGGGGATCCTGGTGCGGAGCATAAAATATCCTTTGTGCTTCTGTGAGTAGAGACCTAACACATGAAGCTTGTGTGTCAGCTCCTTCTCTGCACTATTAAGCACATTCGCTCTTTCTATTACCTCCTTTTTTAATTCCAATGGGTCGATCATGTTTATCCCTTCTGGATAACAATTTCCCAGTGGGCTCCAACCTTTTCCACTTTGAGCGTTGTGTGTCCCTCGATCTTAACAAGCCTCGGAATACTTTCTACTGCAGGAGGATAATCCACCAGTACTTTGAGGCATTCTCCGCTCTTCATTCTATCCAAAGCAAGCTTCGTCTGCTGGGATGTATCGGGGCATACCTCGCCTCTCAAATCAAGCTCTTTATGGTTAGATTCTATTTTTTTCATGACTTAATAGTAATTCGATAAACATTAGTAATTATTTTTGTAAAATAAAATTAATATACATTTGTTTCATGAAAATAATGTTTAATTTACATTTGTTTTATACTAATATACAAACGTTCGAATATTACTGGGTTATCTGTTACAGAGTTTCTGCTATCAATGTTCGCAAAGAGAACCCGCTTAAATGATTGCCCATCCCAGCAGGTAAATTAGATGTTTTTACTGAAAGTGTAACAATGCACACACCACCACTACCAATTTGGATAAAATCGTTAACCTGTCCGCAGACACGAGGAGATTGTTATGCTTGGAGAGTGCAAGTATCACGACCCTGAGCAGGAGGAGCTTTGTATTCATACGGGGAGACCCTGCTTCGGCGCTGAGTTTGACGAGTTCAACCAGAAGTGGGTAATACACAAGTGGAAGGAGAGAAGCTGCCCCACTTTTGAGGCGAGAGAGCAAGGGGTATGGAAGATAGACTACCGCAAAGCCTTTGCGGGAGAGCTGGAAGAGGAAGAGCAGGCTACGCAGGCTGAGATAATTATCTTCGGCACTCTAATACCCTACAACTGCGAAGAAGACGGGTTATGCGACCTGCCAGAGAGCATAGATTTGGACGCGGAGGTGCTTCAGAACTTCATGGACAAGAAGTACGGCAAGGGAAGGGTTAAGGTTAGCTGGGTTGACATAATGAGCGACGATGTTGAGAAATACCCCGAAGTGAAAGAACAACTTGAAAAAAGTGGTCCCACAACCATGGTGACAATAAACGGCAGGCTGCGCTTCGTGGGCAGTATTCCCGTGGAGCTGATAAAGCGCGAGTTAGAGAAGATGGGAATTCACGAGCTCAACCCCTCTGAGAGGGAGGAATAGGGACACATTGTAAAACTCAAACTGATATACAATAATTCCATATTTATCGTTTTTATTGTCTTTTTTAGTAAATCTTTTTGAATTTCAAGTTGATTATTTAAATCTGATAATAATTCTTTTAGAGTATTTTTATTTTTCAGTTTAGAGATATTTATATCCTTATTTTGAGCTAACTTTTCATTATATTTTCTAATCATTTCTACAAATTCACGTAATATTTTTTGTTCATGATCATCCATAATCACAATAGTATCTTTGTATTTTGGGTTATTAAATTCATTAATAAGTTTTTGAACTTGGTTTTGCAATTCTGACACATCATCCTGAGTCAGTACTCCAAATTTACCCTTACTTATATAATTTTTCGATGAATTTTCAAATGATTGACATATGGATCTAATTTTTCTATTTTTAAAGTGATAATAAATCCCAATCGTGCCTAAACCTAATAATAATTCAGATATTATCTTTTTATTACGAATAAATTTTGAAATTTTCATTTTAAATGATTCGGACATAGTAGGTCTAAGTATAACTACTATTTTTCCATCTTGATCTCTAATTTCTCCTCCAAAAAGTTTGAAATCCCCTCTCCTTAACCCATCTTCAAATTGCTTAGGAACCTCTAATGTAATTTTTATCGCTTTTCCCTCCTGTCAATTACGAATATATTAACGTGATTTTTGATTTTATACTGAGATTACTATTGGTCAAGATTTTTTACGCCTGCTTTTCAACCCTGCCAGAAAAGCTCAGATTCCGCAGAGCTTTATCCCGTCGATTCTCTTGAAATGTTTGAGATTTCGGGTACAGAGGTGCACATGATTCTCGAGCACAATCCCTGCGATCATGGCATCTCTGAAATCCAGCCTTCTCCCCTCTTTTTCCAGTTCTGCTGCTATTCTTCTGGAAATTTCTGCAGATGTTTCGGTAAACTGCAGTACCTCAAGCCTTGATGCAAGCTCATCCACCGCTTTAACGTTTTTATGAACTTTTCTGGTTTTAAATGCGCCATAATACAGTTCAAATAGGTTTACCGCTGTCGTCGCTAAGATATATTCCTCCTCAAGCTGAGCAACCTTCTCAGCCACCCCTGGGTCTCCTTTGAGGAAGTCTATAAGCACGTCGGTGTCTAGGCAGAGGACTTCCACGCCTTCCATCCCCTCCTCAGAGACGCTTTAACCTCCCGAACCTCCTCTTCACTTACATCCCATGCTCCCGCCAGGTCGCTTATCTTCCTCCTTATGAGGTACCTTATGGCGTCTGGCGTCTTCAATGGAAACGGGCTTCTTGTACTCTACCTGAAGTTTCCCGGCTATCTCCACCAGCCTTCTGTATGTGTCCTCACTCAGTTTTATGGATTTTGTGGTCATAATAGAAATTGTAGTAATGGTGGTATTTATAGTTTAAGATCCCTCTCGTACTCCTCAAGCCACGAAAGCAGGTTCTGAAGCGAGGCTCTTGCTAGGTAGTAGGGGTAGTATTTGTTGAGAAGCTCCTGAGATTCCTCTCTTATTCTGTGCACAC
>MTME02000019.1 GCA_002011115.2 Candidatus Pyrohabitans sp. JdFR-17
GAAAGATTCTGCAACCTGCTGAGGGTGGTTAAATCCTAAAATTGACAGTACCGGCATGTGGGATCCTAAGGTTCTAGAGCTATCATATTTAACAGAAAATGCCGATTCTATAGCTGTGGGTAGAGTAAGGGAGATACTTCCAAGCAGATGGAACACTCCGGATGGAAAAAGACCTGAGAAAATTGAAGATGGATACATTTATACCGATATTGTCATAGAAGTCTACCGATATCTTAAGAATCCACAAGATACTCAAGAGATTGTAGTGCGAACCTTAGGTGGTACTGTTGGCGAAGATAGCATGGAATTCAAAGATGAAGCAAAATTTGAAGTTGGTGAAAAAGTATTAGTCTTCTTAACTAAGGAAGACCCATTTACCGCAAATATCCCTCCAGAGCACTACAGAATTCTTAGCTGGAAGCATGGAAAATTTAGAATTACAGAGGATGGGCTGGCAATTAGAGAAAACGTTCCCCCCGCGTATCGAATTATTCCTCTCCAAGATATAGAAAAAGCTATCAGAAAAAGTGGCGGGAACCGCCAATAAATTTTCTCTATTTTTTATTTTTTAAAAAGTGTGAGGAGGCGCCTCCTCAAAGCAAAAAAAAGAGGAGGTGATGCTGGATGAGGAGTAGCTGGTTAAGGGTAGGAATACCGGTGCTGTTTGTGATGTTACTTTTTGGAAGTATGCTTGGAAGCGCAGGAGCCGTAGCGAAAGACGATGGAATAGGGAAAGCTAAAAAGATAGCGAAGAAAATAGAGAAGGACTTGAAAGAGACCGGAAAGTACTCAGAGAAGGATCTAGAGAAACTAATCCTTGTTTTAGCGGAGGAGCACAAACTTACCCTCAGTGAAGAGGAAAAGAAAGCTGCCAAAGATTATGTTCTGCACGAAATTAAAAAGAAGATCAAACTTGAAAAGCTGAAGAAAAATGCCATCTCAGAGACAACAACAAAACTTGAAAAAATTATTTCAGAGAACGAAACAACATACAAAATACTATCTGGTGAGCCAATATTTACCTTCAAGCAAATAGAGGATGACATCACAGGAACTAGTGGCTATTATAAGTTCGATGATGCGGGTAATCCATACAACATAAATGGAAATAATGATCTATATCGCGTGGACATCAGCACAGTTTACTTGGATGACCCTGACTATACCAACTGTCCAGTAGGAGAAACCTACTGGATGTATACGATGTACTATTACGACGAGGACCATCCAAATCCGGACTTGGACCCGCTCTATGACGCTATCAGGCAAGCGACTTACGGAAGAATAGAAGACATCGAAACTTTCTATGTGAGAACCAGCGACAACATGATATGTTTTGATGAAATCTGGAGCAACGACAAGACTTTCGCAGAACCTGTGGGACAACACGGTATTGCATACTTCTCTTCGACCTCCAGAATATACGTCTCAGTATGGAACCATGCCCTCGACGTGGACGATGATAACCCCTCGCTTGACAAGGTGGTTAAACCATAATTTTAAAAAACTTTCATTTTTTTACTTTTTATTATTTCTATACACGTTAAATACATCTAACTGCTTAACAGAACTTAAGGAGAACCATAGCGGGGAATGTTAATGCAAAAATATTTTATTTCAAGTAAAAAAGTATTTTTTCTAATCCTATTAATCTTATCATTAATTTATATTTTTATTTCAACTTTTAAAATTGGATATATCACTACTTTATTTATTATCTTTCCTGTTCCTGGAATAATTGGCTTTTTATATGGAAACTGGAGCGGTAATGGAAAATTATCATTTTTAATTGGATTTATTCCTATTTTTATATTTTTTAGATTGATATTACTTCAGAATCCCGAGATATCTTCTGGATCCCTTATTATTGCTTTTCTTCTGGGTTTCTGTTCAGGAATTGTAGGCTATAGCGGTGCAAGAAAAAATAAAGGAAATGTGGACTGGATTTTATTTGTACTCTCTGGAATGCTTCTGTGGATAATTATTGTTACACCTAGGATAATGTCATAGCTGAGGTTTCGGATATGAGCAGAAAAATATTCCTCCGAGCAGCAAAAATCTGCGCAGCAATTTTTCTGGCGTACGTGGTTTTATTCGGGGTCATCAGTTATCTGGATTTTTACATTAAGTACTCAGAGACACCGCGCTATCCACTAGGTTCATACTACTCCGTTAGATTTTATTATGCGCTTTTTCTGCTTCCTCTCGCCGCCGGCTACTACCTGCTTGGGAATAAGAGCAGAGAAGAGCGGGTTCTCCTTGCCTCGAATTTTATGGTTACAGCCTTTGTTCTGCTCTTAATACTCTGGCTCCTCTATTCGATTTTTCACACCCTGTACAAACCCTTTGCATATCAGCCTGAAAGTATTAAGCTCATCGACAAATTCTTGGAGTTCATATTTTTCTCTTCGCTGGGGTATTTCCTATACGCGCCCCTATTCTTCTCACTCTCCATGCTGAAAAGAAGACTCTTCGTTATCCTCCTGCCTGTAGTTTTGTTGCTTATGATTAAAGGGGTGGAGGGAATGAGATTAATTTTATCTATTGCAGAGAGGCTTCCAAGTTTTTTAGCCATTGTTTTGGTGCTGATACTGTTTACTCCAATTTCTGAACCCCCTCTGCCACTTGCCGGAGTGGGTCTTGCTTATAACATGTACCTAGCGTGGCGCTGGGCGGAGATTTCCTCCACACAGATGCAGGGTGGTTAGAAAATGTTCTTCAGGAAGATAGCGGTGCTGATCTTTGTGCTCCTGGTATGGTGCTACTCGCCCGTATTTCTTCCTGACGACTACTCAGGCTTAGCAGGCGAGAGAAAGGAGATGGCGGAGATAGCGATAGAGAGCGCAAAGACTGAATGGGAGGTTGTTCTCTGGAGGTATAAGGTTACAGACGTTGTGAGGAACAACACCTGGTGGGACGTCTCCCTCACGGGCTACGGCTTCTTCAACATACCGCTAAAGAAGGTGGAGGTGACGATTGCAGATGGAAGAGCCTGCAGCGGGAGCTTTAGAAATTATTTCCCGGGCGCTGACCTGGTCGCGTGGGCTATGGTGGCGATATGGCTTTTAACAATCGTCGCACTTCTCCTTACCCCCGTCTACCTGATTTATAAAGTAAGGAGACGGTAAAATCCCTCCAAACCGAAAGGGATTTATCCTCCAGCGGGGTTCTTTATTCAATGCAGACCTGGAAGAAGTTCGAGTACCGCGTGAGGGATTTCCTGCTGAGCCGCGGCTACAGGGCGAGCAGGGTTCCCCTCAGCGGCTCTGCAAAGGCGATAAAGGGGGACGTTATCGCCGAGAAGGGCTCGCTCAGGCTCAGGATAGACGCCAAGTCCACCCGCTCAAAGGAGGGCATACGCATCTCCCGGGCGGCGCTGGAGAAGCTCTCCCGCGAGGCTGCACGCGGAGAGGTGCCCATCCTGGTGTTCTCCTTCTACAGGCACGCTAAGCTATATGCGGTTGTCAGCGAGGCATTGCTCAGCTCCTGGATTAAGCTCAGAGAGAAGCCAACCCGGGCGAGGAGCTCGGTGGGGATAGCAAAGGAGGAGGTTTTGCAGGTCGCTAGAGGCGGCGAGGCGCTGCTGATAAGGTTCAGGGGCGACAGCGAAGGCTACGTTGTGGTTGAGCTTCCGCTTCTTCTCGAAATCCTGGAGGGTGGACGGTGAACAGGCTACTTGCCCTTGCGCTTGCGGCTGCGCTTCTCCTGAACTTCCTGCTCTTCGTCTTCGGCATCACAAATGCCGTGCACTTCTGGCTGGTGGTGGCGCTGGTGTTTATAGCCATGAAGCTGAGCTCACGCAGGTGAGTCGTTGTATTTACTTTAGTAAATAAATATTTTTAAATGTTAATTTACTTTAGTAAATAAGCTATGGACCGAGAAGCTTTGCTGCGTTATGTGACCGCAAAGCTCGCCGAGGCACCTGACCTCGCAAGGGAGAAGACAAGAGTGGAGGGCAAGCCGCCCAAGCACATTAAAGCGTACCTCAGGCTGAGGAAGCACGCTGATAGCTTTCTAAGAGGTGATACAGCAAACAGGATTGTGTTGCTTCCTGGATTGAGGGGTGTTGGAAAGACCACAGCGGTGTTGCAGCTGTACAGGTACCTCACACTTAAGAGGGGGATAGACCCATCGAGGATTCTATACTTTTCTGCGGATGAGATGAGGAACTTTTTGGGAGCGAGCATATACGACATCGTGAAGATTTACGTTGAAGACTTTCACAGGTCTACACTTCCGGGGCTTGATACCCAACTCTGGGTGTTGGTGGATGAGGCGCACTTCGACCGTAAATGGGATGTGTCTGCAAAAATCATATACGATCAGAGTAGAAACGTCTTCTTACTTCTAACAGGTTCTTCGGCGCTTAGCATCGAGATGGGAGTCGACTTAGCCAGGAGAGTCACAAAGGAACCTGTATTTCCCCTCAATTTTGCCGAACACCTCATATTCAAGTATGGAGTCTATCCCCCTAGAGGGACCGCAGAAGTTCTCAGGAAGGTGATTTTTCAGCCCACACCAGGAATTGCTGAGAGGCTGGCAGAAGTATGGGCAGATCTTAGAAGGCGCATGCTGAGTATAGGGAAGCCGCTGGAGAGGGAGCTCGAACACTATCTTACAGCTGGAGGGTTCCCGTTTTGCGTGGGGCTAGGGGTAAAAAACATTCACAGCAGGTTGTTTGACATGGTGGGCAGAATCGTTGAGAAGGATGTGCTCACGACATCACAGCTTCGCTCAGACACCAGGAGCGTCGTCACGCGGATAATATACTACCTAGCCCAGCAGAAACCAGGTGGGGTCTCCGACGTGAAGCTAGCCGGCTGGTTAGAAGTCTCTTCAAGGTCTGTGCGTAACATAATGGAGATGCTGGAGAAGACGCACTTAGTTTTCAGTGTAAGACCGTATGGCGGTGCTGGCAGGGTGGTTCGCAGTGCCTGGAAATACTACTTCCAGGCGCCATCTATAAACGCTGCTCTGAGATCCAAGCTGGGCACCTACCATGCTGGAGACAGGGAATATCTCGGACTGCTTGCAGAGACCATGGTGGCTTCCTGCTTCTTCAGAATAAAAGAAACCGCATATCCACTGGTTGGCATTTTCTATGATCCTGCTAAAAGAGGAGCAGACTTTATCCTGCAGACAGGCCCCGAGACACTTATCCCAGTCGAGGTGAGTGTCGGTGAAAAAGGTGAAAGTCAGGTAAGGGAAACAATGCGGAAATGCGGCGCTGAGTACGGTGTTGTAATTTCCGGTGAGGACGGTGTTTTCATGGAAAAAGAGGTGCTTCATATCCCCCTCACATTCTTCGGCTTCTGCTGAATAAACATGGGGAGAGCAACACTCATCAAGAAACAGCCGAAACTTTTGCGCAGCCTAGCGCAGCATCTCCTTGAGCTTGAAGAGCACCTGAAGCGCCTCCAGCGGCGTCATCTCGTTGGGGTTCAACTTTCGCAGCTCCTCCTCCACGCGAGAGGGCTTCGCGGGGAGGCTCTCAAAGAGGGTACGCTGCGCCTTATCTGAGAAAACCTTCGCAAGCTTGCGCTTGCGCAGGCGCTTGGCTATGACCTTGTCGTCTGCCACCTCCTCCTCTTCCAGACGGCGAAGCACCTGCGAAGCGTTCTCTATAACTTCTCTTGGCAAGCCCGCAAGTCGTGCAACGTGGATGCCATAGCTCTTGTCTATAGAGCCGGGCATTATTTTGCGCAGGAAGATTATGTCGCTGCCCTGCTCCTTAACAGCGATGTGGTAATTTTTAACCCTAGGCAGGAGTTGCTCAAGCTCGGTGAGGTGGTGGTAGTGCGTGGCGAAGAGCGTCTTCGCCTTGACGCGCTCGTGTATATACTCTACCACAGCCCAGGCGATGCTGAGCCCATCGAAGGTGCTCGTGCCCCGCCCTATCTCATCCAGAATGACAAGGCTTCTCTTCGTCGCATTGTTTAAGATATTCGCCGCCTCCTGCATCTCTACCATGAAGGTGCTCCGTCCAGTAGCTAGGTCGTCGCTCGCACCAACCCGGGTGAATATCCTGTCCACCACACCTACCCTCGCCTCTTTCGCTGGAACGAAGCTTCCAACCTGGGCTAGAAGCACTATCAGCGCCACCTGGCGCAGGTACGTTGATTTGCCCGCCATGTTTGGTCCTGTGATGATTAAAATCTGCTCCTTAGCCGAGTCGAGGTAGGCGTCGTTGGGCACAAACTCGCGCTGGTAAGCCTCTACAACGGGGTGGCGACCTTCCTTAATCTCAATTACCTCTCCCTCGTCGACGCTTGGCTTAACATATCCCCTTTCGCTCGCAACCTTCGCAAAGCTCAGGAGCACATCCAGCTTAGCGAGAGCATGGGCGGTGCTCTGAACTTCCTTCACCCGGGAGGCGGCTTCCTCCCGTAGCTGGGTGAAGAGTTCGTACTCAAGCTTAGCCGCCCGCTCCTCCGCACCGAGGATGAGGGCTTCTTTCTCCTTTAGCTCGGGCGTGACGAAGCGCTCCGCGTTGGCTAAGGTTTGCTTGCGTATGTAGTCCTTAGGTACAAGGTGAAGGTTGGGCTTTGTCACCTGGATGTAGTACCCGAAGACGCTGTTATACCCAACTTTGAGGGAGGCGATGCCTGTTCTGCGCCTCTCCCGCTGCTCCAGCTCGGCGATCCAGCGCTTACCCTGCGTGGCTGCCTCTCTAAGCCTGTCCAGCTCCTCGCTGTAGCCGGGCTTTATTATCCCGCCTTCCCTCACGCTCGCCGGAGGCTCGTCAACTATAGCAAGCTCTATCTTCTCTACCAAATCCTCCAGGGCATGCATCTCCGCCACTATTTCATTAAGCAACTCGCTTTTGCTCTGGGATAGCAGCTCGCGTATCTCCGGCACCGCCCTGAGGGAATTTTTGAGCGCAACCAGGTCGCGAGCATTGGCAGAGCCACTTGCAATTCTGCTGTTCAGCCTTTCCAAATCGTAAACCTTGCTCAGAGCCTCGCGAAGCTCCTCGCGCAGAAGGTAGTCGTTGTAAAGCTCCTCCACAGCATCGAGGCGTCGCCTTATTTTATTAACATTGGTCAGGGGATGGAGAAGCCAGCGCTTGAGAAGCCTCGCCCCCATCGCCGTCGTCGTCGCGTCTAGCACCTCTAGCAGCGTGCCCTTTGCAGAGCCATCGCGCAGGTTGCGCGTTATTTCCAGGTGGCGGAGCGTGGCTGCGTCCAGAAGCATGTGCTCCTGCATCGCCAACCTGCGCAGCTTTGTTATATGTGGCAGCGCACTCTTCTGGGTCTCCCGCAGGTAGCCCAGCACTGCCCCTGCGCAGGCGATGCCAAGCGTTAGCTCAGCGACGCCAAAGCCTTCAAGGCTTGCTACACCGAAGTGCTGGGCGAGGATTTCTCTGGCTGAGGAGTAGCTGAAGCTTGAGTCGCCTACGCGGTTGAAAAAGGTCTCTCGGAGCAGCTTGCCGAGCTTCTCCACCAGCTCTTCGCTTATGCTCTCGGGAATCAGGCACTCCGCTGGCGAGATTGCAACCAGCTGGTTCAACGCCTCCTCCACCGCCTCTTCCCCAGAGAACTCTCCGCATGCGAACTCCCCCGTGGAGAGGTCAGCATACGCAATTCCAGCGCCGCTTTTACCTACGAGAAGCGCCGCCAGGTAGTTGTTGCTCTTCTCCTCCAGCAGGCTCTCCTCCATCAGCGTGCCGGGCGTAACAACGCGAACAACCTCTCGCTTAACCACACCCTTCGCATGCTTGGGGTCTTCAACCTGCTCGCATATCGCAACTTTATAACCTTTCCTCACAAGCTTTGCCAGGTAGGTCTCCATTGCATGGTAGGGTACGCCCGCCAGGGGCACGGGCTTGCCCCTCTCCCTGCCTCGAGACGTTAATGTGATGCCCAGTTCCCTCGCCGCGATCTCAGCATCCTCATGGAACATCTCGTAGAAGTCACCGGCGCGGAAAAAGATTATCGCATCGCTGTACTCCCGCTTGAAGCGGTGCCACTGGCGCATCATGGGCGTTATCTCAGGCATGAGATTAGCTTAATGCAGGGAGTTAAAAATATTGTGATTGCCGGAAAAGTTAAGTAGACTCGTGGGTATTATTAAACAAAAAGGAGGCAAGGCGTGTGGCAAAGATACTGCTGGTTTCAGAGGGCATGAGTGAGCATAAGGCGGTAGAACGCTACACCATAGGCCTAGCATGTAGCCTGAAGTACGACATAAAGCTGCTCTTCGTTGCCGACGAGAGGTATGCCGTTGAGCTGATAGGTGGAGGACTGCATGAGCGCGGTGTGGATGCCATTAAAGAGGAGGTGGAGGAGAAAGCCAGGGAGGAGCTTGAGGTTTTCCGCGGGCTAAGCCTCAACATCGAGTACAGGGTTAAGAAGGGGATCTCCCATGAGGTTCTAATGGAGGAGCTGGAGAAGGACGAGGACATAAAGCTGGTTATAGTGGGCTACTCCCGCGCGGGCTGGCTCCGCGAGGTGGTTGAGAAGCCCATACTACCCGAGATTCTTAAGAAGAGAAAGATTCCAGTGCTGGTTGTGCCTGAGGATATACGGGAAGAGGACTTCTTCTCTGTACTTAAGTGCTAACCTCCTTCTTTCTCCCCAGTTTTGCCTCTCCAATCTTTATTACGTCCCTCTTAAGGAGCAGCCCCAGGGGCTTGGACGGGTCCTCAGGCGATACCACCACTAAGGTGCCGACGCCGCGCTGCTCCATTAAGTCGAGCGCCTCATGCAGGGACTTGTCCGGCGTTATTGTGGAGTAGCTCTCCCGCATCACTTCCTCCACGCGGGTATCGCCCCATTTCTCCACAGGCACGCGAATAATATCGCGTAGCCTCACAATGCCCTCTATCTTGCCCTCCCTCACTATGGGCAGCGCACTCACACCGTGGCGCATCTTCAGCATAGCATCAGTAAGGCTATCCTGCCTGGCGGTTGTGGGGAACTCGCTGCGCATCGCATCAGCCACGCGATGGATGCGCAGCAGGTCGCGGAAGTACTCCTCCACATGTGCCGGAGAGTGTATTCGCGTTGGCACCTGCTCGCGGTATATGCTATGGTCCCCGGTGAGTATGTAGGAGCCAACTATTGCCACCATCGCCGGGAATAGCAGGGAGTAGTCGCCCGTCATCTCACTTACCATTATAAGCACGGCGATTGGCGCCTTGCTCACCCCACCGAAAAGGGCCATCATCCCTATTATTACAAATGCCGGCACGGCTTCGGGAGGTACAAGCCATGGGAAGAGCTTTGCAAAGACTGCACCCACTGTGCCGCCCACCATGGCGCCAATAACCATGCCCGGTGCGAACACTCCGCCCGAGCCACCGCTGCCTATTGTGAGGGCGGTCATGACTATCTTGGCGAAAATCAGGGTGAACATTATCTCCAGGGGAAGAGCGTTGTACAGGGCGAGCTGAATAAAGCCGTAGCCCATGCTCAGCGCTCCCAAGCCGGCGGCACCATTAGCTTCCGGTATAATCTTCATCAGCACAACCGCAAGCACACCAACGGCGAAGGCTCCTATCGCCGGCTTGATGTGCTTTTTTACCTTTAGCCTGTCAAAGAACTCCTTTGCGGAGTAAAACGCCTTTATGTACAGCAGACCCACACCCGCGCAGACGACACCGAGAATCATGTAAACAGGAATCTGAATCAGGCTCCACTGGTAGGGTTGCGCAGCGAACACCGGCGAGAAGCCGTCGTAGAGGCAGAAGATGGAGTAGCCAACGACGCTTGCGATGACGCTAGGTATAAGCGCCTCCTTCTCAAAGTCCTGACGGTACAGTATTTCTGTGCTCAGGAGTGCACCGCCAAGAGGTGCCTTGAAAATGCTGCCAACGCCTGAGCCTATTCCCACCGCCAGTGCTATCCTGCGGTCGCGTTCACTCAGCTTAAAAACGTCAGCAATAAAGGAGCCAAAGCCCGCGCCTATCTGCGCTATTGGCCCCTCCCTGCCAGCGCTCCCTCCCGTAGAAATTGTCAGCACAGATGCGACCATCTTTACAACTGGTATCCTCCTACGAATCTTGCCACCTTCGCGGTGGAAGGCGCGTATCGCCGCGTCTGTTCCATGACCCTCAGCCTCAGGCGCCAGGGAGAAGACGATTAATCCCGAGATAAGCCCGCCCAGGGTTATCACCGGGATGAGGAGCAGGGGATTGCTCGGAGGTGACCAGTTGAGCACCTCCTCGAGACTCATACCCGCCTC
Source organism: Candidatus Pyrohabitans sp. JdFR-17 (assembly GCA_002011115.2). Classification (GTDB taxonomy): domain Archaea; phylum Hydrothermarchaeota; class Hydrothermarchaeia; order Hydrothermarchaeales; family BMS3B; genus Pyrohabitans. Next base: position 10,186 of record MTME02000019.1, read on the forward strand.
CGGCGGAAAGAAGCCAGCTCCGTAGCCGAGGAAGAGTCTTGTTCCCAGGTTGAGAAGCTCATAAAAGAGTATCGCACCCACGCCGGAGATTATCCCTATAAGCGTTGCGATTGTGGACCACTTTTTGAGGTACCTGAACTCGGGGTTATTCAGGTGCGGGATGCGCATGTTCTGGCGATAGTAAAACCTATTATATATAATTAAGGGTGAGGTGGAAGCATGGAGCTTCTGCTTACCACCGAGCGCGGGATTGAAAGCGTTGCAGCGCAGGAGGTTCGCGAGCTTATACGCCGTCGAGCCAGCGTCGCAGGCGAAGGCAGGCTGCGCGTGCGCGGCGACGCCCGAGACATACTCACCCTGAACTATTGCTCCAACTCGCTGCACAGGGTGGTGCTCCTTCTCCTTGAAAGCGAGTTCTCTACGCTGGATGAGCTATACCGCGCTGTGAAGGGTATCGCCTTCGGGGAGTACCTTTCACCCGAGCAGAGCTTTGCTGTCAGAGCCTCGCGTATGGGCGAGCACGACTTCACCTCGCTGGACGTCGCCCGCGTGGCAGGGCAGGCGGTGATAGACAGCTACGCCGAAGCTCGCGGGGTGAGGCTGAAGGTTAATCTGGATGCCCCAGAGGTGGTGGTGCGCGTGGAGGTGAGACAGAGCACGTGCTACGTGGGCATAGATACAACTGGCGAAAGCCTCCACAGGCGTGGCTACCGCGTTTACCAGCATCCCGCACCGCTCAAGCCGAGCATCTCCTACGCGCTGGTGAGAATTGCTGAGTGGAGCGCTGAGGAGAGCCTCCTGGACCCTTTCTGCGGTTCTGGCACCATTTGCATAGAAGCTGCGCGCTACGCATGGAGAATGCCCAACCTCCTGCGCAGGGAGAGCTTTCTCTTCTGGAAGCTGAAGTTTCTGCCCTTAGAGGAGTTCAGGGAAATGCTTGTGGAGGCGGAGGCTCGGGTGCGAAAGAGAGAGCTTCCCATACGGGGGTGCGACATCTCGCCAAAACATGTCGCAGGGGCGAGGCAGAATGCAGAGCGCGCCGGCGTTGCGGTGAGCTTTTTCACCTGCGACGCCACCAGGGTAAGCCTGGACTGCGATAAGCTTGTGACCAACCTGCCATATGGGCTGCGCATAGGCAGCAGGTACAAGATTGCCAGGCTTTATAGAAAATTTGAGCGCCACCTCCTGGCCAGTGAGACCTGGAAGCGAGCGGTAATCCTTACGGGTGCGCCTGAGTTGTTTGAGACGGAGCCAGCCCAGCGCATAGATATAATGTACGGTAGCCTTCCAACGGCGATACTTGTTTTTGATTGAAAGGTTAAAATATCCCCTGGGTGGTGGTGGAAGCATGCACCGCGTCCGACTGGTGATTGAAAACCTGGAGCCAGAGCTTTCAGAGTGGCTTTACCTAGAGTACAGCGCTGCATCGCGCTACTGGGGAGGCGCAACCTTTACCAGCGTGCCTCCCGGCATGGGAGAGAAGCTTCGCACGCTGGGCGAGGTTCACACGCAGAGCTTCAGGGAACTTTTCCGCGAGGAAGAGGTGATAATCCTCGATCCGCGTGCTGAGAAGCCCCTCACACAGGAGGATTTTAGAAAAGCCAGAGCGGTGGTGGTGGGCGGTATCCTGGGCTACGAGAAGCCCCGCGGGAGGACAGCAGAGCACATAACACGAGAGCTAAGCGACAGGGCGCGCCATCTTGGCAAGGTGCAGCTCAGCATAGACACCGCAGCCCTGGTGGCGAGGCTAATCTACCTCGGCGAAAGGCTTGAGGATATAGAGGTTAGCCATGAAGTAGAGGTGCACCTGAGCGAGAATGAGCGCGTACTCCTTCCCTACGGTTATGTGGTGTATGAGGGGAAGCTGATGCTCACCCCCGGCCTAGTGGAGTACCTTTCAAAAGTGGGGGAGAGGTGAGGGGTGCTCCTAGACCTAGCCAGCGGTATTTAAGCTGACTATAAAGTAAAAAATTTTTCTTTTCGATATTTGAAATAATTTTAAAAAGTAGTATGCAGGAACATGCGCCTGTGAAAGTGCAGATTTACTGGTAAAGTCTGAAAGACTACACCTTTCTCAGCAGTCTTTCAATCGTGGCAAGAAGCTCTTGCTTCTCGAATGGTTTGTTGATATGTGCCTCTGCGCCACATTCACGACTATGCTCAATATCCTCCTCGCTCGTTCTTACGGTGAACATCACCACCGGTATGTGCTTCAGTTTCTCATCAGCTTTAATTTTCTCACACACCTTCCAGCCCCCCATCCCTGGCATCATAACATCGAGGAGTATCAGGTCCGGCTTAAAATTCGCCAGTATCCTCAATCCCTCTTCTCCATTGCTCGCCTCCACAACTTCATAACCCGCTTTCTCCAGCATCATCCTGGTTATAATCCTTAATTCTGGCTCGTCATCCACAAGAAGTATTCTCGCCATGTATTACTCCTCCTTTCTTGCAGCTGGCAATGTGAAGCAGAATCTACTTCCCTTACCGAGTTTGCTCTCCACAGTTATTCTCCCCCCGTGGGCTTCAACTGTCTCCTTTACAATTGCAAGACCCAAACCAGTGCCCCCGTAGCGCCTTGATGGCGAGCTGTCCACTTGGTAGAAGCGCTCAAAGATTTTGTCCAGCCTGTCTTCAGGAATACCTATGCCCGTGTCGCTCACGCACACCTCGACCATATTCCCTCTTTCCCTTGCCTCAATAATTATCTCCCCTCCCTCTTTGTTAAATTTTATGGCGTTGCTGATGAGGTTTCGCAGCACGTGCTTCAGCTGCTTATTGTCCGCTCTAACCGGAGGCAGACAATTTTCGATGCTTATCTTCATCTTTATTTTATCTTTGATGAGCATGGGCTTAAACTCATCGCTCACAAGGGTTATGAGCTGAACTAGATTCACCTCTTCCATCTTCAACTCACTTTTACTCCTCTCAAGATTTGCGGCCTCTATGAGGTCGCCGACTATGAAGTTTTGGCGCACAAGCGCATTCACTGCCATCTTCAAAAGCCCATTCCTCTTTTTTACGTTCTTCTCATCCATCGCCAGCTCCAGGGCACCCTTTGCTATGGTGATGGGTGTACGCAGCTCATGGCTTACGTTGGCGAGGAGGTTGTTCTTGAGTTCGTCGACGGCCTTGAGCTCCCTAACCGTCTTTTCAAGCTCCTCAAGGTTCTGGATGTTCTCCATGGCGATAGCCGCCTGACCTGCGGCCACTGTAACTAGGCGTTCTTCATCCAACGAAAATTTCAATGGATGCAGCCTGCAAAGCTCCAGCACGCCGAGTATGTTCTTCCTGCCCTTAACTGGTACGCATAGTAATGAGTTAACCTCCATCCCATCTAGGGTAGGGTGAAAATCAGATTCTCCAACGACTGCGTTTATTATCCTGCCCTCTTCAAAAGCCCTGCCTACAGCACTGTCGTCCACCTTAACTGCAAGTTTTTCATCCTCCCCCTTTCTCAGTCCTCGAGAGACCACGGGGAGAAGCCTCTTACTCGCAGTGTCTAGAGTATAGACGATACCTATCTCCGCGTTCAGAGCCCTGGTGACTTCGTTTACTAGGAACCTAAGGACCTCCTCGACCCTGGTTAGGCGGTGTATCGATGAGGTAACCATGTACAGAAAGGAGAGGTCGCGCATAAACTTCTCCATGAGGTCATTGTTATCTTGCGTTGCTTCTTTTTCTCGAACCACAAAAACACACTCCTGGATAATTACCTTGGGAGGGTGAAGACCACCACAGTCTTGTTGCAGAAGGCGGGCGGACCTGTTCTGCCCGTGGCAACCTCGCCGAAGGTGAAGAAACCAATCAGGGGCACATCCTTTCCAACCACATCCCTGATCGCCTGAAGCTCGTCCTTAGCTTTATCCCCGAGGAGTTGGAGTCTCGATACGCAGTCGAAGACGATAGCTGCTCCAGCCTCTCTCCTCGCCATCATATTCATGGCATCCTCAGCTGCCCTCCTAGCAGCGCTGATAACGCTTTCCTTGTCACCCCTCATTATCCTGACCACAGAGTTCTCAGGCACCTCAGCAACGCAAACAATAGAGCCGTCCTCCAGGGCTTGCAGGGGATCCCTAATGATGTACTCCCCCCTGCCATCAGGCATTCCTAAAGGGTGCTCCATAGCGAACCTACTGAAATTCTCGATACTCAGCCTTTCTTCTATGCCGAAGTGCTCACAATATGCTTCGAAGGCTGGTTTGCCGTCTAACTCCATGACCACATTACCCCTCGCCTTGGTTACTATCATGGGCTTGCCCACGGGAGTCCAGCCATGCCTCACCCCCACTCCCATAGGCTCATTGGAGACAAACAGGGCGCTTACAACTGCGTCCTGGTACACCTGACCATCGAGGAACTGGTAAGTCTTGATGAACTTCAGGTTATCTCCAGCACCACCACCCACGAATCTGCACCCTGCACCCAAAACGCGGTAGGCGCCCTCCACCACATCGGATACGTTGCCAGTGAGACCATCGGGCAGCATCATGACAACGTAGTAACTCCTCTTACTTCCCTTGAGTTTATCTAACAAACCCTCTGCTGACTCCTCTCCGGCGCGCATTGCATCGCTGCTTATGTTCCTCCCTATCCCTCTCGAGATAGATAGGGTGTCGGATTTCAGCACCATCACCGCTATTGAGTCGGTGCTCAAGCCCTGTTCAGTTATAACGCCAGCGCCACAGCACCCTATTAAGGGAATTTTTCCTGTGACGCTCCGTATACCTCTGAGAAGTTCATGCTGATCGAATCCCTCGGTGGAAAAAACGAGAACCAAATCAGGACTGCCTGGACCCATCTGGCTGAGGGCCTCTTCCGCCGCCTCTTTTCCGGCCTTGAAGGACTCGTTCTTTAACTTGCTTTCTCCCACACCAGCAGCTATGCCCATACTACACACTCCCCCATTCGGGCCGCATATCAAACATGCAAATAATAAACCGCGGCGATGGAGAACAGGGGCAAAGCTTGCTAGTATTTATCTTGGCAAGGCCCTGCAAATCATGAAAACTAAACGTACACCTGCCCACGCCATTTCACCTTTTTTGCAAGAATTATTCATGCCTTTAGAGCTTAATAAATGTTTCTTGCCTCCCCTACCTGCTCTCCAGCGCTTCTCTCAAAGCCCCCGAGATCCCCAATGGTAAAGAGAACTTCAGAAGTTAGATCATCATATTGTGGTATTTCGGTCAATACCGCTATTATCCCCTTTTGTACTCCCTCGTATCCCTGTTGGGGTGGGGTATACCAAAGGGGAGGGGAGTACCTCTCCCCTGGATATGCGGGGGAAGGGATTTGAACCCTCGAACCCACTTAGGGACCAGACCCTGAATCTGGCGCCTTTGTCCGCTTGGCTACCCCCGCAGGTAGCAGATGATTATAGGAGAGTTAACGCCTGTAAATTTTTATCGCACGACGTTAGGAGGCAGGAGAAGGGTTATGAAGAAAATTCTAGTGGTCAACGACGACGGCATAAACTCACCTGGGCTAAAAGCGGCGGTTAAGGCGCTTGAAGGGCTGGGAGAGATAACTGCGGTAGCGCCGGCGACGCAGAAGAGCGGAGTTGGGAGAAGCATGTCTCTGTTTTCGCCGGTGAGCATTTCTCAAGCCAACATCGACGGCGCACGTGCATATGCGATAGACGGCACCCCTGTGGATGCGGTGATCGTGGGAATGTACGGCGTGCTCGGCGAGAAGCCAGACCTCTTAGTTTCTGGAATAAATATAGGGGAGAACATGAGTTGCGAGGCCACGACAAGTGGTACTGTGGGCGCTGCCATGGAGGGCGCAAGCCAGGGCATACCCTCTATTG
>MTME02000020.1 GCA_002011115.2 Candidatus Pyrohabitans sp. JdFR-17
TCGAACGATTCTGCAACCTCCTGGGGGTGAGAATATGCTAAACTTGACAGCACCACTTCTGTACCATAAGATTTTTTCAGGGTAATATTTTTATAAACTTGCGATGGCGCTCGATAGGCTTGGCGAATCCCTGAGCGGGGTGATACGCAAGATTACCCTTGCTGGAATGGTGGATGAGAAGCTTGTCCGCGAGGTGGTGCGCGACATTCAGCGCGCTCTGCTGAGCGCAGACGTTAATGTGAAGCTCGTGATGGAGCTTTCCAAGAAGGTGGAGAGCCGCGCTCTAAAAGAGAAACCTCCTGCGGGGCTTAGCAGAAAGGAGCACACCATACGCGTGCTCTACGAGGAGCTTGTAAATCTTCTCGGAGGAGGTGAGGCTTATGCTCTGCCTCAGAAGGCGAGAATAATGCTCGTGGGTTTGCAGGGCTCTGGCAAAACCACCACCGTAGCCAAGCTGGCGAAGTACTTCCAGAAGCGCGGGCTGAGGGTGTCGATTATAGCTGCAGATACATATCGCCCTGCCGCGTATGAGCAGCTCTCTCAGCTGGTTGAACCACTCCATATAAAAGTCTTCGGCTCCCCCGAGAGCAAAGACGCAGTGGAGGTGGTCAGAGAGGCACTTACCAAAGTGGGTAAGAGCGACATCATAATTCTCGACACTGCAGGTAGGCACAAGAGCGAGGAAGAGCTTTTCAGAGAGATGGTTTCCCTTGCAGAAGTCTTTAAGCCTGATGAGAAGTTCCTTGTCATAGACTCAAATCTGGGGCAGCAGGCGGGTACGCAGGCTAAGGCATTTAATGAGCACATAGGCATAACCGGCGTGGTGCTCACCAAGCTGGACGGCTCTGCTCGCGGAGGAGGCGCTCTTTCAGCGGTCGCCGCAACGGGTGCGCCCATTCGCTTTGTGGGCACGGGTGAGGGTATAGACGCGCTTGAACCATTCGATGCTGAGCGCTTCATCTCTCGCTTGCTGGGCATGGGGGATTTGCAGAGCCTGCTGGAAAAGGCCAAGGAGACCATAGACGAATCAAAGGCGAGGGATATACTCAAGGGTGATTTCACCCTCGAAGACCTCTACGCCCAGATTGAGTCCCTTACAAAGATGGGTCCACTGGGTAATATACTCAAAATGATCCCTGGCCTTGGGTTTGCGCTGCCTCAGGAGGCGGCTGATGTAACCGAGGCGAGAATGAAGCGTTTTCTGGTGATAATGGATTCAATGACAACCGCTGAGAAAAGGAACCCGAAAATAATAAATTCTTCCCGGATGAGGAGAATTGCCCTCGGCTCAGGCACCAAGGTGGAAGAGGTAAAGGAGCTTATAAAGTACTACAACACGATGAAGAAGGCACTTAAAAGCTTCAAGAAGGGCAGGGGCAAGGGATTCCCGCAGCTTGCGAGGCTCATGCGAGGAAAGGGAATGCAGTGAGCTTTTCTCCTCCGCCTTTTGGGAGTAAATTTCAATAACAAAAAGTTATTAAAACCAAATCTGACGTTTTATTTGAAGGGTATTTCAAATAAAATTTAAATAACACCACTTCTTTTATTCAGTCAGGTAGGGGTGTTTGTTCATCAGCATACAGCAAAATACCCTGGTGATGTTATGAGGTCACTGTGGCTGTTATTCGTGCTGATGATTTCAGCCCTGCCCTCCGTAAATGCCGCTGATGTGGGAGATGCCATAAATGCGGGAGTAAACTGGATTGTTGCGAATCAGAATCCCGATGGAAGCTGGGGCAGGAGCTTTGATGCACTCTCCACAGCCTTTGCGACTGTAGCCCTTGAAAACCTCGGTTACAACCTCTCTGAGGAGAGGCATCTTCTCATCACAAGGGCAAATTCTACAAAGGAACTTGCCCTCGCATACTTTGCCACTGGCGATGCTGCTCTGCGCGATGCACTGCTTCAGAGCCAGAGCGACGATGGAAGCTGGGGAGGAGTAGCCACAACATCGCTCGTGCTTATAGCGCTGGCGGAGCAGAACTACTCAGGTACAGAAATTGATGGGGCAGTGGCGTATCTGCTCGCCCAGCAAAGTAGTGACGGAGGCTTCGGCTCCGTTAAGGACACCGCCCTAGCCGCGCTTGCGCTGAGCAGAGCCGGTGCAAATGCATCAGCAGTGGAAAAAGCTCTCTCCTGGCTTGAGGCGAGGCAGCAGAGCGAAGGTAGCTTTGGCTACACAACAGACACAGCCCTCGCCTCCCTCGTTTTGTCGCTCTCACCTGAGCATGTAAATGCAAGCATCAGTGCGGTTGAGTATCTGAAAGGTGTGCAGAACAGAGATGGCGGCTGGGGGATAGAGGAAGGTGCCGAAAGTAGGGTGTATCCATCTGCAGTGGCGATGCTTGCCATTTCTCTGTACAATCAGAGTGCGCCTGAAGTGGCTAAGGGTGCAAGCTACCTCCTCGCCGCGAGTCACCCCTTGGGAGGCTGGAGCGGTGCGCCAGGAGAAGGTAGCATAGTGGATACAGCGATAGCAATAGACACCCTGCGCCAGCTCAACTACTCGGGTGAGGCTCTCACAAGAGCCGTGGAGTGGCTGTCTCAGCAAAAGGCTGAACTCACCGACGAGCTTGCGTGGAAGGTTATTGCTCTTGAAGGTTATGAAAACGTTTCAGCGCTTGCAGAGCAGCTTGCGGAAAGGCAGAATGGAGATGGTGGCTGGGGTATTAAGCCCGGCTATGAGAGTAGCCTGCTCGACACCGCCTTTGCTGTGGAGGCATTTCTTCGCTCGGGATATGAAGAGCATGCGGAAAGGAGCATAAGCTTCTTAGAGAGAGGTTGTGAATCTGGCAAACAGAGCATCTTTGTCACGTCTGTAGGTACCCTTGCGCTGAGGAGTTATTCATTAGCACGTAATTCGCTTCCATCGGAGGCATTGATGGAATCTGGAAAGTGGCTTTTGAGTGCTCAGCGTGAATACGGTGGCTGGGGTGAGCTTTACTCAACGCCTCTCGACACCTCTGCTGCGCTGAGTGCCCTGCTTGTTTCCGCATATGCACCCAATGCAACAGAGAAAGCTGCTTACCTTATCTCCACTCAACACCCCGACGGTGGCTGGGGAGATGTCATCTCCACGGCCTTTGCCCTTAGGGCTCTTTCCTACTACAATATATCCTCAAAGGGAAGAATCACAAATGTCTCTGTTTTCGAGGTCTCTGAGGATGGTCTGATTCTGGCTACCTCTTTTAAGCCTAGCTCGCTGATGAAGGTAGTTGTCAACCACACCTCAGCCGAGGGCAAGCTCTACGGCTACATGGCCAACCTCACCTTCGCCTTCAATGGCACCTCCGCTCTGCTGCGAGTGCCCAGCCTGCCTCCGGGGACTTATCCGGTGACTGTAGTTTTATATGACTCTGACTCGGGCGTGATTCAGGACGAGGAGAGCATCAACATTTCTGTGCTCCCTACGGCTGAGATCTTGGAAGGCACTGCAGTGATTTCGCCGTTCTATGTGGAGGTTGGTGGAGAGGCGAATGTAACGCTTGAACTCCGGCTCAGGTTGCGAGCCAACATTCCGGCTAACCTCAGCGCGAGCTATGCGTTGTACTCACCCCGTGGTGTGCTGCTGTTTTCCTACGTACTTAACACCACAATTCCGCCCCAGCCGGTGCTTACACTGCCTCTCGGCACAGTAGAGCGCAACTTCTCGGATGCGGGAGTGTACTTAATTGAGGTGAATGTAACCTTGAACGCCTCCCACAAGAGCTTCCGCTCCTACTTCTACGTCCTGCCTCCCGTAAAGCTGACGGCAGAGAAGTCCGTCAGCCCGGAGGAGCTTCTCCCCGGAAATGCTACAGTCAACCTCACAATATCGCTCAGAGGCGAGGGACTGGCTCCCAACGTAACAAGGAAGGTTGAGGCAATGCTCGTCATCGACCGCTCCGGGAGCATGGCGTTCACCGACTATCCACCAACCCGCTTGGCAGCGGCTGTGAACGCCTCAAAGCTCTTCGCCGGGGAGCTCCTCAAGCTCAACGGCAGCAGGGTGGGTGTGGTCTCCTTCACGGGGCACAAATGCACAGACTGGTTCTTTGGATGCTGGGCATGGAGATGGGACATAACCCTGGATGTGCCTCTCACAAACAACCTCACCCTGATCAAAAACAGGCTCGACTCTCTGCGTGCAGGCGGGCCCACTGCAATAGGCATGGGGATATACAAAGCCAGGGAGCACCTCGCTCAGGCAGGAGATTTGACCGCAGAGAAGTACATAATCTTCCTCTCGGACGGCAAGGACTCTGGAAGGTGGTGCCACTGGCTCAGTGGCTGCGCCTGGGTGGGAAGCCCGCCAGAGCACTTCCCGCTCCTCGAGGCGGAGAGGGCGAAGAATGAGAGCATAGTTATATACACCATAGGAATAGGCGACCGCTCCTCGGGGGAGTTCGACGAGGAGTTGCAGATGCAGATAGCAAACATCACCGGCGGAAAGTACTTCTACGCGCCAACACCCGAGAACCTGAACGAGATCTACAGGGAAATCGCTGGAGAGATCAGAGAGGCTGTCGCTGGCAGGGAGATTGTGGTGAGAGACCTCCTGCCAGCGGGAGTTGAGCCCTTGCAGTTTTCCTCGCCGCCTGGCAACATAACCACCAGTGAAAATGGAACGATTGTGGAGTGGCATATCCCCAAGGTGGGCATCGGCGAGGAGCTGAACCTGAGCTTCCAGGCGATTCTCAGAAATCTGACCCCTGGAGAGAGGGTTGTAAACCAGCAGGTGAACATCACCTATACTAATGTCAACGGCGACGTAATTAGCTTCCTCATTCCAGAGGTTACGGTTAGGGTGCTACCCTCGAAGTTTGAACTCGATGTTGTTACAGACAAAGCAAGCTACCGCTACGGCGAGAATGTGAGCATCGTCATGGCTGTGAGGAACGCCGGCGAGACCAACGAGAGCGCCCTGCTCTACGTGGGTATATACGACAGCCAGCTTTCGCCTGTGCACCTGTTTGCTCCGGCAAACCTCTCAATAGCTACCAACGAGAGCATCGCCGTGAACCTGAGCTGGAACACCTCGCAGGCAATGGCAGGAAGCTACGTGGTGGTCGCCTCCGCCCAGAACCTCAGCGCCTCCGCAGGCTTCACGATTCTGCCTGAGCTGAACCTGAGAACCGAGCTGTATTCGGCTAAGCGTGCCTATACCACTGGAGAGACCGCAGAACTCTACGCCACTCTGCGAAGCCTCTCCCACAACTACGTGTTTGAGAACCTGCTCGCCAGCCTGAGCATAATCGGCGAAAACGGCACCGCTTACGCCGAGAACAGAACCATAGCGGTGCTCCTCCCCGGTGCATCGACGACGCTGGGCTACCTCTGGAGCACCTCAAATGCCTCGCCGGGGAACTACACAGCAGTGCTTGAGGTCTACCACAACGCAAGCATGCTCAGCATGTCGAATGCGAGCTTCTCCCTCCTTGCACCTCCGCTGGGCGGCGCAAAGATTGAGGGCGAGCTCAACGTAACGCCGCGCGAGCTGAGAGGCTACAGCGAGGTGAACTTCTCCTACCTCGCAACAAACACCGGCAGCATGCCCCTGGACAACCTCACCCTCGTGGTGTCGCTGGTGAGTCCCTCTAGGCAGAGCATGGTGCTCAACCTCAGCGCGAATGCCTCGCTTGCGGTGAATGAGAGCATCAACGGCACCTTTACGGAGCTTATAGCTCTGCCAAGCGAGGATTATCTGGTGCTGTTCTACGCCGTGCTGAACTCCTCGATAATACCACTGGACCAGAGCTACCTCCGCGTTCTGGCTACGCCAAGAACGCTGAAGAACGACTCAATAGCCATGCTCTCCGAGATAACAAGCGAGGAGAAGCGCGCCCAGAAGGAAATCCTCAGTGCGATAAAGCACATAGCGCGCAGCTTGGGCATTGAGGAGGAGCATGGGCACAGCGGCGGGGAGAAGCACAAGGATTCCGAGGAAAGCCTGTGGCTGGACGACTACAACATTGACAGCAAACACGGGCATAAGGTATTCGACGAGGAGAAGAAGGCTGTGAAGCACCTTCTGAGAGCCTGCTTCCAGGAGGAGAGGCACGGGAAGCACGGGAAGGGGCACAAAGATGAGGAAGACGAGAAGGAGCGCCTTGCTTTTAGCTGCACCTTCAATGAGACAGTAGAGAAAGTTATCTTCAACCTTTTGCTCGCGGACGAGCTTCTGGCGAACACCAGCATCACCGAGGCCGAGCTCGCCCTTGCGAACGCCACCGACAGGGAGAAGGTGCAGAGGGAGATAGATAAAGCGTATGAGGAGCTGGGCAGGGCTTACAATGCGATAGCAGAGAGGCGCTACGCTAAAGCAGTAGACCACTTCAGGCTTGCCTGGGAGCACGCGCAGCACGCGATAAAGCATGCGGAGGAAGAAAGGGAGCACGAGAAGAAGGAGCATGAGGAGGGGAAGGAGCATGGGAAGCATTAGGGCTACTGCTGTATTGATGGTTATTCTCTTCATCACAGGCGTTGAGATCGCCTACCCCTACGGGGTATCCCGGAGCATTGAGCCTGTGATGAGCGCTCCAGCAATAGAGCCGCTCAAGCTTGAGATTCCTGGAATAAGCGGCGAGTATTTCCCGCTTAAAAAGCTGTTCAAGAAGCTGAGAGAGTTTCTGTCAGGAAGGGAGAGCAGAGGGGAGGGCCACGCACTGCCTGCTGAAGTAGTAAACACGAAGCCAGCTCCATGGGAAAAGCACGAGGCTAAAGAGGCGGAGGAGCTTGAGAGCAGCATCGCCGAGCTTGAGAAGGCGCTGGAGGAGCTCGACATAGAGATGATAAAGGCTGAGAAGGTGAAGCTCCTGCTCATAGATGAGAGGATAAGGGCGGAGTTCAACGCCACCGAGGCGAAGCTTAGAAGGCTTGCAGCGGAGGGGAGAGTTTCTCAGGAAAAGCTGAAGAGGCTTGAGGAGGTGAGGCAGAACTACTCGGCGAGCATGGAAGAGCTTCTCCTGGAGATTGAGGATGTGGAGAAGGCTGGGAGCAGAGAAGAGCTGAAGCAGAGGGCAGCCAAAGCGAAGAGGAAGCTGAAGGAGCTCAGGCGCGAGAAGAAGGAGCGCTTCCTGGGCACGGAGCTTCCTCACCGCTCTGTGTACAGGGAAGCCAGGCAGCTGACCCTGGGCGAGTCGCTTCTCCCAGGCTACACCTACAGCCTGGTGAATGTAAGCTCGGCGAACCTCTCCTCTTTGCCCACTCCCGCAGACCTGAACGCAACTCCCGAGGTGATAATAACACCCGAGATTGAGAGCTTAGCCGAGATGCTCTCCCACGATCCTGTGGCGATGTACGAGTACGTGAGGAACCGCTTTGATTACCAGCCCTACTACGGCTCCCTCAAGGGCTCGCAGCTGACGCTCTGGGAAAAAGCTGGCAACGACTTTGACCTGGCCTCGCTGCTCATTGCTCTCTACCGCTCCGCGGGCATACCGGCGCGCTACGCCTACGGCACGGTGGAGGTGCCCGTAGAGTGGGCGATGAACGTCACGGGTATAAGCGACCCGGTCACAGCAGCCAACGCCTTCGCTTCCGGAGGCGTGCCTGCAACGCTGCTCATCTCGGGCGGCAGGCCAAGCTCGCTGCTCATTGAGCACGTGTGGGTTGAAGCCTACCTGCCCTACGGCAGCTACAGGGGCAAAATCAAAGGCGAGGGCGGCTACCAGTGGGTTCCGCTTGACCCGAGCTTCAAGTGGTACCGCTATCACGAGCCTGCGATCAACCTCACGAAGGCGATGGGCTTTAATGCCACGGAGTTTATCAGCATTATAATGAACCAGAGCACAATCAACGAATCAGGATACTACATAACCTCGGTGAACCAGAGCTTCATAAGGGAGTACATGGAGAACCTCACCAACAGCACCTATGCCTACCTGGCTGAGAGGAACCTGACCAGCCTCACCCTTAATGAGCTTTTAGGTTATCGTGAAATAATCCCGGAGAGGCTTGGAGTGCTTCCAAATTCGCTGCCATACAGGGTTATAGAGAAAAAGGCAGAGTTTTCAGAGTTGCCTGATGAACTCCGGCATAAGATTAAGTTTGAGGTTTATCAGGTGTCATCCTCACTGTTAGGAAGCCTGCCTGCATCCTCACCTGATTTTTCTGTTACTCTGAGCATGCCCGAATTAGCGGGTAAGAGGATTACGTTAAGCTACATCCCAGCCACTCAGGACGACGCTGCTATAATAGAGGAGTATGGCGGTATAACGAATGTACCTGCTTACCTTGTGGAGATGACGCCGGTGCTAAGAGTGGAGGGAGAGGCAGTAGCCATTGGAAACCCGGTTACCATTGGAGAAACCCAGCAGTTTGTGATGGAGTTTATGGCACCTGGAGGAGAGAGGGATAGAGTGGTGAACGATGTAACCGTGGGAGCTTACTATGCTGTAGGTTTAGACCTCGGCAATGTACCAGCCCGCCTAATAGAAAACCGCCACGCAGAGCTGAAAACCTGGTCAAACCTGCTCAACGTGAGCGGCTACACTGATGACAGAGTGTTAGGAGAGATGCTCTACACCACAGCCTTGGCTTACTTCTTTGAGCTTGACGTTTGCAACGACATTCTCTCCAGGACATCGGGGGTATTTCTCTTGAGGCAGCCCTCAGAAGCAATTGTAGCTCTGGACATGGCGGTGGGCTACCTCTTCTGGAGTCCCTACGATTTAGACATAGCCGGCTTAAACATAGATGTGGACAGGAATGTTTATACAGCGCTTTCAAAGTCTGGTAACAGCGAAGAGGCGAGAAGCTTCATACTCACCTCTGGCAATTTAGGCTCTGCTTTAGAGCACGGCATCTTCGAGCAGCTGTACTCAGTGCCTTCAGTGTCTGCTGTTAAAATTCTCCAGGTAGCCAGCGAGCAGGGAGTACCAATTTATAGCATAAACGCAAGCAATGTTGATGCGATTCTTCCCAGGCTTCAGGTATCTCAGGAGGTCAGGGATGCGGTGAGGAATGCGGTAGTTCAGGGAAGAGAGGTTATCATCCCTGAGAGAAACATCCAGTACTACAACTGGACGGGAATAGGATACATTGTGTTAGACCCTGAGACCGGCGCGGGGGCGTACATGATAAGCGGAGGCTTGGCAGGCGGCAGCTGGGCGATAATTATGAAGTGCTTCAAGGAGATTTATGAGTTTGTAGCTAGTGTAATTAGAGAAGAGATATATACATTACAGAGTATAGTAACTTATTTAATAGAAATCATTAAATCAAAAACGTCAATTCTAGAAAAAGGTGCTGCAGGTTTATTATTTATTCTGATACTACGTAATGCCAGGGCACTTGCATTAGTGTTAAAGCCAGCTATAGAAATTGGTATAGCGGCGCTAACTTGGGATTTATTGTTGGTATTAGTCTTATTTATGACTATTATAACTGTATTGTATATATTTTATAGTTTGATAATTAAAAAACCAGCTTTTACTTCATGTAGAGCACTATCACGGCAGTGATATATATGACTATTCTAGGATATATCAAAATGAAATTATCAAATTTCTGCATAAATGTAAAAATATTGATTAAAATATTTGTATTTCTATTTTTATTTAGTTTTTTATTATTGTTTTTTGCGAATATGTATGTAAGTATGGAAGTTACATATTCATTACTCGTATCCTTTATGATGACTATTGTAGTGTTTTATATACTATCGCCATTATTTTTGTTAATACCTATTGGCATACTAATTGAAACAATCATCTACAAAAGAAAGTTGAATATAAAAAATACTTGGTTTGTCTTTAAATCCGTATTAAACTTTTGTAGATACTACTTTAAAGGTGATGTTATCGAACTTAATCGACTTATTGAATCTAATCTTATAGATAAGAAGTACAACTATAAAATTGTCAAAAATAAATTTATAATAAGAGAATTTACAGCATATGTCGGGGACAATTTTTTCATAATTATAATAAAAATAACAGATACATCTTCAATTATTAAAATACATTCCTCTGACATGAAAAGACTAAAAGAACTTAAAGATATGATAGAAAAAGTGAAGAAGGGTGAAAATATTTGAAATTTCTGTTAAAATTCTCCAGGTAGCCAGCGAGCAGGGAGTACCAATTTACAGCATAAACGCAAGCAATGTTGATGCGATTCTTCCCAGGCTTCAGGTATCTCAGGAGGTCAGGGATGCGGTGAGGAATGCGGTAGTTCAGGGAAGAGAGGTTATCATCCCTGAGAGAAACATCCAGTACTACAACTGGACGGGAATAGGATACATTGTGTTAGACCCTGAGACCGGCGCCGGAGCCTACATGATCTCCGGTGGAAAAGCTGGCGGCGACATCGCAGTCAGCATTGAGTGCGACCCTGTAACGCAGACGTTAAGGATAATTATCAAATTATCAGATTATACCATAGGTTTACCGTTAATACAAATGGGTGCTTGGATAAAGGCAAATAAAATGAGGGGTTTCCTACCCGGAGTTGTTTCTGGATTGGGTAGTTTTATTACAGCATTGACGGCATTAAACGATTTCATGTATTATTTAGCAATAGGCGAGAAAAGTCTAGCTAAGATCAGCTTACTTCTTTCTGTTATCACAATTTTGTCGATAGGATTAATAATGCTTACAATAACATCAATATTTCCCGGTTTAGGGTTCCTGTCTCTTTTTGGCATTATGGTAGTTGTATCCTATGGCATCAGCTTATTGACTAGTAAAATCATGAAATGGATAGAAAATAAAACTATAGGAGAAAGAAAATGTTTGTGTACGCCATGTCCGTCTTAGCTTTTCGTGAGGTGAATTAATTTGGCAAATATCAACAAACACATGTTATTATTTGGCACCGTGTTTGGGATTTTTCTGGTAATTATTTTATCACTTTTAACTATTGACATATTTGGAGTTTATATCCTAATTTTATTGTTTGGAGCAATAACAATTGGAATTTTCATAATATTAAGAATTAAAAAAGAATCTTTAAGTGAAATGGAAATAATTTCTACTATTGAAACGTTTGGAATTAAATTTGATGAAAGAGTAAAAAAACTGACAGGTCCAGGTCCTGCAGGCAAACCTACAATTAAAATTGGTGAGAGTGATGACGCCTTGGCATTAATTAAGACATGGTGGTATTTAAGTGATTTTCCATCTAAAATTAACTTATATTTGTGTATTCCATGTTCAGAGACCGATTTTCAAAAAGTTTTAAGATTATTAGAAAAGAAAAAGTTTTATATTTCTGAAAAAATAGGTGAAAACGAAATTAGATTAAAAAATGAAAATGTTTATTGTATTGTTACAAATGATTTTATTTCTTTCAAAATTAGGATTGATCCTTTAAAAGGAAGAAGACAATTGGGTTATATAAACAATTCATATAAATTATTAAAAGAAATAAAAGAAATTTGTAAACTCAGAAATAATATTGAAAATATAAAAACAAAAATTCTAAATCATCCAATATTTATTTCAAAATAAATTATGGCAATGAAAATAATAAAATTCTCAGAGGTGCCGGATGAGATGCGGCACAAGATCAAGTTTATCCCAGACGTATTAGTTCTGGTGATTTGTTCTTAAATGAAATTCATTTTTCCTTGTTATTTTTGGAGAGGGTGATAAATGTCCATTAGCTATACGGTACATGCCAAAGAGAATTTAAATTACTATGGTATTTCAATGCAGGATGTTAAAAATGTGCTTGACGGTCCTGAAAGAATATTTCTTGATCTGAAAACTGGGAGATTGATAGCAATTGGGCGCTGGCTTGAAGACAAATACCTGGTCGTGGTCTTTGAGAAAAACGATGACACCACTGTAATAACTGTGTTTCCTACCAGCAAAATAGATAAGATGGTAGAAAGAAGAATTACAAAAGGAAGGTGGATGGAAATATGATTGTGAGATATGACAGAAAGGCTGATATACTCTATCTCAGGTTCTCAGAAGAGAAGCCAGTAGATACGGAAATGGTGGACGACGACGTTGTTGTGGCACTGAGTAGGAAAGGTGAAATAGTAAGCATGGAAATCTGGCGTGCAAAAGAACTAATATTGCCAGCTTTTTTGAGGTACCTCAGAGAGATAAAAGAAGTAGTAAAGTAACTTGCCTTACGGCAACTACAGGGGCAAAATTAAGGACGAAAGAAGCTATCAGTGGGTGCCGCTTGATCCGAGCTTCAAGTGGTACCGCTATCACGAGCCTGCGATCAACCTCACGAAGGCGATGGGCTTTAATGCCACGGAGTTTATCAGCATTATAATGAACCAGAGCACAATCAACGAATCAGGATACTACATAACCTCGGTGAATCAAACATTCATCAGACAATTTATGGAGAACCTCACCAACACCACCTACGACTACCTGGCTGAGAGAAACCTGACCAACCTCACCCTGAACGAGCTTTTAGGTTATCGTGAAATAATCCCGGAGAAGCTCGGAAGTACTCCCGAATTCGCTGCCCTACAGAGTTATAGAGAAGAAGGCAGAATTCTCAGAAGTACCAGATGAACTAAGACACAAGATAAAATTTGAAGTTTATCAGGTGTTGTCCTCACTGCTTGGAAGTCTTTCTGCTTCTTCACCCGACTTTTCAGTAACCATAAGCATGCCAGAACTTGCTGGAAAGATGATAACTTTAAGCTATGTACCTGCAATTCAAGTTGACGCAGCGATAATAGAGGGGTATGGTGGTGTATACCGCTTTTTCTGAAGACGGCTGCGGTATCACCCCATGTACACCAGTCGCTCCAGCTCCTTTGTCTCGTAGCGCTTGAGGAACTGCTCGTAGGTCTTCTTTGTCTCCTCTGTCAAGCTTGGTTTCACGTGCTTCAGCGCCTCACGGAAGTGGCGCATCTCCACCTTTTTCTCGTCAAAGCTCTCCTTGTTGAGCACCGCCTCTCTAAAGGCGAGCATCGCAGCTTCACGGCAGAGTGCTTCAATATCCGCACCCGAGAAGTTCTCTGTCTGCTTCACAAGTAAGTCGAAGTCCACATCTTCAGCGAGGGGCATCTTGCGGGTGTGCACCGTGAAGATCTCCCGCCTCGCCTCGGCGTCAGGAGCCTGGACGAGTAATATCTTGTCAAACCTGCCCGGGCGCAGCAACGCCGGGTCCAGCATGTCCGGGCGATTGGTTGCGGCGATGATAATAACATTGTGAAGCTCTTCCAGGCCGTCCATCTCTGTGAGGAGCTGGTTGAGCACCCGCTCGCCAACCTTGCTTCCAACCTCGATTCCGCGCATGCTTGCGATGGCGTCTATCTCATCGAAGAACACCACTGTCGGCGCCGCCTGCTTCGCCTTCTTGAAGATCTCTCTCACTGCCTTCTCGCTTTCGCCCACCCACTTGCTGAGAATCTCAGGGCCTTTGACACTTATGAAGTTGGCCTCGCTCTCAGTGGCAACTGCCTTTGCGAGCAGCGTTTTACCTGTGCCGGGCGGACCAAAGAGGAGCACACCTTTAGGCGGAGAGATACCAAGCTTGCTGAAACCTTCAGGATACTTTATGGGCCACTCTACAGTCTCGCGCAGTGCCTGCTTCACATCGTGCAGCCCGCCTATATCATCCCACCTTACGTCAGGCACCTCTACGTAAACCTCGCGCAATGCGCTGGGCTCCATCACTTTCCATGCCTCTAGGAAGTCCTCGCGGGTGACCTCCAAGCTCTCCAGAATCTCCGGCGGTATGCTCTCCTCCTCTAAGTCTATCTTTGGTAGGACTTTGCGCAGCGCATTCATCGCCGCCTCTTTGCAGAGAGCCTCTAAGTCGGCTCCCACAAAGCCGTGGGTTATATCAGCTAACTCGTCAAGGTTAACATCCTCCGCGAGGGGCATTCCTCGTGTGTGTATCTGGAGTATCTCCTTTCTCCCCTTGCGGTCGGGCACGCCGATTACTATCTCGCGGTCGAACCTGCCCGGGCGACGTAACGCAGGGTCGAGGGCATCGGGGCGATTCGTGGCGCCAATTACCACGACTCTACCGCGGGACTTCAGCCCGTCCATCAGCGCGAGTAGCTGCGCGACGACGCGGCGCTCAACCTCGCCATGCACTTCCTCGCGCTTTGGCGCAATCGCGTCTATCTCGTCTATGAATATGATGCTTGGAGCGTTCTCCTCAGCCTCCTTGAAAACCTTGCGCAGATTCTCCTCACTCTCGCCATAGAACTTGCTCATGATTTCAGGACCATTGAGGTGGATGAAGTAGGCGTTGGTCTCATTTGCTACAGCCTTTGCGATTAGCGTCTTGCCAGTGCCGGGTGGACCGTGGAGAAGCACACCCTTGGGCGGCTCTATGCCAAGGCGCTCAAAAAGCTCGGGATGCTTCATGGGCAGCTCAATCATCTCGCGAATCTTCTGCACCTCGTCCTTGAGCCCGCCAATGTCCTCGTAGGCGACGCTGGGTATCCCTGCGCGCTCCTTTACCGGCTCCTCGCGCACTATCACCTCAGTGCGATCAGCCACGCGCACTATACCAGCTGGTATAGTCTGTGTCACAGTGAAGGGCAGGGTTGTGCCCAGTACGCCCACTACAATCTTATCACCCTGAGTGAGAGGCCTGCCTAGAAGCCTGCGCTTTACGAAGTCTCCGAAGCCGGTGGAGAAGCGTATCGCCTGGTTGGGCGAGAGTACCACGCGGCGAGCATCATTAACCTTCGCCTTGCGCACCCGCACATTTTCGCCGAGGGAAATCTGGGCGTTCTGTCGGATAATGCCGTCCATTCGAATGATGCCCAGCCCTTCATCTTCAGCATAAGCACGCCACACTATGGCGCCTGTTTTACGCTTACCATAAATCTCTACAATGTCGCCTGTGGAGATGCCCAGAATCTCCCTGGTGCGGGTATCCAGCCTAACTATACCTCGCCCAACGTCATTCTGTAGCGCCTCTGCAACCTTAAGCTCAACTTCCATACTTACCACGACCGCTAATTAATATTCATCGCTATGCCTTTAAAATTTGTTGTTGTAAAGGGGAGGGCTTTGCCCTCCGTCACCTATGCTGATGTTTTAAACTTCTCAGCTATTCGCAGGTACTGCTCCAGCTCCTCCTTGGATATAGGCTTTATCTTCTTCATCGCCTCCTCAAAGTGCTTCATCTTCAGCTTGAGCTCTTTCTTCATCGTATCCCTGTCCAGGGGCTTGCCCTCGCTTATATACTCGCGTATTGCCAGCATCACTGCCTCGTTGCACACCGCGGCTATATCAGCGCCGGTGTAGTTCTCCGTCATCTCTGCAAGCTTGGCTATATCCACGTCTTCAGCGAGGGGCTTCCCCCGGGTGTGAATCTTGAATATCTCTTCCCTCGCCTTCCTGTCAGGCGGCGGAATGAATATCAAGCGGTCGAACCTACCCGGGCGCAGTAAAGCGGGGTCGATTATGTCCGGGCGATTCGTCGCTGCAATTACCACGACGCCGCGCAGCTCTTCCAAGCCATCGAGCTCTGTGAGGATCTGGCTCACCACTCGCTCTGTAACGTGAGAATCAAAGCCCGAGCCACGGGTAGGTGCAATCGCATCTATCTCATCCATGAATACCACGCACGGCGCGGCTTGACGTGCCTTTCTGAAGGTTTCTCTCACCGCCTTTTCGCTCTCGCCCACCCACTTGCTCAGGAACTCTGGACCTTTAACGCTTATGAAGTTGGCCTCGCTCTCGTTGGCTACAGCCTTTGCGAGGAGGGTCTTACCTGTGCCAGGAGGGCCATAGAGCAGTATGCCCTTGGGCGGCTGGGCACGCATGTGGGCGAACACCTCTG
>MTME02000021.1 GCA_002011115.2 Candidatus Pyrohabitans sp. JdFR-17
TTCAGGGAAGCAAAGGCTACGACTCCATGCTGGGCGGCGCTGCCAATGCGGAGGTATTCCCAGGGTTTGCTGAGCCTGAAGCTATCCCCGAGCTTACCCTATCCTTCTTCGAGGAGAACCTCAGTGTGATTGAAACCTGTGCAGAGGTGCTCGCTATAGTTGGAGAGGAGAGACTCCGCCTCATAGGTAAGAAGTACCTGAGTGGCGAAGAGCTTGCACGCATCGCAGAAAGGATAAGAAGGTTGAAAGAGGATGAGAACCCCTACGCCTATGCCAGCGCGAATTTTGCGCTTCTCAGCGAAGCTTGCGTGGAAGAGGCAAACCGCGAGGTTGAGCGCCGTGTGGAAAAGCAAGGCGTAGCAATTCGCGGTACAGAGATGCTTGACCTGCTTGCTAGGATAAGCGCCTCGCCTGAGGGATACCTGCCAGAGGAGCTTCGCGAGGTTATAGCAGAGGTGGCGGAGGAGTATGAGACAGAGCTTGCGGAGAGGCTCCGTTTAAGCAGTGAGGCGCTGAGGTTCGCAGGCTTATTTTCCGTCTCATATCCCATAGAACTCAACCCTGAAAGGAGCGCAGACGTGGAAGCGTGGCTCAGCGCCGAGGCTTCACGCCGTAGCTTTGCGGCAAAGAGGGAGCTTGCGGTTAAGCTGGCGAGCAAGGTAGCAGGCGTAAAACGCAGCGTTGAGATTGCCCTTGAGCTTGACTATCTCCTAGCGCTGGGAAGCTTCAGTCTGCGCTACTCCGCAACTCAGGCAAAGATAGGCGAAACCATGAGGCTTCGCTTTGTGAATGCGCGCCACCTTTTGCTCAGCGCCTCTTCTCAACCCCAGCCGGTGAGCTATGAGCTTGGTTTTAACAGCGAGAGAATCGCTGTTATCACCGGTGCGAACTCGGGGGGCAAAACTACGCTTCTCGAGACAATAGCCCAGGTGCAGATAATGGCTCAGTCCGGCTTGCCTGTGCTCGCGGAAAGTGCCGAGGTGCCACTGTTGCAAAAGCTCTACTTCTTTGCAAAGCGGCGCGGAGAAAGCGGAGCAGGTGCCTTTGAGTCGCTTCTCAGGAGCTTCGCGGGGATAGCAGCATCCAAGGCTGAGCGCAGGCTTATTCTGGCCGACGAGATAGAGGCGGTGACTGAACCTGGAGCTGCGGCGAAGATTATCGCAGCCATGCTGGAGTGGTTCTCCCGCGACAGCGGTACGCTTGTGGCGATTGTAACCCACCTGGGTGATGAGCTTCTTAACCACAGAATAACAGGGATGCGCATCGACGGCATTGAGGCTAAGGGATTGGACGAGAACCTGAACCTCATCGTCGACCGCAATCCAGTGCTGGGAAAGCTCGCGCGCTCCACGCCGGAGCTCATACTTGAAAGGCTGAGCAGGAAGAGCGGGGAGGAGTTCTACACCTTCCTGCTGCGCAGGTTCAGGGCAGAGGGGTGAGCCTCAGCCTCTCCCCTGACTTTAAAGCAACGCTCCCCGCTTTTACCTCGAGCACATAATCGCAAGCCTTGCTTGGCTTGTACCAGCTCCACGGCTTAAGCGTCGCGTGCTCAATTACGTGCATATCCTCGCCAATAAAATAGAGGTCTATGGGAAAGCGCATGAAGAAGGAGTGGATAGCCGCACCTTTTGCGTAGCCCGGGAACTTTATCAGCAGTCCTTCATCTTTAGCTAAATCCCGCCTGAACATCAAACCTATAGCACGGGAGAAGAATGTGTCTGCAAGCTTCGCCCTGCATACAAAGTCACCGCTTGAGGTATGAATTAAATAGTGCATGTTTTCTTATCCCTCTGCCCGCCTTTTGTATTTTTCCAGCGTTAACCTTGGGGGTTATAAAAATGCCCCTCAGGAAAGAGGAGTACCGGCAAATATACTCCTTGGTAAGCTCTCCAGAGGATGTGTGCATTTACGCTAGGAAGCTCCGCCTGCCAGAGGGTGTGCTGGAAGCTGTGCTCAATCTGAAGGTTGTTAGAAGCGTAAAGGAGAGCTACCACTTCTGGAAAAAGCGCAAAGAGGAGCTTCTTGCAGAGTGGGAGGCTGGCAAGAGCATTGTGGAAATCGCCGAGGAGAGGAGATTCCCACCCGTGCTCATTGCCCGATTTTTACTCTCCGCCATGGGTTTCTCCAAGAAGAAGGTGAAGAGGCTTGCCCTCAATGGCGAGAGCTCAGGCAATGAGAGGCTGGATATGGAGTTAGCTGATGCTCAGGCTAGAGATTTTGTGTTCTCCAGGCAAGCCCACGAAAAGCAGCGTATTCGCGGAGAGCTGGGAGAGGAGATAATTAAAGCCTGGCTTCGCAGCAGAGGAGCGGCCTTTTTAAGCGAGGACAGTATGGTCAAGGTGGCAGGAGCAAAGACCCCTGATTTCTTAGTAAGTGAGCTGAGAATCCTCGGTATGCGCGTAGCGTGGGTGGAAAGCAAGGCAGTTTTCGCAGACGAGGAAGAGCACAAACACTATATGAGAAAGCAGCTCTCCCACTACATAAAAAACTTCGGTCCGGGTATAGTTGTGTACTGGTACGGCTATGTGGACACCATTCTCGGCGAGAATAAGGACCTCCTGATTCTGGACTACACCTCATTTACCCATCCAAAGCTGGAGATGCTTCTGAACGAGTGCTGGGTTCCCCGAAACACAGTTTCGGGTGACGGAGTATGAAGGTGTTTACAATAGGCTATGCGAAGATGAGCATCTCCGATTTTATCAGCACCCTAAAAAGTCTCGGGGTTGAGGAACTCATCGATGTGCGCAGCTTCCCCACGTCGAAGAAGGAGGATTTCAAGCAGGAGAAGTTAAAGGAACACCTTGAAAGTGTGGGCATCGCCTACCACCACTTAAAGGCTCTTGGAGGTTACCGCAAACCAAGCTACCTCGCTTATACCGCCACGGAAGAATTCAGGCGCGGGCTGGAGGAGCTTATTGAACGCGCCAGGCTTAGGAGGGTGGCGATAATGTGCCTTGAAGAAAACCCGCGCTACTGCCACCGCAGGTTCATAGCCAAGGAGCTCGAGAAGCGCGGGGTGGAGGTGGAGCATATCCTGAAAGGCAGACAATTAAAATTTTATTAAACATCTTTTAAGAGCTATTCCAAACGTTAGCTTTTCTGCTGGTTATCGACATGGACATAAAGAAGGCTGTAATTGAAGGGAAGATCTACGAAATTGAGGAGCTTATCAGCCAAGCGCTTGAGAGCGGTAAAGCGTCGAATGACATCCTGAAAGAGATGATCTCAGGCATGGAGGTGGTGAGCGACCTCTTTGAGCGCAAGGTTTATTATGTACCTGAGACGCTGCTCAGTGCGCACGCGATGCAGCGGGGTTTAGACATTATTCGCCCCCTGCTCAACTACGATAAAGTCGAGGTTCAAGGTAAGGTGCTAATTGGCACTGTCGCCGGCGATGTGCACGACATAGGCAAGAACCTCGTGTCCATGTTCTTAGAAGGCGCGGGCTTCGAGGTTAAGAATCTCGGTAGAGATGTGCCGACGCAGGTTTTTGTTGAGGAGACACGCAAGTACAAGCCAGACATTCTCGGGCTTTCGGCGATGATGTCAACAACGATAGTCAAGATGCGGGAGGTCATCGAAGCGCTGGAAGAGGCAGGACTGCGCGATGATGTGCTCGTGATTATAGGCGGCGCGGCGGCGAGCGAAAGTTACGCCCGCGAGATTGGCGCCGACGGCTACGCGAGCGATGCCGCTAAAGCGGTTAAGCTGTGCGAGAAGCTTATGAAGGAGCGTGGGAAGCGTGAACTCGTTAAAGAGATTCCGCGAAGCCATGCAGCGCGGCACGCCTGACCGCGTGCCAGTAGCGCCTATGGTGAATGTGCCCCACGCTTCCCGTGTGCTGGGAGTTAAGCCCTGGGAGTACGTCACAGAAAACAAGCTTTACGTCAAGGGCCAGCTCAAGGCATGGCGCCTCTATGGCTACGACTGGATATTCAACCACCAGCCCATCCAGGGGATTACAAGAGAGGAAAGGCGAGCAATGCGGGTGGAGAACGGCTTTGTGGTGCTCCCTACTGAGCTGGGCACAACCCTGAAGATACCCCTGGAGGGCGGACCCGCGGTGAAGGAGCCGGCGCTTAAAAGCTACGATGAGCTGGACAAGCTGGAGATGCCAGACCTGGATAAGCCCGAGAGGTGGGAGCCGCTTAAGGCTTTGCTCGAAAAGACAAAGGGCGAAGTCTACATATGCAGCAAGGTTCCAGCACCCTTTCATTATGCCGCAGAGTGGATGCGTGGCATGGAGAACTTCATGCTGGACATGATAACCCAGCCTATAGAGGTTCACCGCTTGCTTGAGTTTATGACTGAGGTGGCGATTGAGATAGGTAAGAGGCAGATCGACTTGGGCACGCACGGGATAATGATGGAAGACCCGAGCGCTGCGGCCCAGGTAATATCGCCTGTGCACTACCGCGAGTTCGCCTACCCCTACGAGAAGAAGGTTTGCTCTGCGCTGCGCAAGTATGGAGGCGAAGTTATAATCCACATCTGCGGTGACACCACACCAATACTGGAAGATCTTGCAAAAACGGGGGCAAGCTGCTTAAGTGTGGACGAGAGCGTTGATTTGCGCGATGCCAAGCGCCGCGTTGGTAAACGCGTGGCGCTTTTCGGAAACGTCTCTGTGGACACCATCTATCGAGGCACCCGCGCCGAGATTGAGGGTAATGTTGAGAAATGCATAACCAGCGCGGGCAGCGAGGGTTACATAGTCTCCTCCAGCTGTGGCTTGCACGCGGGCACGCCCATAGAAAACCTTAAGGTTATGGTTAATGCAGGAAAGAAGATGGGAGCAAGGTAACATGTGCGAGGTTCTTGAGCCAGGGCAGTATTTCAAGGTTAAGGAGCCTGAGGTTGGCTTTGAAGAAATAGCTGGCTTCTGGGAGGTGAAGGAGCGCCTCGAGGAAATGGTGGTGCTCCCGCTGAAGCACCCGGAGACATTTAAGCAGGCAGGTCTTCGCCCCCCGAGGGGTATACTCATGTGGGGTCCACCCAACAGCTTTGCTACATTTGCCGAGGCGAGCGCCAAGGAGGCGGGAGTAACGCTATTATCGGCGCAGGCGAAGAACCTAGTGGAGGAGGAGCACAGCATTGAGCACCTCTTCGACGCTGCTCGCGAACTGGCGCCAAGCTTAGTGTTCATAAGTGAAGTGGAGATTTTAGCGCCGCGCCGCGAGGCTGAGTCAGCACTTCTGCCTCCGCCGCCCTTGCTCGCCTCTCGTGAGGCGACGCGTTTGCTTTTTAAGTGCGTGGATGAGCTTGCCGACCGCGACAACGTTAAGATACTCGTATCAAGCTCCCGTGTAGATATCCTAGACCCTGCGCTGCTGCGCAACGGCAGGGTAGACCGCAAGATATATGTGCCCCCCGCAGCGTTTGAAGATAGGCTTGAGATTCTCAAGAGGGTGCTCAGCGACGTGCCCTTAGGCGAGGACGTCTCGCTGGAGAAGCTCGCTGAAGCAACAGCCTACCACACGCCTTCCCAGCTGTTTTCCTTGCCAAGGCAGGCTACGCTCATGGCTATAAAGGAGGAGAAAAACAACTTCAGCAGCGTTAAGCTCAGACATTTTTTGCAAGCACTAGAGCGCATAGCTCCTGAGCTTACGCCGGAGATGCTGCGCCGCTATGACGATATTTATAAAGAAGAGTGCAAGCACCGCTATATGTATTAAGGGGAGAACATGACCAAGCGGATGAGCTACGAGGATATTGAGGGTTCTTCTAAAAAAAGCATCGAGGAGTATTTTGAGGTTTACCTCGATGTTCTCGAGCCACGCTTCAGCTTCGCTGACATTGCGGGCTACGATGAGGTAAAGGAGAGGTTCCGCGATATTGTGGTTACGCCGCTTAAGTACGGCGAGGCTCTGAAAAAGGCAGGAATCCAGCCTCCCACTGGCGTTATAGTGTGGGGACCTCTGGGCACTGGCAGAGGGCACCTTATAGAGGCCAGCGCTAAAGAGG
The DNA here is from genome assembly GCA_002011115.2 of Candidatus Pyrohabitans sp. JdFR-17. Lineage (GTDB taxonomy): Archaea > Hydrothermarchaeota > Hydrothermarchaeia > Hydrothermarchaeales > BMS3B > Pyrohabitans. Next base: position 5,968 of record MTME02000021.1, read on the forward strand.
CTGGGGTTAACTACCTAATCATACGAGGTCGCGAATGCACCGCACAGGAGGAGGTTATCCACAGAGCCTTCGAGTGGGCGCGGGAGCATAAGCCGGTGCTGGTGCACCTTATGGACCTGGACTGGTTAGCTCCCCGCAGGGACGCTAACTATGAGTGGAGCGACGGCTCGACCTACGGAAAGCCTGATAAGCTCGGAACGCCGGAAGTGCACCGCGCTGTGCATGAGGAAATAGCGAGCGTTGCGCATGAGGAAGAGATTTTTGTCGCGGCGAGCTGCTACCGTATAGACGTGCTTGACCAGGCGTTTACGCGCACCTCAATGCTGGGCAGGAAGATATACGTGCCCCGCCCGAGCTATGAAGACCGCCTGGCAATACTGAAGTACTACTTCTATGGCGTCGCCCTTGCTGAGGATGTAAGCCTGGAGAAGCTTGCAGAAGAGACGGAGTACTACGTGGGCTGGGACTTGGAGAGCCTCGCACGGAAAGCCAAGCTTATGGCGATTCAGCGCGCCTCAGGCGACGGCGTAATTGTAACCATGGAGGACATACGCTACGCCATGAAAAGCGTAAAGCCCTGGCTAACGCCTGCGATGGCTCGCGATTACGACAGAATAAGAGCCGAGGATTGTGTGCACAAGTACAATTTTTAGCTACTCCTCTCCACCACAATCCTGAGTACGCCGTCGCTGAGTGAGGTCTCTACGACGGTGGAGTTCTCCTCCAGGGGGACCTGAGCGAAGTACACCACTCTCCCTGCTTTGCCCGCGATTTCCAGGCTGCTCTGCTTCTTCGCCACCTCTACATCGTCGATGCTTGCGATGCCCGGCATCTCCACCAGGATAACCTCACCCCTCGCGTGCTGGCGCCTCTCCACCCTCGCTTCCTTAAACTCCGCCTCATAGCTTTCGCCAGAGCTGAACATCTCCTTCACAAACTCTGGCAGAGGTATCTCGTTGAGTATCTTCTTCAAATCCTCTGGCTTGCCGGTGCGGATAATTGGTGGCTTCCCCCCCTGCATCTCCACAGAGAAAAACACACCGCCTTCGCCGCGCTCCATCTGCCTCGCAAGCTCTTCTAAAGCCTTAGCGTTGGCATCTATAATCTCACTCATCATCCGCTTAAGCTCACCGGCGAAGCTACTCGCATCTACCAGCGCATAGAAGGGCGCCATGTCAGCACCGCAGGAGGGGCAGAATCTGGAGTTATCCCTAAGCCTGCTACCGCAGAAAGCACAGTACTTTATCCTCAATATATCACCTGGTTTAAAAGGCGCGGGTGACAAGAAAAAAGTTGAAAAGCTACGCGTACACCTCCAGCTTCTGCCTCAGCTTTCGGAGCTGCTCCTCAAGTTGCTTAACGCGGGTATCGCGGCTCACGAGGGGGTAAATCTCAGTGTGCATATACGGCATCGCCGGCGCATGGTTGAGTATGCTGTTCAGCTCCTCCAGGCTTTCCACCTCAAATATTCCAAAGCCTCCCCTGACGCCTGCAAAGGCACCATCTTCAATAACTATGCCCTTCTCCTTTAGCTCGCGGAAGTACTCCATGTGCCTCAGCACGTGCTCTATCATCTCCCCTGGCGGGGTTGTTCCCACCACCTCATCCTTTGGTTTTTGAATCACAAGAAACCTCATCTTTGGCATTTTAATCCCCATATACCCTTTGCCGGACTGAGGATATATAGGTTTTGGTGAGCGGATCCCACACGCAGGTGCTTTTCACCCTCTCGCCAGCAAAGTCCACGCCCTCCGCACGAAGCAGCCTTCGCTTGACCTCGCCGCCATAGGCATAGCCTCCCACGCGAAGGTCGCTCCTCACCACGCGGTGGCAGGGCACAATGATGGGGAAGGGGTTCTTTGCCATCACATTGCCCACGGCGCGGGCAGCACCGGGGTAGCCTGCCGCCTTTGCAAGCGTTGCGTAGGTCGCAACTTTGCCGGGAGGTATCTCCCTCGCCTTTTCCATTACTGCCCTTTCAAAGGGTGTAAAGCCAGAAAGGTCGAGCTTCATGCTTCGCGGCAGCGCAGGAAGCACTTCTCTTGCTTCTCCGAGGATGGTGATGCGTTTGACAACGCCCTGTTCTTGCATTACCTTCACTTTAAAGCCAGCGTAGGAGTAGAGCATGCAACTGTCTCGCCTTTATATATTTTATTGCTTTCGTTTGCATTCTGAATGATGGCATCTGTAGAGAATACTCTAGTAATACTGGAGGAATACCATGCCAAAGGTAACCGTGGACATACCCCAGGAGCTTTACGATGACATGATGGCGCATGTGGGCAGGGATAAGAAGTTTGTCAACGCCAGCGATGCAATACGCACGGCGATACGAAAAATGCTGGACCAGCTGGACGAAATAGACCGCCGGCGGGGCAGGCTGAAGGAGGTAAAAGAGTGCGAGGAGTAGCGCTGCTCAGCTCCGGCATGGATTCGGTGGTTGCTACGGCGCTGGCGGCGAGAGAGGGAGAGGTTACGCTTGCGCTAACCTTCGACTACGGGCAGCGCGCAGCAGAGCGGGAGAAGGAGTACGCCGCCAGAGTCTGCGAGGCTTTGAAGATAGAGCACAGGGTGATTGCCCTGCCATGGCTAAAGGAGATAACAGCCACAGCGCTTGTCGCTGAAAAAGAAGCCCTGCCGGAGCTTTCTCCAGAGGAGCTGGACTCCAGCAAGGCTGAGGAAAGCGCTCGCCAAGTATGGGTGCCCAATCGCAACGGCGTGTTTATAAACATCGCTGCCAGCTTCGCCGAAGCTCTGGGTTGCGACACCATCATAGTCGGCTTCGACGCCGAGGAAGCGGCGACCTTTCCCGACAACTCCCGCGAGTATGTAGAGGCCGCAAATAAGGCGCTGAGCTACTCCACCCTCTCGGGGGTTAAGATATACGCACCGCTTATAGATAAAAACAAGAGCGAAATTGCAGAGCTGGGTTTGAAGATAGGCGCACCTCTCGAGTGGAGCTGGAGCTGTTACCGTGGCGAGGCTGAGCCCTGCCTTCGCTGCGAGTCGTGCCTGCGCCGCGCCAGAGCGTTTGAGAGCATAGCTAAGAAAGACCCCCTTCTGGAGAGGCTTGGGCTATGAGGGTGATTTTTCCAGAGGAGAGGATAAACTACACGGGTGAGGAACTCGCTTCGCTTTGGGCGTACCACCGTTTCCGGGTGCAGGAAGACAGCATCGTCGCCTTCCGCGGTGGGTGCGAGGTTAAAGCAGAGCACATGATAGATCTGGAGGATAGGCTTGGGGAGGCGGAGATTTACTCGCCTGACATGCTCCATTTCATTGTGGAGCACTTCGATTCCACGAGTCTAAAGCTGACATACGCGAGGCAGCGCCTTCTCGCGGCGATTGCATGCGAGGCGCTTGCAAAGCTGGGCTACGAGGTTGTTCGCAGAGGAGATGACCTCTATTACGAAGAAAAGAAGCTGAGCGTCAGCATAGCGAGTGTTTCCCCGGTCAGCGCGAAGATTCACTTCGGAATCAATGTGAAGAGCGACAAGTATATGAGTCTTGAGAGGATGGGGGTGAAGAACCCCATGAAGCTCCTCCGCAGAATAGCTAAGGCGTACGCGGATGAAATTTCAGATATAGAGCGCGACCTGCGCAAGGCTAAGCCCCTGGGGGTGTACCATGGTTAGTGCTCCCCTGCTGGAGGTCTTCTGCTCTGTGCAGGGCGAGGGGCCTTTTCTGGGCGCAAGGCAGGTTTTTATACGCTTCGCTGGCTGCAACCTCGCCTGCGACTACTGCGACACTCCCACAGGAGAAACACCTCACTGCAAAGTGGAACGCACGCCAGGTACTGGCGAATTTACGCTCGTCGCCAATCCCGTCTCGACTGAGCTTGCCTCAGAGCTTGCCAGGAGCTACGGTAAGGTGCATTCCCTCGCTCTCACAGGGGGTGAGCCGCTTCTGTATGCGGAGTTTATAAAAGCCCTTGATGCTGGCGTACCCCTCTATCTGGAGTCCAACATGACGCTGCCAGAGAAGGCGAGGGAGGTTAAGCGCAGAGTTGCGTTCGTTTCGGGCGACTTTAAGATTAGAGAGGTGCTCCACGGCGTAAGGAAGAGCTACGAGGAGCTGAGGGAGGCTACGATCGCGTGCTTCAAGGTTTTGAAGAGTTCACGCGAGAGGTACACCTTCTGCAAGATTGTGCTCCCCTCGCGCTTTGACGCCGAGGAGGTGCTCGCAAATGTGGAAGCGGTAATGGAGTACATAAACATGGTGGTGCTTCAGCCCGTGTGGCAGGATGCTCCTCCGCCAGAAGAGATTCTATCCCTGCAGGAGAGGCTTTTGGATGTTGTGGAGACGAGGATAATTCCCCAGACGCATAAGATTCTTGGCATGCGATGAGGTGAGGCTATGAGGTTAGGCATTGTAGAGCATTTCGATGCCGCGCATTATTTACCAGAGCACAAAAGCTGTGGAATAATGCACGGTCACACGTATAAGGTTGAGGTAATCCTTGAGGGCGAGCCCAAGGATGGGATAATTATCGACTTCGCGGACGTAAAGGCAGCTCTTCGGGAGGTGCTCGCCGAGTACGACCACCGCGTGCTCAACGAGCTTCTCCCTTACCCGAGTGCAGAGAACATCTGCATAAGCATTTATGAGAAGCTCAAGTCCAAGCTGAACTTCCCTCTCACGGTACGCCTGTGGGAGGGCGAAGGCAAGTGGGTGGAGATTGGAGACTGAGGTGAGCACAACGCAGGCTGTAATCCTCGCCGGGGGTAAAGGGAGGAGGCTCCAGCCTTTTACCAGTGCTGTGCCAAAGGCGATATTGCCAGTAAGGGGCAAAGCGATGATTCTCCACCAGCTCAAAGCGCTGGAGGAGGCAGGTATTGAGGATGTGCTGGTGGTTAGGGGCGCGCAGGGAGAGAAAATAGAGCGCTTTCTAAGCTCTCAAGGAAAGAGGGTGAAGTTTATCACGCAGCCTAAGCCTCTTGGCTCCGCCCACGCTCTCAGTCTGGCGCTTCCCCATCTCCAGGGTGACTTCGTCGCCTTAGCGTGCGATTACGTCTTTCCGTCCGCGCACCTTAAAGAGCTTCTCCGCGTGCACCATTCGGCGAAGGCTGCAGCCACGCTGAGCCTGAAGCGCATGGACAGGGATAAAATAAAAGAAGCCAGCACCGTCAGGCTGTCTAAGGGCAGGGTGGTTAGGATAGTGGAGAAGCCCCGCGAGGAAGAGATACTCAGCGACATCGCTGCGGCTCCGCTATATGTTTTCAGCCCGCAAGCCAAGCCCTTCATCGCCGGCGTTGAGGTCTCACCTCGAGGAGAGTATGAGATTACCAGCGCGATTCAGAACATGATAGACGCCGGTTTGGAGGTTAGAGGGGTACTCACACAGGAGTGGGCACACCTCTCGCGGTGGCAGGACCTGCTCAGGCTGAACTTTCCCTATCTCACAGACTACCTCTAATACTCAAGCTTATCCAGCATCTCCCGCAATCGCGTGAGTCTCGCGGAGAAGTCCTCCCATTCCCCAAGCTCTATCGGTTTATCCAGCGCATCTGAGAAATTCAACCTCAGAAAGTGGCTGTAGTGCTGGTGGTACTCCAGAGCAAGGTCGAAGTAGCGCATCTCAAGCTTCTTGGGCGGGTGGTACAGGAGCTTTATGTCTTCCTCAAGCTCAGCCGCCAGGGTTTTAATCTCAGCCAAAATGCGACCGGCGACGCTGTTCCAGGCAACCTCCTCGAACCCCCGCCTGGCTAAGCCTTCCTCCAGTAGCGCCTTTTTAACCTCCACCTTTGAATCGCCCTCAAAATTTGGTCCATGCACAAAAGCCAAGCCACGAAGGGTACTTTCCCCTGGCTCAAGCGCAAGAAGCACCTTATCCCTAGCGAGGTTCTCAAGGTTCCTGTTCAATGTCTCGCGGTTAACCTCACCCTTTATCCTTGAAATTACCTTTCCCGCCTCTTCTGGAGAAAAAAGAAATAGTTCGCTGGCTATGGCAAGGATGAAGTCTCTCATGTCTTTATGGTCTCAAGTTCACTGGAAATGTTCCAGATTATTGTTCTTGCATGCAGAGGCAGGTTCCTGTCGTTGCTTATCTCCTCCAAGATATAGATGGCAGAGCTTACCCTTACTCCTAAATCCTCCTTTTCATTCATTAATGTGTTTTTAGCCTCCTCTGCGGCTCTGCGAATGTTGCGGGGAATGGAGGTATCCTCAATCACCTGGTTCAGAACTTCGCAAATCTGTCTTACCTTTTCCTCGTGTTCCATGTAATCACCTCCAAAAAGGCGGAAAAGTAACTCGACGAGCAGGTCACTACCTTATATATTTTTTACGTTATAAAAAATTACTGGTAGTATGGAAAAGGAGGCTACGATTAAGAAGATGGCTGAGCTGCTGCTGAGCAGGGCTACAATGCTCGCCTACCACTGCCCCAACTGCGGTGCGCCGCTATTCGAGAAGGAAGGTAAGGTGCTGTGCCCTACCTGCGGCGAGGTCAAGGTGGTACGGGAGGGCGAAGAGGAGGAGGGGAAAGAGGAGGTTGCGCCTCAGGCTAAGGCAGAGGTAGAGCCTCAGGAAGGAAATGAAATTCTCCTGGAGAAGAGAAAGGAGCTGCTTTTACGCCTGAAAGATGAGAAGGATTTGAGGGTTATTCTGGACATCCTGGAGGCGATAAAGCGGATAGATGGGATTCTCAGAGGGAGTCATCGAAAATGATATATCACTGGGAATGGAACAGGATAAAGTGGTGAACGAAATTTGAGTAAACCACGAATCAAAAATATCTGGATTAAAAACTTTAAAAGCTTAAAGAACGTTGAGATAGAGCTGAGAGACTTTAACTTATTAGTAGGTCCAAACGGCTCCGGAAAAACTAATATAATTGAGGTTTTTAAACTTATTAAAAGAATTCATTTTCAATTTCAGGTTAACCCTTTCATTGAGTGGTGGGGATATCAAAATGTCGTTTGGATGGGTGAGGAGGAACTGCCCATTACCATAGGTTATGAATTTGAGATTGCTGGATATGCGGCAAGGTATGAGGTCTGTATAACAGGGCGTGCTGGAAAATTTGAGGTTTTGAAAGAGATTATTGATGTTTTAGGAGTAGTAACGATTGACAGAGTGGGAAATACCATTAGAATTCAGCATAATCCTGATTTGGTCGATGCATTCTTTGAGGATATTAAGGATGCTCGAATTATTGGCGAAGTTCCTGAAAGGAGAGGTCTAATCGATAAAACCTATGAGGCAGTATTGCAAGATTCATTTATTTTCACTGGCTGGAGCGCTAGGTATCATAAAAATTGGGCGATTCTAACTCTACACATACCGCAGATGGAGGGTGAACCCCTCAAGGTTATATCGCCGGTTGTTAAAACCTTTTCTGATGCACGGGAGAGGGAGGTTGCAATGCCTCTCGTAGGTCTTGTAATTGGAGAAAGATTTCTTGAGCCAAAGATATTGCTTAGGCAACTGGACTTTAAAACAATAAAAACCCCAAAGCCAGTTAAAAAAGATACTGTGCTGGCGGAGGATGGTAGCAATCTTTCTAATGTTTTCCATACAATTTACATGGAAAAGGATGTGCCATCCCGTATCAAATCAGTTATAAATGCTGTCTTCGGGGAGAATAAAGAGATTATGATAAAACCAGCACTAACAGACGATGGGAGAGTGTACATAAGAGTCTATGAAGGAGATCATATCCTCTATCCGCCAATGGTGGCAGATGGATTCTGGAAGCTTCTCTCAATTCTGCTCGCAATAGAAACAAAACCAGCTCTGCTAATAATAGACGAGTTAGAAAATTCCCTGCATCCCAAGGCACTTGAATACGTCGTGACCGAACTAAAAAATTCTGGATGTACAGTGATTGCCGCAACACACTCTCCGGCAGTAGTTGATATGGTAAATCCCGAAGACCTCCTGCTTGTTGGTAAAAATTCAGATGGAGAAACAGAAGTGAGGAGGATTAAAGAGCCGGAAAAGCTCAGGAGCTGGATGAGTGAGTATGGCATAACACTGAGTGAAGGCTGGCTTTATGGGGAGCTTTAATATACTGATCTTGACAGAGGACAAGTATGGTGTAGACTTCTTCAAAAAACTCGTTCAGAGATTTAAGAAAATGAATATTATGGATAAATCTTGGCACATTTATGTTGAATGGATGCATGGAAAGTGTAATCCTAAAATTGAGAGGATAATCAATGCCAAAAGGCGTGTAAGACTTGGTAAAATAGTAGTTATAGCGGATGCCGAGGGAGATGATAAAAAGGAGGTTATCAGATTCCTTAGTCGGCACATACCGGAAGACCTCAAAGACCTCACAAAATATGTAATTTTCAATGATTGCATTGAAGAGTGGATATGTGAGGGGCTCGGAATTGAACGTAAAGGCATACATCCGATAGATTGCCTGAGTAGATGGGTTGGGGAGGGTAGAAAACGAGATTATGAAAAATATATGCTACCGGATTTTGCGGATAGAATAGATATTCCCACTCTGCGTGAAAACAACACCGAATTCTCTATTTTTATCTCAGAGATTTCAAGAAAAGACTAGACCAGGTCCGCGAACCCCTTCCTCCCGGCTATTAAATCACGCAAAATCTCGGCAACCTCGCGTTTAGGTACGCGAACCTGCTCCGCAGAGTCGCGCTCGCGTATTGTTACCGTCTCATCTTCAAGGGTGTCGAAATCTATGGTTATCGCGAAGGGCACGCCTATCTCGTCCACGCGAGCGTAGCGCCTGCCTATGGAGTCACTCGCATCGAAGAGCGCGAGAATGCCAGCCCGTTTAACCTCATCGAATATCTCCCTCGCCACCTTTACAAGCTCCTCGCGGTTGAGCAGCGGGAACACCGCCGCCTTCACCGGCGCCAGCCTGGGGCTGAGCTTCAGCACGTTTTTACCGTCGCGCTGGTAGTAGGCGTTTTCAAGCACGCAGTAGAAGATGCGGTCAATCCCAAAGCTGGGCTCAATAACATGGGGGATGAACTTCTCACCGGTTATCGTCTCCTCCACCTCTTTTACCTCAGCGTGCTCCCGCGTAATGGTCACCTTCTCTTCAGCGACGCTAATCTCAACGCTACCCTGCTCGGCGAAGCGCTCCACTTCGCTCTCGGGAAGCTCCTTCAGTGCCTCCGCAACCTTCCCCGCGAGGCGCTTAAACTCGGGCCCGAGCTTTGACATTTTCGGCTCTAGCACAAGGCGCCTGCGCTTTATTGGCTCGGGAAACTGGCGAAAGGCGCGCAGCTCAATGCCACTGTGCTTTTCGTGCGCCTTTAAGTCGTAATCTGTTCTGTCAGCTATACCCACGACCTCAATCCAGCCGAAGCGCTCCGTTCGCACCTCAGCATCCCAGCAGTCAGCGGCGTAGTGGGCCATCTCCTCGCGGAGGTGCTGCCTGAAGCGCAGCTTCTCGTAGGGTATCCCAAGCTCAAGCAAGAAACGCTGGGTGTGCACTAGATAATAGCACAGGAACTCATGCTTCACAATGCCGCGCTCCACCGCCTCCCTTGCAGTGAGTTCCACCACATCCTCGCTATCTTGAGGCAAGAGCCTGAGCTTCTCCTCGGCATAGCGTGAGAAGTTGGGGTGAGTTTTGTCCTTGGGGTCTATGAATATCTCTACCTCAGCCTGGGTAAACTCACGCAGACGGATTAAGCCCTGCCTCGGCGAAATCTCGTTTCTGTAAGCTTTGCCTATCTGCGCAA
>MTME02000022.1 GCA_002011115.2 Candidatus Pyrohabitans sp. JdFR-17
CTTTATAACTTTTTGTTCAATGTCTCCTTGCATGACCATTATATGGGGTGTGTTGACATATAAATTTAATCATTATAATGGTCATGTTAGAGGTATTTACAGTTTAGCGGTCACCAGAAGCCACCGCGTTTAATTCCTCCAGCAGCTTCTCCAGGTTGAGCTTTCTCAGCTTCGCCTGCTTCTCGATGGTGGAGAAGGCGTCGCACTCGCATATACCGTAACGGTTGAGGAGCTCTGCGGCGCGGGGATAGTGCTTATAAACCTCATAAACGCGCGTCTTTGCCGTAATCTTCATCAGTACTTCCTCCCAAAGGCTAGGTATCCGGTGTGCCCCAGCATCCTCGTTTTTGGCCGAGTCCCGACTTTCTTAACCTCAATCTCCCGCTCCAGAATCTCTATAACCCGCTTGTCCTTAAAGTTCGCCTCCTGCATCGCAAGGTAAGCCTTGCGTATCTGCTCTATGTAGGGGTTGTACACCGCAATAAAGCCACCGTGGCGCAGCGCTTCGTAGGCGTGGGGAATCGCCAGCCAGGGGTCTGGCATGTCAAAAACTACGACATCTACGTCGCGCTCCTCGATACCCTGACGCACGTCAGCGAGCTTCGCCTCAATCCTATCCTCTACGCCAGCCTTGGCGAAGTTTTTCCTGGCAATCTCTAGGTGGTCCTCGCGTATCTCGTAGGTGTACACCTTGCCCTCGCTTCCAACCACGTGGGCGAGGTAGATTGCAAGCGCTCCCGTACCTGTGCCCGCCTCGACGACGTGCGAGCCTGAACCAATGCCGGTGTATGCGATTATCGGCCCTATCTCCTTCTTGAGGACTATGCTCCCAGCGCGGGGAAGCTTGTCATAGTAGTCCACTACAGTGGGCTCCAACAGGTAGAACTCATGTCCCAGGTGAGAGCGCAGCTTGTCTCCAGGCTTGGCATCGCGGAGCTTCACCACCCCCAGGCTCGTGTGAAACTCCTCCACATCCTCGCGCAAAAGGTACTTCTTACCCCGCTTGTCTATTAGCAGCTTCACTTTACCAAGCCCCTGTAGAACAGGAAGTAAACAACTAAGATGAGCACAATGGTTAAGAGGAGCACAGTCTTAACGCTCTGGGCATCGCTCCCGAAAACTATGGGGAAAGGACCGATAAGCACCACGCCACCGCCGCGCACCTCCGCCTTGCCTTCGCCGCCCCTGATAACGCCGCTCAGCATGCCCGTGAATATCAGAATCATACCTATGAATACCAGAAGTATGCCCATGCCTATCAGCTCTTCCCTCATGCTACCCACCAAAGCTTTTTATACAACTGCGTATTTAATGACTATGATTTCCTTCTTACTTCCGGAGGTCTAACATGTCAAAGCTTGATGAATTTCTTGCCATGGATATAAGGAAGTTCATGGTATTGCCAATTGCCATGCTCCTTGCGGGGATGGTTATTGTTGTTAATGGCTATTATAGTGGAACCCTCCCGATGAGCATCGATTTTAAAAGTGGTACATTAATAATTGCTCCTTTACCGGAGAATATGGAAAGCATTGATAATATTGCAAATGATATATCGTTTGAGCTAGGATATGATGTTAGAATACGGATAGAGAGAAGCATAACTGATAGCAAGCTGCAAATTTTTATAAACCATCCACTAAACACAGAAGAATCCAAAAAGGTGCGACAAATATTACTTCAGTATGGAATAGAAAACTTTAATAGTGACACAATTTTGCCCTCCTTTGCGGAGAGTTTCTTCAGGCAGGCGATCTATGCGATGCTCTTCGCCTTCGGCTTTATGGCGTTCACCATATTCTTGAGGTTCAGAACCTTCGTGCCCAGCTTTGCGGTGGTGCTTTCAGCCTTCTCCGACATAGTGGTAACCCTAGCCACAATGTCACTGCTCGGAATTGAGCTCTCCAAGGGCTCACTACTTGCGCTGCTCTTACTGGTGGGCTACTCTGTGGATACGGACATACTGCTCACCACCCGCGTTCTTGTGCACAGAGAAGGCGACTTGGTGGCGAGGATTAAGCGCGCTATGGAGACAGGCTTGACAATGAGCATAACCACCTTCACAGCCATGCTGGTGCTTTTCTTAGTTTCCTCATCCAAAGTGCTGGACGATGTCGCGCTGGTGATAATGATCGGCATGCTGGTGGACATGATAAACACCTGGATTCAGAATGTGGGAATACTTCGCTGGTATGTGGAGCGGAGAGCGAGAACATGAGTTTTGAGGAGATAATTAAAATACGCAGGGTGCAGATACTTCTCGCCCTGGTGGCACTTTCCCTGCTGGTGATGTATGTCCAGGAGCCCACCTTCTCTCTGGGGTTGGACCTGGCTGGGGGTAGTGAACTCAAAGTTAAGACGGAACATCCCCTGCCGTACGTTGCTCCCGATGGAACCGAGGTGACCATGGAGCTTATAGTGGATATTTTAGAGAAGCGCCTGAACGGTCTGGGAATAAAGGACTTTTCTGTTAGGCCATGGGGGAAGCAGTACCTGATTATCGACTTCGCTGGCACTGATCCAGAGCAGGCGAGAGAGCTGATTGAGAGGCAGGGCAAGTTGGTGGTGAAGGTGGGCAACCGCACTGCCTTTACTGGGAGCGAGCTGGTGCGCATAGCACCCTACACCAAGAGCATAAGCACAGGGAAGTGGCAGGTTCCATTCACAGTCAGCGAGGATGCAGCCAAGCGATTCCGCGAGGTGGCGCTGCTCGCGCTTCGTGATGCAGGCATAGCCCCGGAGAACGTCACCAACTTCGAGGCACTCTCCAGGGATCCGCGCGTTCCCTGGGTGGAGATGTACTTGGATGACGTGCTGGTGAACAGCGCGCCAATAGGCGGGAGCCTGTGGCAGGAGTTCATCGTCGCTGGCAAGGCGCCGCGCGACCTGGTGCTCGAGACGGGCTCCGACGAGGAGGCGGAGATCCAGGCGAAGAGCGTAGAGGTGGTGCTGCGTTCGGGCGCATTGCCCATAAAGCTGGAAGTGCTCTCCACCTCTCGCGTTGACCCGGAACTTGCCATAGGGTTCGCAAAAAACGCCGCCATCGCAGGGTTTTTTGCGATAGTGGCTGTCGCCCTGGTAGTGTTCCTGCGCTATCGCAGGGCGGGGATTGTGCTGCCCATAATAGGCACCGGCATTAGCGAGGTTATAATCATCCTGGGCCTCGCCTCGCTGATACGCTGGGACCTCGACCTGCCTGCGATAGCGGGCATAATCGCGGCAGTGGGCACCGGCGTTGACGACCAGATTGTGATAACCGACGAGGTGTTGCTCCAGCGCACCTACTCCCTGCGTTCCCGCATAAAGCGAGCCTTCTTTATAATCTTCTCCGCCTGGTTCACCACTGTTGCTGCAATGGTGCCGCTCTTCATGATAGGCATGGCGGCGCTCAAGGGCTTCGCCCTAACCACGATAATGGGTGTCACCATAGGTGTCTTCATCACCCGCCCGGCGTATGCTAGGATTGTGGAGCATCTTTTCGGGAAAACTAAAAAAGCCAGGAAGAGGAAAAGGAAGAGGTAAAGCATGTACGTGATAATAGTTGGTGCTTCTAAGATAGGCCTTGCTTTGGCTAGGCTCCTAATAGAGGAGAAGAGCAACGTAGTTATAGTGGAAAAGGATGATGCCAAAGCCAAGGAGATAGCCGAGGAGATAGACGCCCTGGTGATAAACGGGAGCGGAACTGAGATAGATGTGCTCAGGGAGGCAGGGGCAGAGAAGGCTGACGTCATAGTGAGTGCCACAAGCGACGATGCTGTAAATTTAATGGTGTGCGAACTTGCCCGCATGCTCGGAATAGAGCGCAGAATCACCCTATCCCAGAATCCCAAGCACGAGGAGATTTTTAAGGAGGTGGGTGTGGAGCAGATAATATACCCCAGCAGAACGATAGCCAAGTACATCCGCAACCTGATACTCCGCCCGGGGGTTAAGAGTGTACTCACAACCATGCAAGATGCGGACATAATCGAGATTACAATACCCGAAGACGCGCTGGTGGTGGGCAAGGAGATCCGCGAGATAGGCATGCCCGAAGGCTCTACGATAGCTGCGATACACCGCAATGGCGAACTTATTATACCTCGGGGAAGCACAGTGCTAAAGGCGGGAGACAGGCTCACCATCCTAGCTAAGGTGAGCGTGGTTGAGAAGGTGGCAAATCTGATTAAGGAGAAGGCTTAACTCTTCCTCAAGGCTGTTAGAAGGGTGAGCACCGGGATAATCTCCAGCCTGCCAATCCACATGTGGAATATCATAACCACTTTTTCTATACTGTTGTACTGGGTGAGCACCACCAAACCATTGTTGCCCTGCGCTGAGGATATCATGAAGAGCGCCTCCATGAGGTCGTGCCCTAAGAGTATGAAAATAAAGGTACCTACGGTGAGGAAGAAGAGGTAGAGCAGGGCAAAGAGCAGGGTGGAGAACACTTCCTCTTCGCTGAAGACCTTGTCCTGAATTTTGAAGGGTATTACCCGCCTCCGCGGAGAGGTTATCTTGCGAATAAACCACTCTATGGCTTTGAGGATTATCACAAACCTTATTACTTTCAGCCCGCCCGCGGTGGAGCCGTAGCCACCTCCGATATTCAGGAGCAGAAGCAGGTAGTATTTAGATAGATCGCTTAGCGAAGATACGTCTATGCTTGCGAAACCTGTCGTGGTCAGAGCGGAGATGGTGGTGAACGCCGCGTCTATTGCCGGCACACCATCCAGGTAGAGGAGCAGGGAAAAGATAGCTACTATAACAAGAATCGCCTGAACCTCGATGTTTGAGAAGAATTTCTTAAACTTGCCCTCCATCCAGCTCTGGTGCAGTGCAAAGCTTATGCCTCCGAGGAGCATGAAGAGCATCGTTACCAGCTTAACCTGAGGCGGCTCTCCGAGATAGCTGTCGTCATTGGGTGAGAAGCCGCCGGAAGATAATGCGGTTAGTGCATGGTTAACCGCCTCGAAAACGCTGGCGCCGCTCAGGTAGAGCGCCAAAATAGCGGCGAGGGTTAAGTAGGAGTAAATGTAGAATATCTTACGGGCGGTCCTCGCCATGCTCGGCTCCAGACGCTCACTCCTCGCCTCAGCTACGTAGAGCTTCGCAGCCACGTTGGTAGGGGCGAAGATGGCTAGGAAGAGCACCACTATGCCCACGCCACCAACCCACTCCGTTAAGCTGCGCCAAAAGATTACACTGCGCGGTAGCTCGCTCGGGGTGAGCACGCTTATGCCGGTGGTGGTAAAGCCCGCCATCGCTTCAAAGTAGGCATCCAGAAACTCTACCTCAGAGGCGAGGATGTAGGGCGTGCCACCTATCAGGGCGATAAGGAGCCAGCCCAGAGCAGAGATGATGAACGCCAGGCGAAGGTCGAGTTCTTTTCTTGGCGCCAGCTTCTGGAGCATAAAGCCGGCAAGGATACACCCAAGCGCTGGAAGGAGAAACGCCGGGGCGATAGTGTACTCATTAAGAATCACACTTGCAAGGCTGGGTAGGAGCAGCAGCAGACCCATGCTGAAGGTTATAGTGCCAAGATAGTGGATCACAGCCATCATGGTTAAAACCTTCTTCTCAGCGCAGGGTAGAATATAAACTTTATCACTCGATGTGCTTCAGGTACTCCTCCAGCATCTTGGGGAAGCTCGCCCCCTCGACGAAGCGCAGCCCAAGGCGCTCAGCCCACTTCTTGATTCCCTCATCGCTCGCCACGACGCCCGCATCCATTTCCTTCGCCAGGAGAAGCACATCCAAATCGGGAGCGCTGTCCAGAGTGCCGTAGCGCAGCGCATTGCGATACTTTGCCCGGAAGTCCTTGATGATGTAGCCGGTGGACTCGCGCTTTATTGTCTCCCTGTCGACGTTTTTCAGTGTAAGGTTAATCGCCTCGCTGGCAGAGAGCCAGATGCTGCTCTCGGCGATTTTCATTCCGCGACTCATGCGCTCCCGCATGTCTTTAACGTACTCGTAGAAAACCTCCGCCGGTATTTTGACCTCGAAGCGGTTGGGTGTCTTCTTCACCAGCCAGGTGTCCACCTCCACAAAAAGCTCGCTATCGCAGTCGTAACGCTTCATGAACTGTATCAGCTCGTCGTAAACCGTGGGAAAGGGGATGTGGCAGGAGATGTTGAGCTTTATACGCGCTTCCGCGATTAGAGTAAGCATCCGCTTTATCGCCTCGCACAGCTTCTCCCCAGTTTCGCGCAGCTCAACGCTCGTTAGAGCTGTGGTGTCAAGCACGAAACGCTGCTTCTCCCGCAGTTTTGTCATGAGTATTGTATTCCTCCCGGGGCATAAAAAGACTTTCGGGGGGTTTCCTGGAAGCAGAGCTTACGGCGTGACGGAGTTACCCGGAAGCGGAGCGATAGGCAAACAAAAATCTTTGCATGGTTAAACTTCAAGTATAACTTGGTGATACCTTTGGTTAGATTCAAAGTAAAGGTTGGTCCTAAGGGGCAGATTGTTATTCCAAAACCCTTCAGGGATGCTTACGGGATAAAGGAGGGAGGGTTTATAGTCATAGAGCCAAAAGATGCGGGAATGCTGATAAAAAATATTAAAGATCCCGAAGAGACTGCTAGATGGATTCTTGAGAGGAAGAAGAAAATCAAAGGCAAGAGGGCGAGAATTGGCGAGCTCGCAGAGATAGACTTGGAGGAAGAGTTTGATGAAGATATTTATTGACGCGTCCCTTATCGTTTATTTAAACACTCCTTCCTCTGACTTTGATGCAAGGGTTGTAGATTTTTATAAGTCTCTGCTGAAAGAGGAGCTTTATACCGATGTCCTCGCACTTGACGAAGTTATATACGTCTCAAAGAAGAAGTATGGTATCTCCTATGAGGACACCTTTGAACTGCTTGAAAATGGTGTATTACCCCATGTGGATGTCCTTCCAATTGGCGAACTTGAATTCTTTAAAGCTAAGAAGTACATGCTGAAGCATGGATTAAAGCCGTCGGATGCCATTCACTTGGCGGTTATTGAAAACCATGGTCTCCAGGCGATTGCGACAGAGGATAGACACTTCGATGGTATAATAAAGAGAATTTGGCTCTAACCCACAACCACATCGTAAACCGCGTGCCAGCGCTTTGGCGCGTAGGACTTAATTATCCTTCGCTGAGCTATCTTTGCTTTATACCCGAGCTCTGCGATGCGCTCAACCAGCGCCTCACCTTCTTTATCCAGTGCCTCCTTCGCAACGAGGGTGTGGTAGTGGATTACCCCCTCTCCTCCTTTAAGCGCCTCCAGTGCCTTGGGCAGGAATCGCTGGGGTGAGAAAAAGTAGCCCATGAGCACGCGGTTGGCAAAGTCGGTGGGTGCAACCTCCAGGCAGTCGCCGAGCTTTGCCTGCATAATGCTATCGAGGCGGTTCAGCTTAATATTCTCTTTCAGAAATTCGTAGGTTTCAGGGCGCTTCTCTATTGCAAGCACCTTTCGCGGTGATGTATGCTTCGCCAGGGGTATGCTGAGCTGCCCCACACCTGCGAACATGTCAAGCACCACCTCATCCCGCGCGGGAAGCTGTGCCATGCGTTTGCGCTCCTCCATGTTACCCGCCGAAAACATCACTCTGCAGGGGTCGAGCTTGAACACGCACCCGTGCTCTTTGTGAAGTGTCGTAGTATTACTCTCGCCTGCGATAACCTCCGCCTCGGGATAGCGCAGCTCCTCACTTATGCCTCGCCTTGCCACGACGCTTCTCGCTCGCGGGTGAAAGCTTAGCAAAAATTCCCCTATCTCATGGCGCAGTGGATAAAGCTCCTCTGGCAGGTTTATTATCAGCACATCACCAATAAGCTCCCAGCCGCCACGCAATAGCTGCGCCTTTTCGCCTATGCGCCTGCAAAGCTCCCGCTTGAGCTGGTCAAAGCTAAGAGGTGGGGAGGCATATTGCGGCGAAGCCTGCTCTGCCAGCGTAAAGGGCACCGGCATCGAAGCAGGAGCTTCAACCACAGGAATCTCAACTACGTTGCCCTTAACAATAATACGACGCCCTTTATCGAGTAAGCCTAAACGAAGGAGGTGGCGCCTTGCACGCTCAGCATGAATACGCTCTACAACCACAGCGAGCGTCATAGCTTTATAAAGCCAAGCACCGCGCGGATATCCTTAATCTCCACAGGACCAAGAGCCTTCAACAAGCCTGGCTTTGCACCCTTGCCCAGCTTTAAAATAACCCTGCCCTCGTGCACCACCTCTATGGCGTAGCCCTTCTCCTCCAGCCTCTTCGCAAGCGCGAGCAGCTTCTCCATGCTCATCTACACGAACTCCTGAAGAAGTCGCTTCAGGGCCTGGGGGTTGTGGATAACCACCTCAAAACTCTTTTCAGCCTTGGTCCTGAGTTCAACTACCCTCTCCTCTCCCAAAAGTACGTTTACACTCATCCCTCTGCGCACAATAAAATCGAGAAGGGAGGTAAAATCCATCCTACTTCTCCAGCACTATCTCTATTGAGGACAGCCTAACAGTCTTGCCGTCCTCTGTGGTCACCTCCTCGGTGCCGATCTTTATATCCTTTACACTCGCCTCGGGTATAAAGCGGTTTCTTACTATCTCTGCCACGTCCACTGCACGGGAGATTGCCCTTCCCCTCGCCTTTATCACCACTTCCTTGGCGTTTCTGGTAAACTGGGTGCTAACTGCAAGCACATAATTCATCGCTGGCTTATTTCCCACGTAGACTACGTTGTCCTCCGTCATTTCTGCAACCTCCTTCAGGTTTTATTGACTATTGGAGAGAGGTGATATTTATTTTTTTCTTAAAACCTCATCCATGCTCCCGGCGCGATAACCCTCAAGATCAAGGGTGACGTAGGCAAAGCCGAGAGCCTTAAGATGGGCAGCTATCTCGTCGCGAAGCTTTACCGCAAGGGGAATCTCCTCCTGGAGAAGCTCCACCCTTGCGATGTCGCCATGTACCCGTACGCGCACTGTTGTAAATCCACGTTCAAAGAAGAATGCCTCCGCCTTCTCCACTATCTCCAGCTTCTCCTTAGTTATGCGCTCCCCGTAGGGGATCCTGGAGGCAAGGCATGCCATGGCTGGTTTGTTCTTAACGGAGAGGCCCAGCAACGTTGCAATCTCGCGCACATCGCGTTTATCATAGCCCAGCTCAAGCAGCGGACTGCGGATGCCGTGCTCCTTCAGTGCCTGTAAGCCAGGGCGGTGCTCGCGGGTATCGCCCAGATGCGCGCCGTCTGCGATGACGGCATAACCCTCTCGCTTTGCTATCTCCTTGAGCGCAGTCGCAAGCTTGGAGCGGCAGTAGTAGCACCTGTTTTCCGGATTGGCTGAGAAGCGCTCATCCTCCAGCTCGTCCTCCTTAATAATCATGTGGCGGATGCCTATCTCGCGGGCGACGCGCTTAGCTAGGGAAAGCTCCCGCTTTGAGAGCGTGGAAGAGTCTGCGGTCACTGCAAGTGCCTTGCTACCAAGTGCTCTCTGCGCAGCAGCCGCCACCACGCTGCTGTCCACTCCGCCTGAAAAGGCTATGACTGCACTTCCATAGCGATGGAACCACTCTTCAAGCTTTTCCAGCTTCTCCTCGGCACGCATGGTATAAACCTCAAGCTTCCCGTCGATTATTTTTCTAATGGGAAGCGTTGTTTATAAAGAGATGCCCTCTCTGGAAGAGAAGATACGCGAGCTCGAGGAGGAGATAAGGCGCACTCCGTATAATAAGGCTACGCAGCACCACATAGGCAGGCTCAAGGCAAAGCTTGCCAGGCTTAGGGAGGAGGCGGAGCGCCGCGGTGAAGCTAAGGGTGCGGGTAGAGGCTACGCCGTAAGAAAGAGCGGCGACGCCACTGTAGCTCTGGTGGGCTTTCCCAGCGTGGGCAAGTCAACGCTTCTCAATGTACTCACCAACGCAGAGAGCGAGGTGGGGAGCTACGACTTCACAACCCTAGACGTTGTACCTGGGGTGCTCGAGTACCGCGGGGCTAAGATTCAGATACTCGATGTGCCTGGCTTAATACGCGGCGCCTCTCGCGGGAGAGGGCGCGGGCGAGAGGTGCTCTCCGTTATCAGGAGTGCTGATTTGATTTTACTGCTCATAGATGTGTTCAACATCGAGCAGTACCGCATTCTTGTTAAGGAGCTTCACGACGCCGGCATTCGCCTAGATGCGACGCCGCCAAAGGTTAAGATAACCAAAAAGGCGCAGGGGGGAATAAAGGTAAACTCCACCGTCCCGCTAAAGAGCATAACCGAGGAGACAATAAAGGCGATTCTCAACGAGTACCGCGTGCACAATGCCGATGTGGTAATCCACGAGGATTTAGATGAGGAGCGATTTATTGATGCCATCGCTGGCAACCGCGTTTACATCCCCTCGCTGGTGGCGCTGAACAAGATAGACCTTGTAGGCGAGGAGTACCTGAGGGAGGTGGCTTCAAGGCTCGGGAGGGAGTTTGTGGCTATCTCCGCTGGCAGGGGCATAGGTATTGAGGAGCTGAAGGAGAAGATTTACTCCAGGCTTGGGTTTATACGCGTTTACATGAAGCCTCAGCGGGGCGAGGCTGACCTGGAGGAGCCCCTTATTGTGAGGCGCGGCACCACCGTGGCTGAGGTCTGTCAGAAGCTCCACCGCGATTTTGTGGAGAGGTTCAGGTACGCTCAGGTGTGGGGCAGAAGTGTGCGCTTCCCGGGGCAGCGCGTCGGCCTGGAGCATGTGCTGGAGGATGAGGATATATTAACCATAGTGGTGAGGAAGTAGTATGCTTGACAATTTATCGCAGAGCCTGCTCTCAAGCATAGACAACGCTTCCCTGGGCTTCTTCCTCTTTGCGACGGTGATTATCTCCCTCTCCGGCGTGCTGATGCCCGGCCCTGTGCTGGCAGTGTGCATAGCCAAGGGGCATAGCGATAAGCTCGCCGGGGCGAGGATATCCCTGGGGCATGCCCTGCTTGAGGTGCCCCTGATACTCCTCATCTACGCTGGTGTAGCTTCGGCGATTAAGGGCGCGCCGCTGAAGGTGCTCTCCATCGCGGGAGGTGCACTGCTCTTCTACATGGGTATAGAGATGCTCCGCATGCGCAGGGAGGTGGCGCTTAGAGGGAAAGACCTGCCCTACGGCGCCACCTTTGCAGGCTTTGCCACGAGCTTTGCAAACCCGTACTTCTACCTGTGGTGGCTCACCGCCGGAGCGCTCCTCGTTGCCAAAGCCTCGAGCTTCGGCTTACTGGGCTTGGGTCTCTTTATACTCTTCCACGAGGCGTGCGACTTCGTGTGGTACACCTTCGTATCCTTTGCCAGCTTTACCTCGAGGCAGGTGCTTAGCGCGAGGGTGCATGAGCTTGTTTTCACCCTCCTCGGGGGCATGCTCCTATTCTTCGGCGCTTGGTTTTTCAGCGCTGGGCTTGGGTAGCGCTGAGCAGCGCTCTTAAATTCTCCACCGGCGCCGCTGGAGGCACGTCGCACCCCGGAGAGAGCACAAAGCCTGGGGTATCCCCAATAGCATTGAGCAGTGCCTTCGCCTCGCGCGCCACCTGCGCTGGGCTCGCCTTGAGAAGCAGCATTGGGTCTATGTTGCCAGCCAGGCATGTGCTGCGAAGCTCACGCTTTACCTTCGGGAGGTCCACCTCCTGCCCTAAGCTAAGGCAGCTCGGCTTAATGGCGGCTATGTCGCTGGCCCTATCTTCGGTGCTGCCGCAGTGGTGCAGGTAAACAGCCACGCCTCGGCTTTTAAATCGTCTCACCAGGCGGGAGAGGTGGGGCAGGGTGAATTTTAAAAAGTGTTCCCGGGAGATGAGGTTACCCGACGCCGAGGGCTCAGCCAGGCTAACAGTCTCTAAACCCAGGTCGATGAATGGGGAGTAAAACTCCTCTATTGTGAGGCTCGCAACCTCCAGCGCCCGCTCCGCAGCCCGTGGATTCATATACAGGTCCGTCATGAGTTTTTCCACGCCGACGAGGTTCGCGGCAAGGGTGAAGGGGCCCCAGCTGGTCACCGCCACGAGGTAGCGATCTCCAAGCTCCTCATTCACAATCTCAAACCCCTGCCTCAGCGTGGCAATCTCTTCAAGCTGGTTTACTTTGCCCACAAGCTCCTTCTCAGGTTTAATATGGTTGAGCACCTGGAGCGAAGACTGCTCCACCCTAACCTCGCAGCCAAGAGCTTTGCACACCAGGTTGTTCAAACCCGAGCCCACAAACACCATATCGCTCTCCAGGGAGCGCTGCATCCCGAGCACAGCCTCAGCGTAGCTATCCCTGCTCTTAAGAAGCTCCCTGAAGCTTTTGCCAGTTTGCTTAGCCGCCCAGAAGCCGCCTCCGAATATCACCGCGGGCACGCGCTCTGGCGTGGAGAGGGAGAAGGCAGCAAGCACAAGCTCCTTGGGGCACATTGTGCTAACCCGCAAGGTTAGTTTCTAAAAATAATTTGATAATATTTTACACTGACAACCTTTCGCAGGTTAGGCTGAGGGATGCGAATGGAAGAGAAGAACGAGTGCAACACCTGCTCAACTGAGCCAGAAGGTGAGGCATGCTCCGCATGCGGCGCCGGTGGCGACGCCAAGGCCGCTGTCGACCCGACCTTCGCCGCTGTGAAGGCGAGGATGAAGAATGTGAAGCACAAGATTGCAATAATGAGCGGAAAGGGTGGAGTGGGCAAGACCACTGTGAGCGTGAACCTAGCCCTTGCGCTTGCGAATAAGGGTTATAAAGTCGGACTTCTTGATGCCGACGTTACAGCACCCAACGTGGCGAAGATGCTGGGCATATCCAACCCCGAGCTCTTCGCAACCCCCGCCGGGCTTTTTCCGCCTGAGGCTAAAGGAGTAAAGGTAATCTCCATGGCTTTTCTCGCGGATGAAAACCAGGCGATAATATGGCGGGGTCCTGTGATAATGGGCGTAATTGAGCAGTTTCTGAGCGATATAGTATGGGGAGAACTTGACTACCTGCTCATAGACCTGCCTCCAGGCACTGGTGATGAGGCGCTGAGCGTTATGCAGCTTATCCCAGACCTGGACGGGATTATCACAGTCACAACGCCGCAGGAGGTGGCGGTGCTCGACACCAGGCGGAGCATAGACATGGCGAAGGTGATGCGCGTCCCGGTGATTGGCGTAATTGAGAACATGAGCAGCTTCGTATGCCCCCACTGCGGCGAGGTTACCCAGATATTCAGGAGCGGCGGCGGTGAGAAGGTTGCCAAGGAGCTTGGCGTACCCCTGCTGGGAAGCATCCCCATAGACCCACGCATCGCCGAGGCGGGCGACTCCGGGGAGCCCTTCATTGTGAACCACGAAGGACCCGCGAAGGAAGCCTTCGAGGCGATTGTTGAGAAGATAGAGGAGACTGTAAAGAAACGCGCAGAAGAGAAGGAACGGGAGCTTTCCTCGCTTTTTAAGGAATGAGCGACAAAGGCTTTAAGAGGTTATCTTCACAGGATTATTATGTGTAGAGGCAGGCAGTTATGCGTAAGAAGGAAGAAGCTCTGAGGGAGTTTATTAAGAAAGTGAGGGAAAAGTACGGAGATAAAATAGATAGAATAATCCTCTACGGCAGCTACGCTAGAGGTGAGGCTGAAGAGGAGAGCGACATAGATGTGCTCATTATAGGCGACGTTTCTCTGGACGAACTTGTGGACATATCTTTTCCTATCCTTCTTAAATACGGGGAGCACATCTCCCATCAGGTTATGAGTATAGAGCATTTTGAATTTCTTGAGAGGGAGGGTTATGGATTTATCAAGAATGTGAAGAGAGAGGGTAAGGTTATATATGCCTGAGTATATAGACTACATTGCCAGAGCAGAGGAGGCTCTGGATTCTGCAAAAATCCTCTTCGAAAATAAAAAATTTAACAGTGCAATAAGTGAAGCCTACTACTGCATGTACTACTCCGCCAGAGCGCTACTGAGTTTTAAAGACCTCCATCCAAAGAGACATAGAGGTGTGCTGACTCTCCTTGGTATTGAATTTGTAAATAAGGGTTACATCGAAGAGGCTTATGCCAAAGCTTTTGCGAGAGATATGCAGTTGAGGGAAAGAGCGGATTATGACGTTTCTTATAGAGCCTGTAAAGAAGAAGCTGAAAGTGTAATTGAGGATGCAGAGAGGTTTCTGGAAAGGGTGAAAATAGCCCTTGACAGGTTGAGAGAGTAAATCGCCCGTTACGCTACCTGGCGCTCAGCTTCTTTACCATCTTTACAAGCGCAACCACCTTCTCCTCCGGGGTATCTTTGTGCACCCCGTGCCCCAGGTTGAAGATGTGCCCCGGTCTTGAGCCAGCTTTATCCAGAATGTCGCGAACCCTGCGCTCTATCTCCTCGAGGGGTGCGAACAGCGCGAGGGGGTCGAGGTTTCCCTGTATCCCCACCTCATAACCCACGCGGCGCCACGCTTCATCGAGGGGTATTCGCCAGTCCACGCCTATGACGTCGCCTCCAGCAACGCGAACCTTCTCCAAGAATGTTGCCGCCTGATTGGCGAAATGAATCACAGGCACTTCGCCACGCGCATCTAAGCTCGCGAAGATTCGCTGCATGTGGGGCAGAACGTAGCGCTCATAATCATCTGGCGCAAGGCAGCCAACCCAGGAGTCGAATATCTGCAGCGCCTGTGCACCCGCGCGCACCTGCGCATTTAGGTAGTCGATAACTGCACTGGTAATCTTCTCCATCAGCGCATTGAACGCCTCCGGCTGGGAGAACATCATCTCCTTGGTGAAGCGAAAGATTCGCGAGCTCTGCCCTTCGATTACATAGCTCGCCAGGGTGAAGGGTGCGCCCGAGAAGCCTATCAGTGGCACCCTCCCGCGGAGCTTTTCCCTCGTGAGCTTAATAGCCTCCATCACATAAGCGAGGTCTTTCTCCGCCTCCGGTACGCGGAGCCTGTCCACGCCATCCATGCTCCTCACCGGCTTGTGCAGCCTTGGACCAAAGCCCTCCTGAAACTCCAGCCTCATCCCCATTGCTTCGACCAGAACAAGAATGTCGCTGAAGAGTATCGCCGCGTCCACACCCAGCCTCTCCACGGGCTGAAGCGTTACCTGCGCCGCAAGCCTTGGATTCCTGCACATCTCCAGAAAGGAGTGCTGTGCCCTAACCTCCTGGTAAGCCTGCATGTACCGCCCCGCCTGGCGCATCAGCCACACGGGAGTGCGCTCCACATCTTCTCGCCAGCACGCACGCAGAAAAAGGTGGTCCTCGCTCACCACATGCCTCCTGAGTAGGAAGTTGGAGAGGGAGGATTTAAAATTTTCCATGCATCTTCCGGGCGTAGATTGAGGGCGCTTGCCATTGCGTCAATTGCAACCACTTTTTTCTTGATTCGCCACTTCTGGGTTTAACTCCCAAGGGCACAATATGAGTCCTTTCTACCCTCATACGCTTGCCAAGATTCTTCTCCCGCATCCCCTGTTCCACCCTGAAGCCGCACTTGTATTCCTCGATTATATCCCCCACCTCAGAATCCTGCCCCACAAGCGCAATTACCGCACCCCGGCATGCAGGGTGGGGTCCTATTAAGCCATTATGTACGGGCAGGTAGTGCCTCTCAGGTGAGTCGCAGTGCTTGCATGTCATCATGGTAAAGTTGATGAAGGGGAATATAAGCTTAACTCTCCGGGGCGGTGGT
>MTME02000023.1 GCA_002011115.2 Candidatus Pyrohabitans sp. JdFR-17
GTGCTATCTTATCCTCAAGCTCATTTCTGTAATTTTCGAGTTCCTCTCTGCGCTTTTCCACATCTCTGCACGCTTTCTCCAGGGAGTCCAGGTCAGCAAACTCCCTGCTGAGATTGCGCGCATTCTCCATCTCCACCTCTTTTATTCGCCTAGCCTCTTCGATGAGCTCCTGGGCTATGTACCTGAGCACCTCCAGCCTTGCCTCCTCCCCAAGCCCCTCGCGCTTTAGCCTTATTCCTAGGAAGCCCCGTGAAGGCCTAGCCTCGCGAAGGTATACCTTATCAATCGCGCTGGGGTCGCGAAGCATAGCTTTAAAGAGCTGCTCTGGCGTTGTGGGCTCACCCGCATAGTAAAGCTCATAGTCCCCCACAATGCCAGTAGCCTTTTCCTCAAACTTCGCCTGGAGATCGTACAACCCCTTTTCCACTCGCGCCTTAATCTTCTCCTTCGCAAGCTTCAGCTCCCTCTGCCTTTCAAAGAACTTCGTGCACAGTGTCGAGACGCGAGCATCTACTTCTTTAAATTCTTTATTTATCTTCCCTATTTCCTCCCTCAGCGCAGAAACTTCTCGCTTAATTGTAATAAACTTCTCAAGCTTCTCAAGCTCCTCCTTAACCTTGGATGCCAGATCCTTCAAACCCTGCACTATGCCCTCGGTTCTGTTGTCCACCTCAGCGCGAATCTCCGGCATGTGCCTCTTCGCTGAGCGCGCAAGCACATCAAGCTCAGCTAACAGGTGTTCGAGGCTTTTATTTATCTCAGCCAAAGTGCGTCTGAATGCGGGCTGCTCACCTGAGCTGAACTCTGCGATAGCGTCTATTTGCCTGGCTACCGCGTACCACTCCTCCTTAAAATCAGCACACCGCCTCTCAAGCTCGGCTGGTGATAGTAACGCGTCGGTCACTCTCTCCCTCACATCCTTTTTCAATTAGGTGGTAAGCAGAAATATATATACGTTTAGGTTAGAATAAAATAGGGTGGGATAATGGGAGAAGTTATCGCAAGCTACAGGATAGACGCAGATAACATAAAAGTAGCTGCCCGCGCAATAGCAATGGAGCAGAGCACGGGCACGTGGACGAAGGTTAGCACCGCCACGCAGGAGATTCACGAGAAGTACGGCGCTAGGGTTGTGGAGGTGGATGAGGAGGCGAAGGTTGCAAAGATCGCATTTCCCGTGGAGGATTTCAGCCTGGAGATAGGCGGCATACCCAACATCCTGAGTATAATCGCAGGCAACCTCTTCGGCTTGCGGGAGGTTCGCGCTGTTAAGCTTCTCGATGTCGAATTTCCTCGAGAAATTGTCACATTTTTCCAGGGACCCAACTTCGGCATAGAAGGCGTGAGGAAGCTTGTGGGAACCTCGCAAACGAAACGCCCGCACGTGGGCACAATTATAAAGCCCAAGATAGGTCTGCCCCCTGAGCGCTTCGCAGAAGTTGCCTACGAGGCTGCGATGGGCGGCTTGGACTTTATCAAGGATGATGAAACCCTGGCGAATCAGGATTTCTGCCCCCTGGAGGAGAGGGTATCCCACACCATGGAGGCACTGGACAGGGCAAAGGAGGAGACGGGCAAAACCTGCCTCTATGCCGTCAACGTGACCAGCGAAGATATAGTTGAGACTGCCCAGCTTGCCGTTGACAATGGTGCCAATTGCTTGATGATCGACGTCCTTACATGCGGCTTTCCCGGGCTGAGGGCGCTTAACAGAAACTTCAAGCTTCCCATACACGTGCACCGCACTATGCATGGAGCAATAACGCGAATGAAGAACCACGGCATCGCCATGCTGGTGTTCGCCAAGCTTGTACGCTTAGCGGGTGGAGACCAGCTCCACGTGGGCTGCGCCATGGGTAAAATGGAGAGTGAGAACTTCAAGACGAACTACAATGCGCTTAGAAGTGAGTGGCATGGCTTAAAGCCGGTTTTCCCAGTCTGCTCCGGCGGCGTTCACCCTGGATACGTGGAGGGCAATGTCAAAGCTGGAGGCACGGATATAGTGATTCAGGCAGGAGGAGGCGTGCACGGGCATCCTCTGGGAACGAGAGCGGGAGCTAAAGCGATGATGCAGGCGGTGGAGGCTGTGATGAAGGGCATTCCTTTAGAGGAATATGCCAAAGAGCATGAGGAGCTGAGGCTTGCGCTGGAGAAGTGGGGTACGCAGCAAATCACGAGGTACTACAGTGAGGAAATGTAGATGGAGTTTCTTATTAAACTCATTCTCGCCCTGCTGGTGCTCTTCTACGCCTCTCTGCTCGACTGGCGGTATCGCGAGATAAACGATGCCTCTTGGTTAGCGCTGGTTTTCATGGGCATTGTGTTCATAGCTGTAGACATTGCGAGAACTGGGGTTACAACCCCGCTCCTCTATTTCATGATCTCTGTGGGTGTAACCTCTGCGCTTATGCTTGCGCTCTCCTATTCTAACCTTCTCGGAGGCGGCGATGCGAAGATATTCATCGGCATAGCTGCGCTGTTCCCATACTACCACCGCGAGGTCACGACGGTTTTTCCAATCTTCGCCCTCTCCGTCTTTGCAAATGCGATAATGCTCTCCCTCGCTTTGCCAGTGTACTTCTTCTTGAGGAATCTTCCCCATCTTAAACGGGTGAGAAGCGCTAAGGAGTTTTACGCCCTGTTTCTGGGATACAAAAAGAATGCCTCTGAGATCAAGCCCTACGAGGCGGTTTATGGCGATGGAAAGAGTTTCACCTTCATTCTCCGCACAGATGCTGAGCTGGGAAAGGTTGAAGGAGAAGGTGAAGTGTGGGTAACGCCGGCGGTACCATTTGTAATCCCGATAACCCTAGGTGTGCTGCTTAGCGCGCTGTACGGAGATATAATAAGTGCAGTTATACTATTTCTGAGAGGAAGCTAATTATATGTCCGGAGGGGTAATATATTGGCGAGGGAGATGAACAGCACCACCAGAGATATTGCCACAATCCTCGCCAGTCTAGTGGTGCTCATCTTGGCAAGCACCCTGCTGATAATGAAGTTTGAGAACCTCTCTCTCCTTGACGCCTTCTATTTTGTAATAGTTACCATAACCACTGTAGGCTACGGCGACATAACCCCAACCACCACCGAAGGGAGGATAGTAAGCCTGGTGCTTATAATATTTGGGGTTTTTTCTGTCCTCGCGATTATACCTGTCATCTCTTCATACCTCATACAGCGGGGAATAAGCAGAGCCCTGGGTATAGCCGGGATAAAGCGTCTTAAGGAGCATGTCGTCGTCTTTAAGTACAACGACCTTGCGGAGCAGGCTGTGCAGGAGCTTAAGAGCTACGGCATCCCCTTTATATTGATTGAGGACGATACCGAGAGGCTGAGGAAACTTCAGGAGCTCGACCTTCCCTTTGTAGCTGGCGACGCCACAGATGAGAGGATACTCAGAAAGGCGAGCATAGATGCTGCGCTGGGCATAATCCTCACCTCGCGAGATGACGCAGAGAATGCCTTCGTTGCAATGGCAGCCAAGGAATTGAACCCTTCGCTTATCGCAGCCTCACGCATAGAGAAGCCTGAGAGTACAAAGCTTCTCAAGCGTGCTGGGGTGGATTACCTGGTGGACCCTCGCGAAGCTGCGCTCAGCCTCCTCGTCAGGAGTGTGCTCTCTCCATACAGTGCCGAGTTTCTGGACCGCATAACTATATTCAGGGGGATAAGCCTCGGGCAGTACAGAATAGATGGAGCTTCACCTCTGGCCGGGAAGAGGATTGCTGAAACCAGGCTAAGGAGCAGGACAGGGGCAAGCATCGTCGCCGTGTGGAAGAAAGATGAGCTTATCACCAATCCTTCCGCTGAAATGCTGCTGGAGGCGGGGGACGTGCTCCTCCTCCTGGGAACAAAGGAGCAGCTCAAACGCGCGAAAGCTTTGGTTGAGAAGAGGACGAGATTCAGGATCAAGATGAGGGAAGAGGAAGAGCCTTCCGAAGAGGATGCGTCACAGATAAGGGCGAGGTTCTCCAGGGTTATCTTCAACTCTGTCTTAATTCTGATGCTCCTCGTAGCCTCGCTTGTGCTTCTCCCCTACCTTTCCCGAATGTTTGATGTGCTGCCAAGCGAGATTGCCAGCTTCATGGGCACCCTCATTCCACTGGCTCTATGGCTGGCGATATTCGTCCTGGCATTGAAAATGCTGGAAGACCTAAAGGCTCTGGTTGCCATCTCCTCCAGCTTCCTTGCATCCTATGCGCCTGGCATAAAGCACAGGAGGGATTTAAACCGCGCAGTAAAGGACATCGCCTACGCGGGCATCGTTGGCATAGCATTCGCCGCGATTGCGCCCTTCTTGGCTAGCATGCCAAAGGCAAAGGCGGTGCTGACATACGCAGGCTTTGCAATTTCAGTTCTATTCCTCTACGACGCAGGCAGAATATTCTACAGCTACCTCCAAAGCCTCGCTGATGTTATATCAGAAAAACTCGCGAAAGAGGTTGAGAGATGAGAAACCACACAATAGTGTGCGGCTATGGATACCACGGGAGGAAAATTGTGGAAGCGCTGGAAAGGGCGAAAATACCCCATATTATCATAGACCTTGCCGCAGAGGAGGAGAAGGAGAATCTGATAAAGGGAGATGCCAAGGACGAGGAGGTTTTGCTCAAGGCAGGGATAAAGAAAGCTAAAGAAATACTCATTGCGGTGAGCAACGACGTAGATGCGGTGTTCATCTCTATGCTTGCAAGAAATTTAAATCCGGATATTCGTATCGTTGCGAAGGCGGATCGGCTTGAGTCGATGAAGAAGATTTATCTTGCTGGTGCGAACAAGGTGATTTCGCCCTATGTAATAGGGGGGAGACTCTTGGCGAGGGCTGTGGCCAAGCCACTGGTGGCGGAGTTCTTCCAGCGGGTGACAATAGCAAAAGACCTTGAAGTGGCGCAGATTGGCATTAGCGATGACTCAAAGTTTGCAGGAAAGAAAATAAAGGATATGGACCTCGCCTCCCGCGGCCTGGCTATTCTCGCGGTATACCGTGCCGGTGAGCTTATACCCAACCCGCCAGCGGAATTTCTGGTTGAAGCGGGGGACCACCTCATAATCCTGGGCAGCAGCGAGGAAATAATGAAGCTCAGGAGCAGGGAGAAGCACCTTTAGGATTTCTTCACATAGCTTGCTATAAGCGTCTTAATCCCTATAGCAAGGCCTATGAATATGCCCGCAACCATGCCCATGAATGCTGCTGCATCCCCGTAGCGTTTTCCAAAGTAATAACCAGCCAAGCCGAGGAGCACCACCGGAGCAGCTAACTCTATGCTTGCGCCCAGCGCAGCGAGAGCGCCTTCAAGCCCCCTAGGCAGATTATCCCGCATTTATCCTCACCCTTCCCTCTAGATAACGAAGCAGCGCATACGCTACTAAGCCTGCGAGGAGCAGCATGGCTAGGTCATCGATCTTGTAGCGGAAAACCCACCTCCAGAAGCCAATCGTCCCAGCAGGGGAATTCCACAGGAACCAGTCCACAGAGGCTTTAAGCAAAACCCCTGCGAAAAACATCGCTACTATAGCGATAAGCGCAACAAAGGCGCGCCTTAAATCTCCAGCTTCCATATCTTATCGCCCACGTGGTGAATATTCTTCACACACTTACCTTTCTCCCTCTCCCTGAACTCCTCGCCGCTCCACAGCGCTTTGCCTATAGCTATGGGCTTGCGGTGCCTCTCTTCCAGCACCACTACCAGGTCGCCAGCCTCAATTTCAGTATCATACTCAACCACGCCGGGACGCATTATGTCGGCGCCATTGACTACGTATGGCACAGCGCCTGCGTCAACCACGACATAGAGACGGTCAACACCAACTTCAAGCGCACCTTTCAACATTGGAAAGTACCTGCCCTCCACTTCAAAAATTTTCGGCTCACCATTAATCAGAAAGAGGGTTATCCCCTCTTCTGTCTTTGCAACCTCAACCCTCGCCTTATCTCCGAGAAGCTTCGCAAACGATGGCGAAGCCTTGGAAAGCTCCTCCCTCAGGACCTTCACCAGCTTCTGCTTTGCGAAGTACCTCTCTTTAATTTTCATCGCCCTACTCCCCAAGGCTAACGCAGAAAATCTTTTTTAGCCGAGGGAGATGACGCTATCATCCAAACTCCAGATATAGGATTGTTTACAACCGTTAAGAAATGTAAATGTTACTATGGGGACAATTGCTGTAAGGGTGGACAAAAGAGTTGAAGAAGCCATATCCAGGATTATGAAGGAGGAGGGTCTCGACAAGTCTTCCACTGTGAGAAAGCTCCTGGAGAGGGGAATAAATCAGTGGAAGATTGAAAAAGCCCTTGAGAGGCTCAGAAATGGCGAGGTAACCCTATGGAAGGCTGCTGAAATGGCTGGGGTTTCTCTATACGAGATGATTGAGATTGTAAGGGAGAAGAAGATAGATTATATACACATATCTCCAGAGGAGCTGGAAGAGGAGATGGAATTCGGGGAGAAAGAATGAAGCTGGTTCTGGATGCAACACCATTAATATACTTGGTAAGGGCTGGTTTTCATACACATCTCCACAAGCTTGGGGTGGAGCTTTTCACCACAAAGGAGGTTTTAGAGGAGCTGGGGCTTGAGGATAAAGGCTATCCTGAGAATAATATAATCTCCGGGATGATTGAAGATGGGGCAATCAAAGTTTTGAAGGCTGAGGAAAAGCTCCCCAAAGTAAAGGGGATTCATAGAGGCGAGCTGAGTGTGATTGCCCTAGCAAGAGAAATAGAGGGTATCGTGATTATAGATGACAGGGCAGGAAAAGTTTATGCGAGGACATTGGGGATAAAAAGCTTTCACTCCACATTTTTAATCTTTCTTGCGGTTAAGAGGGGAATTTTATCAAAGGAAGAAGCAAAGAATATTGTTGATTATATGATTGACTCCGGCTGGAGGTGTGACGTAGAAACCTACAGGAATATATTACGAGTTTTGCAGAGGCTTTGATTCTTCAAGCGAAGAAAATCTTTTTTAGCTACCCCGTGAAAAGAGCAGCATGGCAGAGATACAGGACAAGGAGATGCCTCTGGAGGAGCACTTAGCTGAACTCAGAAAGCGACTGCTCATTTCCCTGGCGGCGGTAGGTGTGCTCTCCGTTGTGGCTGCACTCCTCTTTGGCAGGGGGATAATAAGGCTGCTCATCTCCCACTTTCTGCCCGCGGAGGTTAAGGTTATCGCCCTGAATCCGGTGGAGTACGCCTATACCTGGTTCTTACTCTCCCTCTTCTTTGGAATATACCTGGCTCTGCCGATAATAATATACGAGATTTTCAGATTCGCTGAACCCGGGCTTTACCCAAACGAGAGGAGATTTCTAATCAGGGTGGTGCCCACCTCCTTCATCCTCTTCACCCTGGGAGTGCTCTTCTCCTTCTTCTTCCTTACCCCTTTCTCAGCCAAGTTTCTGGTGAACTATGCTGAGGCTACCGCTGAGCCCATGCTCTCGCTGCACCGCTTTGTATCCTTCATAGGCTTCATGCTAATCAGCACAGGCATAATCTTCCAGATACCTCTTGTCGTAGCCTTTCTGGTTAAAAGTGAGCTTGTAAGCATGGAGCAGCTAAGGGATAAAAGGAAGTACGTGTACATAGCCTTTCTGGCGCTTTCCATGACTCTCGCCCCCGACCCCACGCCGGTTACTCCCATCGTAATTGCCGCTACGCTTATCTTCATCTTCGAACTCAGCTTGGTGCTCTCGCGATACCTGCTCTAACGCCGCGAGAGGAGCGCTATGTTCTCCACGTGCGGCGTATGGGGAAACATGTCAAAGGGTGAGAGTTCCTCTACTTCATAACCTTCCAGCTTTTTGATATCCTCCGCTTGGGTATATGGATTGCAGGACACGTAGATTATAACTTCTGGGCTGAGCTTATTAAGCGCTGCTATAACCTTTGGGTGAAGCCCTGCTCGAGGCGGGTCAACCAGGACTGCGTCGAATCTTCCTCCCACCTTCGCCAGCGTTGCTTCAGCCTTTCCAGCGATGAAGCTTGCGTTGTTAATATCGTTCAGCACTGCATTGAGCTTTGCCGCTTCAATCGCCTCCGCATCCTCTTCGATACCCACCACCTCGCTCGCCAAATCCGCCAGAGCCAGGGAGAAGGTTCCTACACCACAGTATAGGTCGAGAAGCCTCTCTCTGCCTCCGAGCCAGGATTTAACGCACGCAAGAAGGCACTCCGCCTGGTAGGGATTTGTCTGAAAGAAGGAGAAAGCTGGGATGCGGTAGGTTATTCCGCCGAGCCTTTCTTCAAGATAACCTTCTCCAGTGTGGGCGCGGATCTCACCAAAGGAAACATCCGCAAGCGAGTCATTGACAGCCCACACAACGCTATTTGCAAACTCGCCAAGCGTTCCTGCATACTCCTCAACAGGGAATTTCCCCTCTGTGGTTACAACGTTTATCAGCCTCTGCCCTGTGAACTTCCCCTCCCTCACCACGAGATAGCGCAAAAAACCTTTCTTTGCCAGGATGTCGTAAGCCTCAAGCTTTTTTTCCTGAAAGAACTCCTGTGAGAGGCGGAGAATCTCGTCGCTCTCTTTGGACAGGAGGAGGCAGCCTTCTGCGCTCTCCACCTCGGCGAAGCTTGAATAGCGGCGCATGCCTATAGCGTGGCTCGCGATGGTGAAGTCCATTCTATTTCTATAGTACCATATCTTCGGGCTTGGCTTTACCTGCGCTTCCTGCGCGAAGAGCTTCTGGATAACCTCACCCTTAAACCTGAGCTGCGCCTCATAGCTTAAGCCCTGCCACCTGCAGCTACCGCAGCGGGAAAAGTGCTCACAGCGTGGGGTTACTCGAGCCTCACTCGCCTCGAGGACCTTCACCAACCTCGCTCTTCCTCTACCCATGGGCGTGGCTAGTACTTTATCTCCCGGATAGGCGTAGTCCACGCGGTAGCGTTTTTTCCCAGATTTCCCTATGCCTGCGCCGCGTTTGTCGAGGGCAACAATCTCGAGCTCAAGCTCCCGCATGCTACTGCCTCGTATTCGAAGGGTTTAAAACTTTTCCGATATGAAGAATCACCTCTTGGGTGTAGAGAGGGTAAAGCCCCTTTTCTGCCGAAACCCTTATTAGCTGTGATGAGAATCGCTAGCTATGCAAGCTCAGGTTAAAAGGCGCACAAGGGAGACAGATATAACGGCAGAGTTAAAAATCAATGGCAGTGGCGTATACGAAATCTCAACTTCGCTTCCCTTCTTTGACCACCTGCTTGCGAGCTTTACAAAGCACGGCAGGTTTGACCTCGTGCTCAAAGCTCAGGGCGATCACGAGCATCATATCGTCGAGGACGTTGCCATAGTGCTTGGACAGGCTTTCAGAGAGGCGGTTGGGAGCAAGGCTGGAATTAGGCGCTTTGGGCACGCGGTTGTGCCAATGGACGATGTGCTTGTGCTCGTAGCTGTGGATATAAGCGGTAGGAGCTACTGCTCCAACAGCATTAAGTTTAGATACAAACGCGTAGAGGGCTTGAGCACAGAGCTAATAGGCCACTTCCTTGAGAGCTTCGCCAGCGAGTTTAGAATTAACCTTCATGCAAAGCTGCTCGACGGCAAAAATGAGCACCACAAGGCGGAGGCACTTTTTAAAGCTCTGGGCGTAACACTGAGCATGGCCCTCGAAAAGCGCGGCGATGATGTGCCCAGCACCAAAGGTGTGCTCTAAAAATTGCTTTCGATTGTGCTGAAAAGGGAGTCGAAAAGTTTAAATATGATTGAGACGAGTTCTAAATGGTGGTAGTGATGGCTAAGACACTGAAAGTGGGAGATAAGGAGTTGGAGCTGGACGAGGATGGATTTCTGAAGGACCCGACCCAGTGGAACAAGGAAGTCGCAGAAGCCTTTGCCCGCGAGGAGGGCATTGAGCTTACCGACGAGCACTGGGAAATCATAAACTTCCTCAGAGAGTACTATGAGCAGTACCAGATAGCTCCAATGATTAGGATCCTTGTAAAAGAGGTCGGGAAGAAGCTCGGCCCTGAGAAGGGCAACCTAAAGTACGTTTACAAGCTGTTCCCCAATGGTCCTGCGAAGCAGGCGTGTAAGATTGCCGGTCTACCAAAGCCAACCGGCTGCGTGTAAAAGCACAACCCGAAGTTATTCGGGTCCCTTCATTAATTTTATTTTTAATATTTATTAAGAAAGATTTACTTTTTTATGGTTTTTATTTTGATATATCCTCTTTTGCCCTCTCCGCTATTTCTTTTAGTTTTTTAGCTATACCTCTTGGGATGATCTCATTATTTTCCGCAAGCACATCTGAGATCTCAGATGCAAGCAAAAAAAGTGCATACTTGTGCTCCGCTTTTGTTCTGTGGATGTGATGGGGACTTATGCCCAGCTCGGTGTATTCTCTAAAGTACTCGCTTGAAACCCCATTGTCCACCAGGAAACGCATAAGATAAATGAAAAACTGGTGAAGATAAATCAGCTCATCCTTGTACATCTCACCACGCAAGTATGCTCGCCGTTAAAGAATAAAAAGTTTACTGGTGGGCAGGAAGCACAGCACCAATCGCTATGCTATGCCCAGGTCGCCGGCAGTGAGCAGACGTATGTTCGCCGGCTTCTTTGTGAGGTTGCCCACCTTCGCTCCTACGAGGTACTCCACTTCCTTCTCTGCGGCTATTTCAACCAAGCGCTGTGTTATCACGCCGTCGAATATCACCACTGAAACAACGTCCTTTGAGTTCTTGAGCGCCATGGCGAGGTCTCTCACCGCCACCTCTTTTATTATGTTGGAATCCTGGTCGAGAAGGTAGGCCTTGAGGGTGCCCGATAGGTCGGTGAAGAACTTTTTGAAGGTTTCAAGCTTGCCGTCCTTCTCCACAGGCTTAGGCGTAGGCTTTTCCTCTGTCTTCTTCTGCCTCTGGGGCTTGCGGGTTATGAAGGGCTTGGGCTCCTCCTTCTTCTTTATTGAAAGGTAGTCCATTACCTGCTCTGCAGGCACCTTGTTGCGAAGCGCCTTAAATATCTCCTTCTTTGTCAGGTCCTCCACCTCTTTGCCATCCGGAGCCCGAGCAACGAAGTCTACCTCTGCAACCTGCAGTAGCTCTCGCAGTATGAGCTCACCGCCGCGGTCGCCGTCCACGAATGCGGTGACGGTCTTCTTCTTGCTCAGGTCGATTATCGTCTTGGGCACGCTGGTGCCTTCGACGGCTATTGCATTCTTAATGCCATACTTGAGCAGAAGGAGCACGTCCGCTCTGCCCTCAACCACGATTATCGCATCGCTCTCGTCAATGTTGGGGCCAGCAGGCAGCTTGTCCTGCCCGTACTCCTGGATTTCCCTGAGCCTTATAGCCTCTTTGACTTCCTCGGTTATCTCCACGCTGTCAGGGGTAATCTCCTCCACCATAGTTGTGAGGATTTCTTTGGCTCGCTCAATCACCTGACGGCGCTTGCTAACCCTCACATCCTCTATGCTATCCACCACAAGCTTCGCCTCACAGGGTCCTACGCGGTCAATAGTTTCAAGAGCCGCAGCGAGTATTGCTGTCTCAATCTTGTCCAGGCTGGAGGGAACTTTAACCGTGCCTCTCGACTTACCACCCTTTGTCTCTATTTCCACCTCTATCCTGCCTATTCTGCCAGTCTTCTGGAGTTCCCTCAGATCAAGGTCATTTCCTAATAAACCCTCAGTCTGACCAAAAATTGCCCCAACTACGTCGGGTTTTTCAACAACACCATTGGTTTCAATTCTCGCATGAATAACATACTTGGTGGTGCCCAAGTCAATCTTACCCATGGTAATGACCTCCTTTTAACTCCCCAAAAAAGCAACTGCTCAGTTGGAAATCTCACTACCTCTCCCCAGACCTAGACACAAACTGTGGCAAATGAGTTATCAGGATGATTTTTACCTTCATACTTCCATACCTTGGTGAGTAGTGAGATTCCAGTGAGCAATCACTTTTTTGGGGATTATTACTACTAGTTCCAATTTTTAGTAACATCAGTAATTTTTAGAAAACCTGTTAAAAATTGTTTTAATACATAAAAAGTTTTAACTTATATTTATAAGAAATGCCTGCGAATAACATATGAACAAAAGCGTTATATTTTTATATGTGAAGGTTGATAAACTTATCTGCCACCCTCCAAAAGCCCCAGGGCCTGTGTTACTACTTCTCCCACAGGCCCCTTCTTTTAATACAAAGCAATAAGTCCATCATACGTGAATCTATGGTGGCAGGAGGTTTCGCACTTTCTGCGAAAGTTGCTTCGACTTCGTCGCCCTATCGCTACGCGAGACGGGCAACTTCCCTCGCATACGCTCGGGGAGTAATAGGAACCCGCTGGTGGTTCCTATCTTAATAGTTAATTTTTTATTCTCAGCCCCCCAATTTTCTCTGGGTGTGTTTTATGTTTCCTGGCAAAATCAACCCGAGGCAAATGAAGAAGATGATGAAGCAGCTCGGCATGGAGATGGAGGAGCTCGCAGCTAAGGAAGTGATTATCAAACTGGAAGACAGGGAGATTGTTATTGAGAACCCTTCAGTGAGTGTTGTAAAGGCGATGGGGCAAAAGACCTATCAGATAGTTGGGGAAGAGAGGGAGGTCCTCGCTATACCTGAGGAGGATGTGAAGCTAGTGGCTGAGCAAGCAGGCGTTAGTCTGGAGAAAGCCAGAGAAGCCCTGGAGAAAACTAAGGGAGACCTAGCTGAGGCGATAGTGCTCCTCACACAAGAAGGATGAGCTGAATATCATGGTGAGCGCTTCTCAAAATCTGGTGGAACTCTACAAAAATGCCGGAGAGGAGGAACTTCTAGAGCTTTTCAGACGCAGGGTTACCTTTTACAGGGATCTCTTTCTTCTACTAACACTCTCATCCATAGCGGCGGCGCTGCTTGTGTTTCTGAGCTTCGGTTCCATGGTGCTTATTCCAATGCTGCTTCTGATTTTCCTGCCGGTTGCCGCATACTGGAGGTATCACCCCCTTATTATTCAGAAAGAGTTGGCTGCGCTGACGGAGGCAAGAGGGAAGTTTCCGCCAAGAAAGCAGGAGGAAGAAGTTAAGGCCGAAAGCATTGGCGTCGACCCCATGATGCTTCTAGGATACGAGGGCTACCTCCAAGCGCTGAAGGAAATGGTTAACAGGAGGGAGTGAGTTGTCCGCGATAGGCGACGAGTATCACGAGTTTACAAAGCTCCGTCGGGGTGAGCCGCCGAAGCATCGCTGGCGCTACCGGGCTCCGCCGGAGCTTTACAAGATTTATGAGGACGCGCCCCTCATAAAACTCCCTGAGCCAGAGAAAAGCGGGGGGATGCCCATCTGGGAGGCGATCACAAAACGGCGCTCTTGCAGAGAATATTCTGACGAAGCGATAAGCGGTGAAGAGCTTTCCCAGCTTCTCTGGGCTACGCAGGGGATAACTGGTGAGATAGACGGCTACTACCTGCGCGCTGCACCGAGTGCTGGGGCGCTGTACCCGATAGAGACGTATCTAGTGGTAAACCACATAGATGGGCTGGAGCGTGGCATCTATCACTATGCGGTACTGCGGCACGCGCTTGAGCTGCTAAAAATTGGCGACTTCAGGCAGCGCATAGCGAGCGCGGCTTTAGAGCAGGAGTTTCTTGCTCGCGCGGGTGTGGTGTTTGTGTGGAGCGCTGTAGCGGCGAGGACCAAGTGGAAGTACGGGGAGCGGGGATGGAGGTATATTTACAAGGACGTAGCCCACGTATGCGCCAACCTTTACCTGGCTGCCACCTCTCTGGGGCTGGGGTGCTGCGCCGTGGGAGCGTGCTTTGACGACGAGGTGAATGAGCTTATAGGCTTAGACGGAAAGGAGGAGACCGTCGTATACCTGGCGGCGGTGGGTAAGCTTCCATAGTCTGTGCATGCAGGGCTTTCATAAATATTCACCTCAGCTAATGCTATCTAAAAGGGTGGCAGGTTGATATGAAGGAAATTGAAGAAGAAAAACTCGGCTTAAAAGAGCTGGTTGCCATAGGGGTTGGGGGAATGATAGGGGGAGGTATCTTTTCAGTTATTGGCAGCGCAGGCGAAATAGCAGGTAATGCCACTCCTCTTGTTTTCGTTGTGGGTTCACTGGTGGCATTTTTCACCGGTTACAGCTATGTAAAGCTTGCACTGACTTTTAAGGAAGATGGGGCAAGCTACATCTACCTGAAGCACGCGTTTCCCGCTGAGCAGGAAATTGCCGGCATCTTGCAATTTTAAGCCTCTTTCTTACTCTCGAGCAGGTGCTTTCCCACGTCGGGTGGTACAACCATCACAGGCACGGGGGAAATGCCTATCACCCGCTCCGCCACGCTTCCAAGGAGTATCTTCTCTAACCCTGAGTGGCCATGGCTTCCCAGAATTATTAGGTCACAGTGGAGTCGCTTCGCGGCTTCAACGATTTTGAGGTAGGGCACGCCCTCTTCAAGCAGTGTCTCGGCGTCTATGCCCTCAAGGTCGCAGTGCTCCTTCACCTCCTCCAGTACCTTCTCTCCTTCATTCCTGTATCTCTTCTTCATGTCATGCCACAGCACCTCGACGTATCCATGCACATTGGCAACGTGGATAATAGTGAGCTTTGCCTTCGTCTCTTTGGCAAGGCGCATGGCATAGCACACCGCTGCCTCGCTGAACTTTGAGCCGTCGGTAGCTACAAGAATATGGGAGTAAATCCCCATGCCTATCACCCCCTAATGGTGACTCGGCGTCGGGGCTTTTTTGTTTACCGCAGCCGCGTCCCTGACCTTCTTGAAAATCACACCTATCGCGAGCAGCGCACCACCGAAGAGCAAAG
>MTME02000024.1:0-2819 GCA_002011115.2 Candidatus Pyrohabitans sp. JdFR-17
AAGCACAACCTTGTTCGCCGCCTGCGACCTAAGGAATCCGTAGAGGGTAAACCTGATGAAGCACTCGCCGCTCTCGTCCGTCTCCCAGCTCCACTGCTCCTGATTACCCGCCTTCACTGGAATATAAACTTCAAGCCCCGAAACAAAATCTTTTGGACCGTTTACCTTGACATTCAGGGTATACACTTTGTTCAGTTCCTCAGCCATTTTCTTCAATTGTCTGGTGGCTTTTGCCTGCATTTCAAGTAAAATCTGCTCTTCAAGCCTCCAAAATACAGGTTTTAGAGCATTCATAAGCTCCGCCTTATGATTCTCTGAGATTTTCTTTTTAAGCTCCTCATTCAGCCCACCGCCGCCGGTCCAGGCGTGTTTCATGACCTCTTCCTGATAGAAAGCAACTGTGGTTTCATCCTTCCAGAAATCGTAAACGTAGTCGTTTATAGCTTTATCAATTTTTGCTTTTAATTCCGCAGGAGTTCTGCTCTCCTTGTAAAGTTTTAAAAATTCATCATACCAGTATTTCATCTTTTTCTTCTCTTTTACCCTATCATCTTCCTTATAATACAGCTTGTAGGCTTCCTCCCATATCTTCTCCCTGCCGCTAATGGCGGTTGTCATGAACTTTGTTAGAGAGTAGTCTATTGCAAATACTGCCACAAAGCTAAGCTGCGTTGCTGGGGAGCCAAATTCACCCACCGCCGAGTACATCATGTTCTTCAGAAAGTTAACAGTTCCTTCATCGGCATTTCCATCATACAGATCCCAGCCAAGCTGTATAAATGCAAACACAACCCCTAAGTGCGTTGCCCATGTGTTGAACTTATCAAGCGTCTGCACGTCAAGCCCATGCTGGGCGAAGGTTGATGCTGCACCCCCAATTCCAAAATACTCCATCGCGGCGTCCCAGCCAACCCTGTAGGCATTGGGACCAGGCTCGTAGTTGTTGTTTACGTATTCCCGCAGCACAGCTAACGCTCTATCCTCATCCATTGAGACGCCGGCTGCGGATACGTAATCTAAGTTTATCTTTGCCATTGGTCCTGACCCGTGAGTCACCACAGCTGTGGCAAAATAGGACAGGTGCGGGGTGTATATAATAACGCCATCATCGACTATTCTGTACAACACACCCACCCATCTCTTGGAGGATTCGTCGTAGGTCAGAGCCACAATGTTTTTGGTTGGTCCGGTGTGCCTCAGCTTTATCTCAATATATCCGTTGAGATTTTCCGTCTTGGCCAAATCTATATTGTATGCTCTTAATATTTCAGCACCTTCTGGTTTTGGTGCTTTTTTCACCACTGCCACTTTTAAGGTATCATTCTCGTCGATTGTTCCAAAAGGTATTGTAACACTCCCGCCGTCAAATTCCACAGTCTGGGTATCATCTGGATTTATGGTTTTTTCGAGTATCACCTCCTCCACAAACCCCTCCCCACCGCCAAAACAGCCGCTCAGGAGAATGGCGGGTAAAACCGTGAAAATCAAAAGTAAAATAAGCCGGTCTTTCATCCCTGCTTCTCTACCATCCTCCGTCATCGCCGCCATCGCCCCAGTCTCCGTCGTCTCCATAATCGCCTCCATCGTCGCCATCTCCACCTGCATCTACGTCGATGTCGTATGCCATGTCCTCCGGCACGGCGACCACTTCCTCCACCTCTCCGGGGGGTTCGCCTATGACATCTACGATCTGGTCTCCGGTGATGGTATCAGGAACGACATGCAGGGCATACATCATCCAGAAGAGGGCAGCAAAATTATTCAGCATCTTGTCATCATCTGCCACCGCCTTCTCAACCTTCCTCCTGTCCCTCGCAAGTATGCTCTCACCCTTCGGAGTAAGCTCATACCAGTACTTCTTCCTTATAAAGCCCTTCTTCCTGAGCTTAATGTAATCCTTATCCAGCAGCTCCTTAATCTCATCCTTCACCTCACTCTGCCCCGCACCAGTAACCGCAGCCATGGCGCGCGAGTTGCTTACACCATTTTCTATTGCTGTCATTATCGACAGCTGAAGCGGAGAGAGTCTCAGCTTCAGTTCCTTTATCCTCTCAACCCTCCTGAAGAAATCCTTCAATATCTCCTCTGCTTCCTCCCTGCTGACGTCAACCGCTATTAGCTCGGCAGAGCTACTTTTAAATTTAAATCCTGCAAGTTCGGTGAAGTCTTCTGTTATCACCTCTATTGACTCTCCGTCTGAGGTGAAAAAGGTGAGGGTGTAGGTGTTTGAGAAGATTAAATGGGGCACACACACGTCTTCCATATTCTTAATTCTCTTCAGAAGTTTTGGCGGAAAGTCCCCCCTTTCAGGCATCATTCTCAGATACTCCAGAGCCTCCTCGAGGGAAACCCTCCCGAGACTGTAAAGCCTATAGGAGCCGTTGGGTTTGAATTTTTTGTTCATCCCCTGAATTGTACACTTCAGCTTTATTTTACTTTTAGCTTTACCCCTAGCTGGAGATTTAGCAGATTTAGCCTTGCTGACCCGCTTCTCCACCTCCCCACCAGCACTCTTAGAAATTCTGCCTCTAACCTTTAGTTTATGCCCGCAATTATAACAAAATTTGTCAGTTTCCTCCACTTCTACTCCGCAATTAGAGCAGAACATGTTCAATTTATCCTTATAAAATTTTAGTCATATAAATAGTTTGTGGTTTATGTGTGTAAGTAATAATATCCAAACTGGTGCAGTTTTACAGCAAAATCACAATATCTTCGATTTTTGCCGCAAATTTATGCGATTCGCCCTCAGCTGCCACAGGTTGCGAAAAATATAAATACCAACATAACCAGAGGGGATAATATGTTTTGCCCTGAAT
>MTME02000024.1:2919-14346 GCA_002011115.2 Candidatus Pyrohabitans sp. JdFR-17
GCGAAAAATATAAATACCAACATAACCAGAGGGGATAATATGTTTTGCCCTGAATGCGGGGCAGAGGTGGGTGAGAAGCACAATTTCTGTTCTAACTGTGGTAAAGATTTAAGAAAGTACAGACAATCAATTTTAAGCAAGGCTAACAGGAAAGTCAAGGCAAAATCTAAAAAATCTACAAAGAAGACGAAGAAAAAGAAAATCAAATGCTCGCTTCCCCCGGTACAGCTTTCTGTATTAATGGCGGTGAAGCACGGGATTAGCAACACGGAAATAATCGCAAAGATGGTCCGGAAGTCCCACTCCTACATCAGGAATACTGTCGACAAGCTGATAAAAAGAGACCTGCTCAGGGTTAAGAAGAAGGGATTTTTTAGAAAGAAAAAGTACTATGAGCTGACACCCAAAGCAGAAAAAATTGTTGAGGAGGACAGGAAGAAAATAGGGAGAATCATCAGGGAAGATGAGGACGATGCAATGCGGTATGCAGCACCAATATTTGTTATGTCCTACCTCAACGACCTGCCGCATGGTGTTTCTCAATCGGAGGTTGCAGAGGTTGTCGCAATTCCGGAGGAGGACTACAGCTCAATACTTGAGGATGTAAATTCGGATGACGCCGCCTTTGATG
Organism: Candidatus Pyrohabitans sp. JdFR-17; assembly: GCA_002011115.2. Classification (GTDB taxonomy): domain Archaea; phylum Hydrothermarchaeota; class Hydrothermarchaeia; order Hydrothermarchaeales; family BMS3B; genus Pyrohabitans. The sequence goes on from MTME02000024.1 coordinate 3,551, forward strand.
ACTCCTTCGGCTACGGCGGCTCTGATGATGGCGATGACGGTGACTGGGGCGATGGAGACGGAGATGACGGAGGATGGTAGTTTGCCCAATTCTACGCTTCCTTTAGGCTGTAACCGAAGGAGAGAATAAGATAATGAGAAAGTCTCTAAAAATAGTTCTTGGCGTAGCTGGCGTATTCGTGGTCGTCATTTCTGCCCTGCTCTTGTATATTGTTTTATCCCCGCCGGTGCCGCCCTCTCCTGTCGAGGTGACATTCAAACTTGTTGAGGTGCGGGAGAACCCTGCCACAGGATACTACGACATGGTAATTGAGGTGGAGAAAATAGAACCAAAGCTTAGGAACATATACTGGGGCGATTTTGTGGCAGATACCGGCTATCGCAGTCTCATTCTTATGAATCAAAAAGATGAAGGTGGGTACATCATGCCCATGAAGGAGGGCGACAGAAGGGTTATTTCGCTCACATATCCGGAGAATCTGCTCATAATCTATCCTCCATCCTTTATCGCTTTAGATAAAGGGGTATTAGGGAATCTCACCGTAAACCTTGATCCCTACATTTCTCAGGATAAAAAGGGTGACATACTGGAAACCGAGGCTATGGAGGTAGCCAGAGGGGTAACCATTGAAGGCGGGGATATACGCTTCTCTTACCTGCCGGAAGGCTGGATAAAGGGTGAAGAGGGCGTCGTTGAGGCGCCGCCAAATTCAACAGAGGGATTGGAGAGCTTTTTCGGCGGCAAGAGAGGGGAGAGGTTTGTGACCTACTGGCGTGAGGAGGGCGGAGAGGTTGCAGAGGCGGTTAGAGTCTACATCAGAAAGCTCAGGCCAGGGGAAGACGGGGATAGGCTGGCGAAGGGATACCTGCCGAAGAAATACTCCTCTACCCTGTTCAGCCTCCTCTATGAGCTTGAATGGATGGACAGGGGTAGCATGTCCCTCCGGGGAAAAGATGCATACTACTTCAAGTCGTATAATTCCTTAGACCACTGCAATTTCTACACCTTTGAGGAACTGTTTAGGGTGAGCAGAGGGTTGGAGCCTCTGATTAAAAGCAGGTGCGAGGCGCTTCTTGACATGGTGCAGGTCAGGGGCAACTATCTGGTGAACATTGAGGTCTGGTCCCGCTTCTACGCGAGGGCTCCTGCGTTCTTCCCACCCCACAACGTCACCTACGACGGTCTTAGGGAGCGCCTCATCATCAACGGCGAGGAGGTTCCAATCCTCGACGAGGAGTTTGAAATATCCGAGGGTCTCGGGGTAATTTCAACGGAGGAGAGTGTTAAAAGGCGCTACCCCAGCCTAAAGCTCAGAGAGGACTTCAGGCTTCTCAGGCTAGTCTACCAGCGCATCGGAGCGGATGAGCTCAGCTATCTCATCGCCGAATACAACAACGTGGGCTTCGCCGTTCAGGGCTGGGAGCAGGCTTCCTTCCTGTTTGCGCCCATAGATACACCGGAAGAGGCGGCAGATTATGTGCGCTTTGTGGTTCATGAAACTTCAAATTCCTGGTACGGAAGGGAGCATCGGGAGGTAAATGAGGGAGAGCTTCAGAAGGTCCTGCAGGATATGAGGGAAGAGGCTCAGAAGATGGGAGGAGAGCTCAAAATCCTGATGGAGGCGCCGATATCCCACACCGTTGCGAGAGAAGAAGCCGGAGGCTTCATCGTTGAAAGGCTCTACAGAAAGAGCCTGGGGAAGGACAGGCTAATATACGCGAAGTACATGGTGTCTAAAAATGGGGAGGTGAGGGAGATGGAAAGATATGTTTGCGCCGAGTCAACTGTCCAGGGGCATTATCTCTAAGAGTTACTGGAGGAGGCTTCATAGTTGATCATTTCCCACCACAACCTCCGCGATGTCGAAAAGCCCCCTGTTTATCGGCTTTCCTTTTTCATCGTACAGCTCGGAAAAGATAGAGAAGCTCAGAACGCTCTTACCCTCACGCACCCCTCGTATGGCGATGCTTGCCACTATGCTGCCATTTTCGATGGGTCTCTCAGGATATATTTCCAGCTCCAGGACATCCCTAAGAAAGTGGTCGAGTATATAGCCGGTGGAATAATTAATGCTGTAGTTTGAGGTGACGTTTAACACCTCAATCACATTTCCGTCGTATTCGATACCAATATCAAGAGCCGCTACGGCTGAGCCATTTACGAGAACCACATTGACAACCGCGGTCTCATTTGGCTCAATTTTAACCTGTTCCGGCTTAAGGTACAGCTCGGGAAAATAGGATGGGCCATTGGAGACTGTCGCATTCTCTGGCAGCAAAGCATCAGACTTCCGGTTCTGAAACTTAATATAAAGCAGCGTGCCTGAAATCACCGAAAGTAAAATCAGGAGAAGCAGTACTCTTTTAATATTCCTCGAGCTCATCACACCACCTTGGCCGCTCGCCTTTGAAGAAATCTGTGAGGCAATCAATGGCTTTTTGCTCCGGCAAACTGCCTATCAGGTATACTTTTTCACCGGGGTTTTCGTATCTTACCTGATACTCACCATTTGCAAGTTTTGTGAACTCAATAAAGCTTCTATCCCTCTGGAATCCCACCATCTCTGGAATTTCCACATTTGCCGGAGAGATTTTCAACTGCCTTACGGCTAAGACCGCATCGGAGAGGTCGATATGTCCAATTTCTCTTATTTTTTCCTGCCCTTCTTCCTGCCTGTACGCTTTTAGTCTGTCCGCCATTTTTGTTTCCACCTCTCCAATTATTGGGCATCAGTAGTCAGCAATCCCTTAATAAATTTTAAGTTCTTTTGATGATATTTATTACTTCTTTAATTCTTTGAACAGTTGTCAGCATTACCGGTAAGGTACAGGTTACCCTGCTAAGAGAGGATGTGGGAGAAGCATGATGCAACTCTACTCTCAGGAGAGGATTCGGATTTTTCTGGCTTAAACATAAAAATAGAGAGGGTATAGTCTTATAAGAGGTGTTCAGCCTTGAGCAACGTCATTGAGATTCTTAAGGAGAGGTTCGAGGCGGAGCCCTTTGCAAAGAAACTGGGAATAAGGTTGCTGGAGCTTAAAGAGGGCTACGCTCTGGTGGAGATGAAGGTGAGGGAGGAGCACGAGAACATCTTCGGCTACGCTCATGGCGGCGCCATCTTCGCCCTCATCGACGCCGCTTTCGAGCTGGCGAGCAACTCTCGGGGCATAGTAAGCGTGGCGCTGAGCATGAATGTGACCTACACCTCGCCAGCGAAGCGAGGAGACGTGCTGCAAGCGGAGGCGAGGGAGATAAACACCACGCGCAAAACAGGGCTCTACGAGATAAAGGTGAGAAACCAGCATGAAAAGCTTGTGGCGAGCTGCAGTGCGCTGGTTTACCGCACCGATAGGAAGCTTGTGGAATAGCCTACTCAAGCTCATAGCTCGCGATTAGTTGTTCTATGTTGCGCTTCTCCTCCTCGAGGAAGCCAAGGGTGAGCATCGCCACACCGCGATAGAAGAAGGCCCTCTCGCTCTTGAGGATGTCTTCACAGAACTTGGGCATCCATCTAAGCATCTGCTCATTGAGGAACTCCTTTTGAGTGTGCAAATTTTTCAGAATCTCGCTTTTATCCACAAGCGAAGAGATTCTATTGCAGAGAAGACCCATAAACGCCAGCTCCATGCCGATGTGGTCCTCGGGTTCTTTTACCCCTGTACCCTTGCTCACCTCAGCTTCTGCGTATATCTCCTTCATCCTCAGCGTGGCTTTGCCGTAGGGTGCGCCCTCCTCGTAAACCGACTGATACGGCGATACCAGCGGCTTCCCTGGTCCAACAAAGAGCCTTGCAAACTCGTCCTGAGCATCAAGATAGCCCTCCCTTACATCCTCCACGCTCGTGGCCCATTCCTCTAAAATCCTAATCCCCTCCTGCATATCCTTGTTTCTGTGCTCAAGCTGAAACTTTCCATTAATCAGGTCTTCCACAAGCTCCTGAGGAGGTCCTTCCAGGTATAGCCACGAAAGAAAGTAGTAAAAGTCCCTTCTCGACTCCATGATTTCTCTCAAATTCTCCCCTCCATCAAAAGCTCTAACACTTTCTTCCCCCGGCAGCGCTCGCAGTACTCAAGAAGCCTTATCTGAAGAGAATCCCCAGGTATGCCGGCCTCAACCAGCTTTTCAGCAGACTTCCTGAGCATGCCTCTGGGAATTACGCGTCTGCCGCAGCCCTCGCAGGGGAGCATCTCCTCCTCCACAAGCATCTTCTTCTCCCCACCCACGTATTCCCTCAGGTCAAATACACTCTCCACCCTTATCGCACCTTCGGGGCATGCCCTTTCACAAAGCCTGCAGTTTATGCACTTCGAATGGGAAAACTCGAGCTTGGAGTCTGCTTTAGTAAGAGCAGAAGTAGGACACATGGAGATGCAGGCGTTGCAGAAGGTGCACCTATCTTGGGCAATCTCAGCATAGCCGAAGGGCAGCCTTTCGTCGAGTATTCTTATTTCTGGCAAATCAAAGGAGGAAAAAGCTTTGAGTATTTTTAGCACGCGCTGCACCTGACTGCCGTCGATTTTCCCGGCAGAAGCGAATGGCGAGGGTGAGAGGTTGCCATAAAAGCTCTTTATAGCTTCTGCTGTTTCCTCAGGGGTTCTGCCTCTGATATCAAGCAGGGCGTTTTGCATCCCGTAACCTTCAAGCAGCTTGGTTACGAAACCCACGGCGGGAGTGCTAGAAGAGTGGCGACACTCCCCGCAACCCAGAAGAATAACCCCGTCAGCGCCCATTGCGAAGGGTAAGAGCAGGTTGGGTATAGACAAAGCGCCGATGCACGGCACGAATAGCGGAAGCACAGGAGGGTAGCTTAACCTTTTCTTCCCCATAGCGAGCAGCTTCTCCCACTGGTTTTCGCAAGTAAAGGCTATGACCTTCTTTCTCATCTCGTTGCTGCTGAGAAGCTGGGTTAGCTGGGAATCGATGGCTGCCTGTGGGAGAGTTACCAGCTCGGGCACAGAGAGGGGGCATGCAGCTACACAGGTGCCGCAGCCGACGCACGAGACTTCGGAAAACCTTATTTTCTCTCCCTCTCTTATCACCGCACCCTCCGGGCAGGAAGCTTCACAAAACTGGCAGCCCACTATTGTGCTCTTTCCACTGGCGCAGCGCTCAAGGCGCGCCTCGATGTACCTTGGTTTAGCCCTCTTGTAAAACCCGGGTATAAGCTTGGAGAGCACCTCCGCATAATCTCCCTCGCCCTTCACCTGAAATATTCCATGCCTGTTTGGGCCCATCCAGTTGCCAAAGATTACCACCTGCCCCGCCTCTGCGATTGCCTCCCTGTTCTCGAAGCTTATTGCACCAACCGGGCACACTTTAACGCACTTGCCGCAGTGGATACAGGAGTCTGAGATGGAGTAGGTGAGCAGGGAGATTGCACCCTCGGGGCAGGAAGCTTCGCATTTACCGCACCCTATGCAAGTGCGCGAATCTATAGGCGCTACCTCGTAGCCTACCTTAAAATCACCAAATTCGCCCGAAATGCTTTTTATCTCACCGGCAAGAAACTCTTGCACTGCCCCTTCCGGAGAAGCACTTCTCGCAATTATCTTCACTTCCACATCCTCAGGAAGAAAGTTGGCGAATTCTCTTGCCTTCTCAAAGTCACCGGCAAGAATCACATCTTTTCTACCACCAACCACCACAGGGGCGGCGTCGTGCTGGACTTCAACGCTCACGATCACGCTTTTAACAAGAAGCGCCGCTTTTTCTGTGGCTTCCTCTCTGTCGTGCACCCACCCACAGGTTTCGCGGATATTTATGGTATATATGGGCACATCTATTTCCTCGCCCAGCTTTTCGAAGCTCTCTGCTTTATCGCTGCACGCAGCCATGTATATACTGCTCAATCCCCAGCGCTCAGCAAGGTGGGCGATGTACTCCATGCCCTTCGGCGAGCAAAAATAGTCGTAAATCTCGGTTTTTCCCTGGTTTGAAAGCCTACCCTTTAGTTTTTTAAAATTTAATTTGTTCTGTCTCCCACAGGTGCACAGGAAAATTCCTCGCATCATTTAATAAGGATTAATACTTCACATTAATAAAATTTTGGTTTTCCTGAAATCGGATCGGATTTATTTCTAAAATTTTAATATATGGGTGAGGAGATTTTTAAATAAAACAGAAAATTTTTTATAGAAAATAACGGCAAGTTAATACTACGGGAGAAATAGAGGAGGATGGGTTATGGCATTGTCTGCTATGAAAATGAAAAGACGTTCTTTTTTGAAACTTGCTGCTGCGGCGGGAGGGGCGGCAGCGCTGGGTAAATACTTCAAATACAGTGGTGCAGAGCTGTTTGAGCCTGTGGCGGCGCAGGAGGGCGGAGAGAAGGTTGAACTGATTAAAACAATTTGCATCCACTGTTCTGTGGGCTGTGGAATTCTGGCGAAGGTTGCGAACGGTCAGCTTGTGGATATTGAACCCTGGGAGAACCACCCGATAAATCGGGGAAGGCTGTGCTCAAAGGGAGCGAGCATCCCCGCGAGCATAAACAACGACCGCCGCTTGAAGTACCCGATGAAAAAGGAAGGCGGGAAATGGAGGAAGATTTCCTGGGAGGAGGCGCTTACTGAGATAGCAAACAAGATGCTGGAGATTCGGGAGAAGTATGGCCCCGACGCTATCTTCTTTGCGGGCTCGGCTCATGTCTCCAACGAAGCTGCCTACCTGCAACGCAAATTCATGGCCTTCTGGGGCTCAAACAACATAGACCACCAGGCGAGGATTTGTCACTCCACGACCGTCGCGGGGCTGGGGAACACCTGGGGCTATGGGGCGCAGACCAACAACTTCAATGACATGAGGCACGCGAAGAGTATAATCTTCTTTTCAAACCCGGCAGAGGCGCATCCGGTCTCCTTCTACCACATATACAAGGCGAAGCAGCGCGGAGCAGTGCTGATCTGCGCCGACCCGCGCTTCTCGCGTACCGCGGCGCAGAGCGACCTGCATCTACAGTTCAGACCGGGCACAGACATACCCCTCGTCTGGGGCATCTGCTACGAGATCATAACCAATGGCTGGGTTGACGAAGAGTTTGTACGGCTGCGCACCCACGGCTACGAGTATGCGAAGGAGGTTATACTCCAATACCCACCCGAGGTGGCAGAAGAAATCACAGGCGTACCCGCTGAGAAGATAAAACTGGCGGCAAAACTCCTTGCCGAGAATAGGCCGGGAACGCTCCAGTATGCCATGGGGGCGACGCAGCACGAGGTTGGAACCCACAACATCCGCGCCTTCGCGATACTTCAGCTTCTCCTAGGTAACGCCGCCAAGAGCGGAGGCGGTGTAAACGCCTTCAGGGGGCACGACAATGTGCAGGGCGCCACCGACTTAGCTGTGCTCTCAAACACGCTTCCAAGCTACTATGGCCTGAGCGAAGGTGCGTGGAAGCACTGGGCAAAGGTGTGGGGCGTAAGCTATGAGTGGCTTCAGGGCAGGTTTGCCAGCAAGGATTTGATGCATGCTAAGGGTGCGACGATGTCGCGCTGGCGTGACCTGGTGCTTGCAGAAGAGACAGGCGATAAGATAGGACAGCCCACGCCCATAAAGATGGCCATATTCTGGGGGCACAGCACGCCCTCGCAGGCGGGTACGTACTTGGTGAAAAAGGCACTGGAGAAACTGGAGATGCTGGTAATCGTCGATCCCTACGTTGAAAGCGCAGCCGCGCTTCCTGAGCGCGACGACGGCATAATACTTCTCCCAGCCTGCACCAACTGGGAGTACCCCGGTACTGTAACCAACTCCTCCAGGCAGGTGCAGTGGCGCAACAAGGTGATTGACCCGCTTTACGACTCAAAGCCGGATGTGGAGATTCTCATCGCCCTTGCGCATAAGCTGGGCTTCGGGGAGGAGTTTACAAAGAACTTCAAGAAGCTTCCTGAGGATATCTACGACAAGGAGATCCGCGTTGGTGCTCGTGTGATAGCCATGAGGCAGTCCACCTGGCGGCTTAAGAGGCAGGAGGAGTACGACTACGTGTTTAATGTTGAGACGCTGCGCGCTGAAGGCGGCCCATGCGACGGCGAGTACTGGGGCTTACCTTGGCCTTGCTGGAACGACGAGCACCCGGGTACACCGATACTCTACCGCAATGAGATACCCGTCGCAGAGGGCGGGCATGATTTCCGCGCAAAGTGGGGAACAAAAGCGCCAGACGGAAAGACACTTCTCTCTGGCATCAACGGTCATGCTGAACTCAACCCGGACGGCACCCCTGGCCCGGGATGGAAGCTCGACCTCACCACCGACTACAAGAAGCTAATCGCCGCAAACAAAGTGCCCTACGGCAGGGGCAGGGCGCGATTGTGGGCGTGGAATCTACCAGACCCTGTGCCGGTGCACCGCGAACCCGTGTGGACACCTCGTCCTGAGCTTGCCAGGAAGTACCCCACCTTCGAGGACAAGGTTTACGGGGAAACCCACTTCAGGATAGAAACGAAGGGAAGGAGCATACAGGAGCGGGACATCTTTGAGAAGGAGATTCACAAAGCGTATCCGCTGGTGTTCACCTCAGGTAGGCAGGTGGAGCACCAGGGTGGCGGAGCGATGACGCGCGCCAACCCGATACTGGCGGAGCTTCAGCCTGATATGTACGTTGAGATAAACCCCAAGGATGCCAACGACCGCGGAATAAAGGATGGCGACGTGGTGTGGGTGCACACCTACCGTGGCTATGAGCTTGGGCACTACCGCTCGCGCATTCAGGTCAAGGCGAAGGTTACGCGACGCGTGCCTCCAGGCGTGGTGTTCCTGCCCTTCCACTGGGCGGGTATGTTTGAGACTGTAGAGTATACGCAGCGCTTCCCGGAAGGCACAAAGCCCATCGTCATAGGTGAGTGCGCCAACACTATTTCACCACCCGGCTGGGCACCAGAGACGCAGATGCAGACCACAAAGTCAGGGCTGTGCGAAGTCACCAAGGCGGGAGTTATCCCCGAGGCAATTGAAAGGCTTGCGAAGGCATAGTGAGGAGGTAGAAAGATGCCCAAGAAGTTCCTGCTTGATATGTATGTGAACCGCTGCCTCAGATGCGGCGGTTGCATGGCGGTGTGCAAGACGCACAACCGCACTCCCGAGGGCGTGCACAGGATCAGGGTTATAACCTTCGACGAGGGCGAGCCCACGGAGACAAACATGCCCATGCCCTGTCTGCACTGCAATGAGCCCCCGTGCATGTACGTATGCCCCACCAAGGCGATATACAAGCGCAAGGAAGATGGCATAGTGCTGGTAAACAAGGACACTTGTATAGGGTGCGGCTACTGCTTAATGGCGTGCCCCTTCGGCGCACCCCAGTTTGAGAAGGGCACCTTTGGAAACAGGGGCAAGATGGACAAGTGCACCTTCTGCGTTGAGCCATATGAGCAGAAGGATGAGCAGGGCAGGCTGATTCAGCGCGAGCCCAAGCCAAGGTGTGCCATGGTGTGCGCCACAGGGCACCTGTTAGCGGGCGATGCCGACGAAATCTCTGCCAAGCTTCGAGAGAGAGTTGGGTACAGGATGAGCAGAGGTGTGGAGAAGACCTTCCTGACCTTCTAGCTTGAGGCGTGGAGCATGGAGTTCCCGTACTATGTGATGGAGTTCCCCGGGTACCAGCGCTGGGGCTGGGAGATAGCGCTGTACATCTTCTTGGGCGGCGTCGGCTCGGGAGCACTGATCACAGCGGCTGTTACCTTGCTATTGGGCAAAGAGACTAAGATTGCCAGGGCAGGTGCATATCTCGCTCCACCGCTGCTCATCGTCGGCTCTGTGCTTCTCCTACTCGACCTCGCTGGAATAAAGGCGATGCTGCGCGCTATGCTTGTGCCCCTGACCTTCACCAATATTACCACCTCCTGGATGGCGAGGGGGGCGTGGATTCTGTTGGTCACGCTTCTTGTCGCCATCGCCTTTGCCTATTCCCTTGCTACGGATAAGAGGTACTCAAGGACGCTTGCGCTGCTAGCGCTGCCCCTTGGCATCGCCACGGCGCTTTACACCGGGCTCCTCCTTAAGGGCGCTAGGTTCGTGCCCCTGTGGAATAGCGGCGAACTTCCTTTACTCTTCCTTACATCTGCTCTAACCACAGGCATAGCCGCCACACTGCTGCTCGCCTCTGTTAAGGAATACAGTAAGCTCAGAGGCTTCCTCGCCGCCCTACTCGTGCTGCTGCTCATCGAGGCTATAGAGGTACCCCTGTACTTCTTCATAATAGGGGAGCAGGGCGACATCGCTGTGAAGTCTGCATCGGCTATACTCTCCGGCGCCTACTCAATAGCGTTCTGGCTAGTGCTCATGTTTCTTGGGATTATCATCCCCATACTGGGATTGGGCTATGTGCTGATAACCAGAAAAGCCGCAGCCTTACCGGCGTTCTTTGCTCTGGTGCTGCTGGGTGGGCTTACACTCAGGTTCCTCTTTGTTCACGGCGCCATAAAAGCGTTTGTCGTGCCTCTCATCTGAGCAGTAAAAATAAATCCTGCGGTGCTCTTAATTATAAAGCATGGAAAAATCAATCAAAGTCAGGGCGCTGAAGGACGGCGAAGAGGCATGGGATGAGGTTGCGCTGGAGCGTGACCTTCGCCTGGTGATTAACGGCAGGGTTATAGCCAGTGTAAAGCTATCGCCAGGGCACGAGCATGAGTTCGCCCTAGGCTACTGTCTGGGCGAGGGGTTTGTTAAGAGCGTCTCAGCGATAAGAAGCATAGAGGTTGACTATGCCGAGATTCGCGTACTCGCGGATGAAAGCTTCCTCGAGGCTTATGAGCGCTACATCTCCAGCGAGTGCTTAACCGGCTGGCGCAGCAGAA
>MTME02000025.1 GCA_002011115.2 Candidatus Pyrohabitans sp. JdFR-17
TCGAAGCACTTATGCCGGAGCTGGTAATTGCAGTATTTGCGCTGGCTGTTATCTTTATAGACATGACCCTGCGCGAAGACGATAAGGATTTTCTGGGCTACCTCAGCCTTGTAGGCGTGGTTATTGCTCTCATTATAGTTTTCTCCCAGGCAAAATCACTTCTCGCCGCTATAGCAGCGAAGCAGATACTTCAGGTGAGCTACTTCTCCGGCTTAATACGCGTTGACCTCTTTGCAGTTTTCTTCAAGCTGGTGTTTCTGCTGGTGGCGTTTCTAGTAATTCTAGGCTCCCTCGATGCCACCCGCAAGGATAAGTACAAGGGAGAGTATTACTCGCTCATCCTCTTCGCAACCTTGGGTATGATGTTCACCGCCAGTGCAGCGGATCTTGTGCTTCTCTTCGTCGCCGTGGAGCTGGCGAGCATCTCAACCTTTGCCCTCGCCGCCTTCAGGAAAAACCGCACTGGCACAGAGGCGGCTATGAAGTACTTCGTCATAGGTGCCTTCTCCTCAGGTTTAATTGTGTTTGGCATGTCCCTGCTCTACGGCCTAACCGGGAGCACAAACCTGTATGCGATAGCAGAGGCTCTGCCTAAGGCTGCAGAGTTCCACTGGGTGCTCATCATGGCGGTGATTTTCCTCATCTCTGGCTTCGGTTATAAAGTCGCTGCGGTGCCCTTCCACATGTGGGCGCCCGATACCTACCAGGGTGCGCCCTCGCCGGTGAGCGCCTTCTTGGCGGCGGCGAGCAAAAAGATGGCCTTCGTAGCCCTGCTGCGCATCTTCTTAATCGCTCTCTCCATGCCAGCGCTTGTTAAGGAGTGGGCATTGCTCTTTGCAATACTCGCCGCAATAACCATGACCCTGGGCAACGTCGTAGCCCTGGCGCAGACCAACATAAAGCGCATGCTTGCTTATTCCAGCATTGGCCAAGCCGGCTATGTGCTCATAGTCTTTGCTTTGCTCGCCTCGACGCAGGTGGACCTCAACCTCAGCATAGGCGCTGGCCTGCTCCATATCCTTACGCACGCGATAATGAAGGGCGGAGCATTCTTAGCAGTGGCGGCTGCGAGCTACTACATGATAGGCTCCAACCTTGAGGACTTCGCTGGGCTGGGAAGGCGCCTTCCCGTGACTGCGCTGACAATGACCATATTCCTGCTCTCCTTGGCGGGGATACCCTTCTTCGCAGGTTTCGTGAGCAAGTTCATGATACTCACCGCAAGCATTGCTGCGGGCGGCGCTTATCTTATACTTGGCATATTGCTCATAATCAACAGCGTGGTCTCGCTGTACTACTATGCTCGCGTAATCCGCTATATGTACTTCGCAGAAGCCGAGGTTAAGCGTGAGCGCGAGCCCCTGCTGCTGAGCGTAGCACTGGTAGTAGCAGCGCTTCTGGTTATTTACATCGGCGTTTTCCCAGACTCTTTTGTATCGCTTTCGCTGAATGCGGCAAGCAGCCTGTTTTCGTAAGAATCTCTCCAATTTTCTAATTTAATTTCATTTTGAAGTACAATTTGAACCCTAAAACCACTTGCTTAAGCTGGTCTGAGTAATCCCCTCCCTGAGGTAATCCCGGGTGTAACCTATTGCCTCGAATATGCGCTGTAACGCGGGCAGGATCTGGTTGTCTATGTAGTAATCCGGGTCGTAATCCTCAAGCTTGGCGAACTCCACAGGCATAGCGCGATGTGATATCGCCTTTGCGCCCTTTGTTATTATGTATCCTATGATCATTCCCGGAGCGACCTCGCGACCGCGCTCCTTAAGCTTCTGCGCCGCCACCACATGGGGTTCTAAGCTTTTATAGCTCTTTATTCGCTTTGTAAGCTGGGTGTATATTGTTATGTCCTCAAGGGTTACCCTGCGCTCACGTATTCGCTGAATAACGTCGCGAACAAGCTTTGCTGCCTTCTCGGGGTTTGCCTCCTCGAGGAGAATGCGAAGCACTTCCCGCTGGGTCTCTCTCGCTATCGGTGCCCAGTCGCGGCGCACAAACTCTAAGCCCTTGACAACCATCTTACCCTCTTCGCTTAGAAGCGCATACCTCTTTTTTGTAACAAACAGTCCTCGCTTGTAAAAGCCCTCGAACTCCAGCTCAATCATCCCCGGCATGCTGGCGTTGACCTTGCGCAGAAACTCCTGCGCCACCTCACGCTTAGCAGGCGGAATTACCACGAAGAGCGAATCTGTATCGCCGTACACCACCTCCAGGTTGAACTCCTCCTCGGCGATGCGCATAACTTGCTTTATGTACATCCTCGCAAAGGCGGCGACGCTCTCTGCGCACTCGCGGCGGTACCATCTCGCTCGCGGGTAGCCCATGTAGCCATAGAAGGAGTTTGCAAGGATTTTAAGCGCCTTCTCAGCGACGTCCAGCATCCTTCTTTTATCTTCGCTCACCTGTCTCATCTGCTGCTTTATCTCAGCCCTGCGCTGGATTAACCCCTTTAAAATCTCGGGTATGAAACCCTCCTTATCAAGGGAGAAGCAGTAGTCTAAACCTGGAGCGCGGTTTTCCTCACAGTTGCCTATAATCAGTGTACTCGGGTCTATATTGTGGCTCACAATTATACTCGGGTAAAGGCTACGGAAGTCAAACACCGCTATGTTCTCGACTAAACCCCGCTTCGGCTCGCGTACATATCCACCGACGTAGGTCGCACTCGCCCGCGCTGCGTACTCCTCGCCAGCGGGATGGTTGGGAATTAGCTCACCTCTTGGTGTAGCGAACTGCATGAGCAGCCATTCGACAAGTTGCCCAGACGTCATTCTCGCAACGTCGTTTAGGCTTTGTCCCACAATGGTGGAGAGTTCGTAATAGAGAGGTAGAAACTTCTCAGCCAGGATCAGGGTAACCCGAGCATCCTCTAGGGAATACCTGGCGAGCGTAGCAAGGTTTTCCCCGCCAGCATCCCAGTAAGTGAAGAGCTTATCCCCGTCTATCTTCTCCTTTTTTATCCCAAGAAGCTCCTCCACCACGCTCTCGAGCACATAGCTGTTCAGCTTAACGTGGCGCCTCACTATAGGGTATAAATCAACATGCGCCCTGCCACGAATTCTCGCCTCTGGTAGCGGGCCTCTCTTGCTCACCTCAAGCTCCGCGTTTAGCCTGCCCAGGGGCAGGGAAATGCCAAGCTTCTTCACCCTATCTTTAATGTACGGGAAGTCAAAGTTGTCTGTGTTGTACCCCACGATCACATCGTAATCGCCTTCCTGCACAAGCTGCGCAAACCTGAGCAGCATCTCCTCCTCGCTGCTCAGGGTTTCAACGTACGCTTCGCCTTCTATAGGTTTCCAGGTTAGCACCTTCTCCATGCCGTCATTTGTAGCTATGCTCACCATGATTATGGGATCCTGCTTGCTGCGCGGCGCCCCCTTTGGATTGTAAACTTCTATATCCACAGCCGCCACCCTTAGCTTTGGAGGCTTCGTCACACCGGAAGCTCCGCTTCCGGGTAACTCACCCTCCGCTTGCTCAATTCTGCGCACAAAGAGCTTGTCCTGCCTCTCCTCAACCTCCATCGTGAGCCAGGTAAGTGGTTTAATCCCGCGGTCTATCAGGTAGCGTCTAACGAATAGGATGTCGTGCTCCATTATGGTATCCACACCTTCAAGGTGGCGGATCCGCTCTCGTATTCGTGGCACATCCTGAGGGTGGCGTACAGTGATGCGGAGCGCCGTAACGGGTTTACCAAAGAACTTCTTCTCTTCTATGGTAATGCTCTGTATAATACCCTCTTCGTCTGATGTGAGTATTCTATCCCTAACCTTCTCCGGCTCATCGCCGGGAAGAGCGAAGAAGTAGGGCGAGAAGGAGTCGTCGTAGGCGATAAAACTCTTTCCCTGCTCATCTCGCAGGTACAGCCTGATGAGCGCTTTCCTCTCGACGGTTTCGTAGTCAGCGTCGATAAGAAAACCTTTAACCACGCGGGGCATAAACTAACTATGGGCGAGGTGGTATAAAAAAAGTAGGGGAGGTTTATTTACTTGGCCAGGGTAATCTCCATACTGGAGACGTTGATGGTGCTCCCATCCTCTCGCGTTATAGTCTCTGTGCCTATCTCTATGCTCTTAACCTTGACCTCTGGCATGAAGCGGTTTCTCACTATTTCGGCGGTGTCAACAGCTCTGGAGATTGCCTGACCCCTTGCCTTGATTGTAACCTCATTGGCATTGTTCAGCTGCGTTGTTACAGCCAAAACGTAGTTCATCACGGGTTTGTTGCCGATATAAACGACGTTGTCGTCAGCCATTCTTATCTACCTCCTCCTTACACATAGTAGCAGAATATTTAAATAGATTTCGCCAGATAAGGGCGCCGCACCCGCCCTTATCAACCCTTCCTCACCATGATAGGGGCACCTTCCCCGCCCCTATTACCCTTTCCGAGCCGAATAAGATTCACGATATGGTAGCGCTTTCTTCGTCACCTTATCCTTATCATGCTAACACGTAAAACAGGCTACTCTGTCACGCCGCAATCTTCGCTTGCTGGTAATCACCAGCGGTTACCTCTACAATAGAACTCAGCTATACTGAGCGAGCACTGTATTTATGTACCGCAGGAAGTTCTCCTTTGGAGTGTAGCCCATCACGCTTGTTATGACATTGCCATCAGCGTCCACAAAGATCTCCGCAGGTGGATACTGCACCCCATACTTTTGGGGTATCTCCTTGTTTTGGTCGATGTTTATCGCCACAAGCACAAAACGCTCTCGAAGCAGGGAGTTGACCTCTGGATCAGGGAAAACCTCTGTATTCAGCTTTCTGCAGAACTTGCACCAGGTCGCCCAAAAATAGAGGAGCACAGGCTTGTTTTCCTGCTTAGCCTTCTCCAGTCCAGCTTCGTAGGAGTTGAGCCATACTAAATCGCCCACGTAGGTGTGGTCCTTGTCGCTAACCACGGGTGTTGTTTTTGCAGACAGCACTGCAAATGCTGCGATGGCAATTAACGCAGCCACAGTTATAAGCGTTTTTGGATTCATACTCTCACCTCATACAGGTGGTGTAGGTGTGGGATCGGCATACTTGCCTGCGTATTTTCCATCTATGGCAGCGCGAATCTCCCTCAAAGAGTAGCCTTTCTTGTACATCTCATAGCTCTCCAGCATCTCATCAACACATATAAAGCAGTTGGCCCCATGAGAGGTGAATCGCCCGAGGTCATCGAGGAAGCAGTTGTACAGATTTTTGTGCCCTGTGGGAAACTGAGGTGTTCTCACATCTTTGCATCCGCAATAGCAGGGCACTGCCTTGCCGATCTCCGGGTAAGCCACGGCTATCTTGTAAGCGGTAAGCACCCTTTCGCTCTTGAATGCATAATCAGGAAGCGGAATATTCTCCGGCAACTCATCCTTGCTACCGCCCATCAGGAAATATATCCCTGCTCCTGCAATAACCACAATGGAAAGAAGCAGCAGGGTAGAGTTATTTTGTTTTTTCTTATTTTTCTTAACTTTCCTTTTTTTTGCCATGGACTTCATCCTCTGCTCTTGATTTTAACCTTGTCAATTCTTTCAAAACTACCGTGTGCTTATATACAGTAGCACAATCAATGCGATTGTTTCAAACACAGAAGCGGCGGCGTGGTAAGGCTCGTATTGGCATGTTTCGTACCCGGAAAAAAGATACAGCAGGCTGGGGCATGATAGCAAGGCGTTTATAAACAACACTACAGCAAAGATCACCAGACCCAATGTGAAGGATGAGCGCACCTTTCTGTAGTCCTGAAGGAAGAGATAGATCAGCACGATAAGAAGTACCATATTTATAAAATTCGAAGCTGCGTATATCTCATGGAACATATTCATGACTCACCTCCTTTTACTTAATTTGTTTTTCCCAATTTTGCCCCAGATTTCCTCGAATATATCCAGGTTCTCCTCCATCTCGGGAGAGAGGAAGTATAATCTGCCATACCTGCCACCCTTCGTAACTACTATTTTATTCTTCTGAAGTACACGGAGGTGGTGACGGATGGTCTTGTAGTCCAGTCCCAGCTCCAGTGTTAGCTGGTTAGCGTTGTATGGTCGCTCTTTTAGGAGCTTTAGAATCATGGCTCGTGTTTCTCCCCCACGGGTGCCGGCAAGGAGCCACCAGAGAAGTCTTTTCATTGGTTATCGGATATTCTTTTTGGCTTAAAAGGTTTTTCACTTTTAAGAATCATGTGGTAATAGAAATTATCTTCCATGACTCGAGAGCATTAGTCTTTTGTGTCTAGATCAGATTTTTTGGTGTGCAGAAAGCAAAAGCTTAAATAAAATTATAAATATAATAAAGATTGATTTATAAAATTAGGAGGTGTGGAAATGGGGAGATTTCCCATAGTTCTACTTGCTGCCATATTAATCATTGTGATGCCCGTGGCAGCAAAAGAATACGTTATTGGAGACCAGAAGACGCCGGTAGCTAAAGGCGACCCGGCGGCGACTTATGTTGGGGCAGAGAAGTGTAAAACATGCCATCCAGATAAGTATGAGGATTGGAAGAAGTCGGGACACCCTTACAAGTTGATGACACCCGAAGAAGCGAAGGCGGTTAGGCCAGATATACCGCTGCCAGAGGGCTACACCTGGGATGACATCCTCTACGTTCTTGGCGGCTGGGGCTGGAAGTCCCGCTACATCGGCAAGGACGGCTTTATAATCACAAAGACAAAAGATGGGCAGCCCCTCGAAAAGAACCAGTACAACTGGGAGACAGAAACATGGAGTGCCTACCACAGCGGAGAGGACAAAAAGTACGACTGCACCAGATGCCACAACACTGGCTCGACCTATGATGAGAATCACATGGACCTGCCTGGCATGGTTGGCAACTGGACATTCCGTGGTGTGCAGTGCGAAGCCTGCCATGGCCCAGGAAGTGAGCACATTGCCAGAGGTGGTGGCAAGGGCGTTGCCATAATTGTGAATGAAAGCGCCGAACTCTGCGGGCTTTGCCACGTTCGAGGCACAAGCTCTAAACCACCGGCGAAAGGCGGATTTATACGCCACCATGAGCAGTACCAGGAGCTCAAGAACTCTGGGGGAATGGCAAACCTGAAGTGCATCACCTGCCATGATCCCCACAAACCGGTGCATAAAGGTGCAACAAACGACGTTGAGGGCTATGGAATAATAAAGCAGTGTGAGGATTGTCATGCAGACGTTGCAGAGGTGTTCGAGGGCAGCAATATGCAGAAAGCAGGCGTGCGCTGCATCGACTGCCACATGCCCAAAGCAGCGAAGTCAGCGGTAGCGGAAAGCAAGTATGTAGCTGATGTCAGGGTTCACCTCTTCAGGATAAACACTGACCCCAACACAGAGTTTATCTTCAAGGCAGATGACGGCAAAGAGTATGCTTCTGGCTACTTAACGCTTGACTACGTCTGCCTCCAGTGCCACGAGGATAAAGACAAAGCGTGGGCAGCGAGCTATGTAGAGAAGAACATACACGAGCTGGGCAAGGTGAAAGAGACACCGGCACCAGCAACAACGGCGCCGCCCACCCAGCCACCGGAGACAGCACCACCCAAGAAGGGCGTCTGCGGACCTACTTCGCTTGCGTTGCTAGCGCTGCTTCCTCTTATTGGCGCAGCGGCAAGAAGGAGGCTTTAAGTCTCCATCTTCCTTTAGTAGGGGTAAAAAATTTGGGGCAGGAAGTTGGTTGGGAAAGGAGGTGAAAACACATGAGGAAACCTGCCCCAGCGTAATATTTTTATTTTTGTTATATAAATACTTTTCTTAAACGTGCTTTTATCTAATTTAAACATGTTTTTAAAACATTTTCTTTAAATATATAGGGAACTGGTAATTTTACGTTCTGCATCACTATATATGTGGATTTCTGAGTTTTTCTGCAAGGTTATATCTTCATCAGCAAGGTCTGTTTTTATAACCAAATCCGCTTTGGATTCAAGAAAGGCATACACATGGGGTGGGTGGAGGTAATCGTGCACTGTGAACAGCAGAAAGCTTCCTTGGGATTTTAGATTTAATATTTTTTCGTAGAAATATTTTATTTCATTTTTTGCGTTTATTCTAAATAAAAAAGTTGAAAGAGAGTTTATTATAACGTTAACCCTTTTATTTTGAATACTGACATTGATATCTTTTAAATTTTTTGATTTCAGATGACTTACGACGCCTGTGATTTGCGATACCCTCCTGTAATCCTCAATAGACCATCGGGTTCCATCAATATATCTAATTCTTGAAAGCGCATTTTTGTCTACGCCTGAAGAGAGCAGGGAACCTTCAATTTCCATTGGTGTGAGTTCTGTGGTTATATAAACTATATTCTCACCTTTTTTAGAGAGAAGATGTCCCAAAAGCTTGGTGGTGAGGTCGCTTTTGCCAGTGCCAAGTGCGCCTGAAATCATAACCACGCGACCCTTAGGGATTTGCAACAGAATGCCTCCTGGTTGAGTTTTTCAGCACCCATTCAATGGTTTTAAAAAGCTGCATTTTCCTGATAGGTTTGGGTACATGCGCATCTGCACCGTGTTCAAAGCTCTTCTCCCTATCCTCTATGGCGTACATTATGGTGAGCATGATAACTGGGGTTGTGCTGCCAGTATTCTTTATTTCCCTTAAAGTCTCCCACCCATCCAGTTCAGGCATCATGATGTCCAGAAGAATAAGGTCTGGCGAAACCTCCTTCAGGATTTCCAGAGCCTTCTTTCCGCTCTCAGCTAGGTACACTTCATACCCCCTCTCCTCAAGCATCCTTCCAAGAATGCGTAAAAATTCGGGGTCGTCGTCTACACATAGAATTTTGACCACATCAACCCCCTCCAGATAAAAGTGAAAAAAGCAGGATACTTATACTTTATTTTTCTATAATCAGAAGAAGTGGACTTCAAATTCCATGCTGTTTTCTGTCTTCCACTGCCTTAACGATGAAGTTAAACCATCTCTGGAGGTTGTGCCCTGTTTTTGCGGAAACCTGTATCACCTCCAGGAAGGGGTTTATCTTCCTGGCGTCTTCTTCCATTCGCCCCGGGTTGGCATTGACGTAGCTTGCGATGTCCACCTTGTTTATAACCGCAAGCTGGGCTTTGCGGAACACAGCGGGGTGCTTGGCTATGGTATCATCGCCCTCGGTTACGCTCACCACCACAACGCGAGCATGTGCGCCAAGCTCAAAATCCGCGGGGCATATCAAATTCCCAACATTCTCTATGAATATTATGTCCAGCTTATTCAGAGGTAGCTTTTCTATGGCGTGGCTTACCAGGTGAGCGTCGAGGTGGCATTCTTTGCCTGTGTTGAGGGGAACAGTAGGAATGCCAAGTTTTTCAAAGCGCCCGGCATCTAAGCTCGCTACAACGTCTCCCGCAATGGCGGCGATGCGATAGTCCTTAAGCTCTTTCGCGGCAAGCTCTATGAGCGTGGTCTTACCTGAGCCGATGGCACCGCTAACCTCTATCGCAGTCACACCGCTCTCATCGAGAAGTTTGCGATTTTGTTGGGCGAGCTCTCGATTCGCGGCAAGTAAGTCTTCCTGCACCTCAATCTCAGATACCTTGTGCATCTCCGTCACCTTCTACAAGTTTGAGCTTCTCCAGCAGAAGCTCCTCCCCAGCTAAGACCTCCATCGCTGAGCCGCACTCTTCGCAGGTGAAGCTCTTCCCTTCTCTACCGCATCTGATGCACCTCAACCTGGCCTCAATTACACGCGTCTCCAGAATTGCTCCTTCTAGGGGCGTGCCATGAGAGGCGATTTCAAAGGCAAATGCGAGCTGCTCCGCGTTTATGAGGGTAAGCTCACCAATGGCGACATGCACCTCCCGGACCTTACCTGTGCCTTTAATGTGAGAGAGTGCAGCGCTCACTATGCCCTGAGCCACGCTCAGCTCATGCACTGCTACACCTCCTGCTGCGAGTACCTGTACGCTACATTGCATGTGCCCTCCTGAGAGACCATGCACGGCCCATAAGGCTTAGCTGGCGTACAAGCACTGCGGAACATCCTGCATTCCTGAGGCGAAAGCTTGCCTATGATTACAAGATGGCAACTACACCCCGGGCGGATATCCACACCTCTACTTTCTTTGAGGTCATACCTCTCCCTGGCGTCCCACTCTGCGTACTCCTCTCTGAGCTTTAGCCCTGAGAAGGGCACCCTACCGATGCCCCGCCACTGCACCGTTGCTACGTCGAAGACTCTGCTAATAAGCTCCTGAGCTATGATGTTACCTTCGTAGCTCACGGCGCGGGTATACTCGTTTTCAACTCTCGCTTCGCCACTATATATCTGCTTTATAAGCATGGCGATGCTGAGCAGCACATCGATAGGCTCAAATCCGGAGATTACCACCGGCATACCATAAGCCTTGGGGATAACCTCGTACGCTCTGGCGCCTATTATTGCCGACACATGCCCAGGCGCTAAGTATCCCTCGAAGTGGAGGTCTCCCATGCCCATGAGGAGTTCCATAATAGGCACAGTCAAACGGAGGGCGTTTAGTATGCTAAGGTTTGCAGGCAAACCCCGCGCCACCTCGGCAGCTATGCTGGGCGCAGTGGTATCCAAGCCTATTGAGAAGAAGACGAATTCTTTCTCCGGCTCCGCCTTCGCGAGCTTAATCGCCTCGCGGATTCCGTAAACCACGCGCACCTCTCCGCCTTTCGCCTTAACCTGCGCCAGCGAGAGCTCACTTCCGGGCACGCGCAGGGCATCGCCGTAGGTTAGCACGACCTTTCCATCCTCGGCGAGTGCAACCGCAGCATCTACGTCGCTCGCAGGGGTAACGCAAACAGGGCAGCCAGGCCCGGCGATTAGTTTTATGTTCTCTGGCAGCAGGCTTCGAAGCCCATGTTTTGTAATCGCCTGTTCGTGGGTACCGCACACGTGCATAAAGGTAAAACTTTCTCCTGTGGAAAGCTTCTCTATCACCTCGAGGGCACGCTTTGCAAGCTCCCTGCTCCTGAAATCTTTAAAAGCCAGCAAGCCTCTCCAGCGCCTCCTTCCAGGTTGCTATGCTCTCCTTCGCCTCACTCTCAGTAAGCTTTGTTATCGCATACCCAACGTGCACTATAACGTAGTCGCCCACCTCAACGCTTTCTAAGAGGGATATGTCAGCCTCTTTAACTACGCCACCATAATCGACGACTGCGATGTTTCCTCGTATCTCCTTAACCACTCCGGGTATCGCTAGGCACATGCTTCGCCATCTCCTCTCGCAAAAGCTCCACGAGCCTCGGCAGGGCTCTCTTTACGGGTTCGCTGAGTTCTTCACCAAACCCAATCTCTTTTATTTCCACCCCATAAATAACTATTTCCTCCGGGAACTCTTTGCCGAAAAGCTCTCTACCAAGCGCAAGAACATGTTCCAGTGCAAGGTCATGCAGTGAGAAGAATCTGAACTCCGGCTTAGCCAGCTCTTCCTCGGTCAGGCGGTATATAGTACCCGGCTTGCTACCACCACCTCGCACAGCGTCGATTATAATCACCCGCTTTCTTCCGCGAAGCTGAGAGAGCAGACTTATTCCTGAGACTCCGCCTTCAAGAAGCTCTATACCTCTAAGCTTAAACTTCTCAAGTTCGCGTACTGCTAATACGCCTATGCCATCGTCGCCCATTATGGTATTTCCCAGACCCACGATGAGCAAAGTGGGGGCACCTCAAAAAAGAAGAGGGTGGGGGTTTACACCACCTTAAGCCTGTAGCTCTTGCGCGGGGTTATCACGTGCACAGTGCACGCGATGCATGGGTCGTAGCTTCTTATTACGTGCTGCACCTCGACCGGATTGTCCTCGTCCTCGACGGGGGTGCCTATCACTGCCTGCTCAACTGGGCCATGGACGTCGTTGCTGTCCTTTGGTGAGACGTTCCACGCCGTGGGTGTTATCACCTGGTAGTTGTCTATCTTGCCGTTTCTGATTCTAACCCAGTGACCAAGTGCGCCGCGTGCAGCCTCAGTTAAGCCTATTCCTTCAGCGTTGTCCACGCGCTCGTAACTGCCGAAGAATGGCTTTGCAGGGTCTAACTCCAGAAGCCACTCCTTTATCTTTGCCGCCAGTCGCACGGCTTCATGAAGCCTGGCTAAAACACGGGTGTAGACGCATGGCCCATACTCCTTTGCCAGGTCGAGCACCAGCGGGTCCTTGTCTATTATCATCCTGGCGAGGGGGCCTACCTCAACAGGCTTGCCGTCGTAGCGCGGGCACTTCGCCCAGGTGTACTTCTCCCCCTCCTCGTAGTAGGGCTCTGTTACGCCTTCGCTCGGGTGCCTGCCACCCTCGTAGCCAGTGTACCAGGAGTATTTGATGTGCTCCTCAATCTTGCTCTGGTCTAGGCTGTGGTGCTTGCCATCGTAGAAGCCGGCAGGAAGCCAGTTCTTGCCGTCGGCCTGCGCATAGACTCCATAGGAAACGAAATTACCAGGACCTGGGCCCAGCTTGTGCAGTCCCAGCTCTGGGCCGTAGCGGATAAATAAGCCAAGGTCGCTGTTCGCATGCTTCTCATCTTCCTCGAGCCACTTCTGCACATCCTTCAGGCTCTTGTTCTCAAGCCAGCGCTCTATGGAGCAGCCCAGAGTGGTGTTCTCTATAAAATCCTGCACCTCCATGAATATGCTTATAGCTTTTGTTATATCGCTGAGCTGCGGACGCACAGGTGCTCCTCCGGGTATGAAGGTAGTGTGGGGATGCTTGCCTCCAAATATGGCAAAGATTTCGTCCAGCTTTATCCTGGCGAAGACGGCGCCTTTGTATGAGGTACCTGTGAGGGGTGCAAAGCGCTTTGCAAGCTCGGGGTAAGCCTCGTGCTTCTCATACTTCTTGTTTGCCAGGTCAGGACCGAAAAGCACATAGGTGTGCGCCGCGTGGCTCATCAGATTCTCTACACCTAAAAGAATGCTTCTCATCAGGTAGCCATTCTCCGGGATGCTCGCATTCAGCGCGTCGTCGAGAGCGCGAGCAGAAGCGTCGTTGTGCGACGTGGGGCAAACGCCGCAGATGCGCGGAGTTATAACCAGTGCGTCAAGGGGGTCGCGTCCTTTGAGGATTACCTCAAATCCTCTGAACAGGGCGGCTATAGCTTTTGCGTCGGTTACCTTGCCATTCTCCACAATTATCTTGAAATCCAGATGTCCCTCAATTCGCGTTATTGGACTAAGGTCAAGTTCAGCCATTGTTTTCACCTCACTCGTTCTTAAGCCTCGATGGCTTGGCAAGTTTCATAAACCCGGAGCCAATAAGATAGGGCACAACTTTCCAGCCCTCTGCAACCAGCCTGCGGCGCTGGAAGAAGGGCATGGTTCCCTCAGGGAAGTCGGGATTGGTGCATCCGTGGCATGGAATGCCGCACCGAGTAAGGCTGCTCTGTCTGTTCCAAAGCCTGCGATTGCAGTCGCTGTGAGTATGTGGCCCTGCACATCCAAAGTTCATATACAGGCAACCTTTATCTCCAAACTTCTCTGCAGAGATCTTGAAGGCATAGTACTCGTTGCGCGGACAGCCATCGTGCACCGTTATGTCTTCACCAAAGAAGTCCCGCGGGCGGTTGTATTTGTCCAGCTCCACATTTTTGCCAAGTAGCACCGCCACGAGTGTTTGCACCACCCAGTCAGGGTGCACAGGGCAACCGGAGATGTTTATAACAGGCAAACCCGACCTTGATTTAAAGTTCTTGCCTAGAAAACCGCCAAACTCTTTCTTGTGCCACTGCACACCTGTGGCGTCTGTGGGATTTGGCTCAGCTGCTGGTATATTGCCGAAGGCGGCACATGTTCCTACTGCTAATACATAGTTCGCTTTCGGCGCGAGCTCACTTATCCACTGGGCAAAGCTCTTTGGACCAATAAAGCAAGCCATGCCTGTGCCGTTGGGTCCGCGAGGAATAGCGCCCTCCACTATGAGCACATCAAGCTGCTCCTCGCCTGCGATGTACTTCTCAAGGGTTGCGATAACATCCTTACCGCTCGTGGGGTTTATTGTGTTCTGGTAGCTTATCGTAACCCCCAGCTTCTCAATAGCCTGGTACACGTCAGGCTGCTGTGCATTCAAAAAAGAGACTAGACACCCATTGTCTGTAGCTCCCTGCATCCAAACCACATTTACCATCTATTCGCCTCCTCTCTCTTTGAGGGTTGTGTATAGTTATGCAAACCTGTATATAAAAATTTTCTTCATGGCATCGGGTGGCTATCAGGTTTATGATTCTCTCACCCCCAGCAGGTTGTAGAATCGTTCGCACTCAGTT
>MTME02000026.1 GCA_002011115.2 Candidatus Pyrohabitans sp. JdFR-17
CAGTTGGCGCTGTTGAGTACTACTTAGCCAGGGAGGGGGAGCGCTGAGGATTTACATAATCCCCTTCGGCAGCGTTAGGGAGGAGTTTGCCCAAAGACTTTGCCAGGCGATTGGTGAGCACTTGAAAATTGAATACACTGTTCTACCAAGGCAGGAGCTTCCTCAAGCTGGGTATAACGCCGTTAGAGGGCAGTACCCCGGAGATGTGCTTCTCAGAGAAATTTCAAAGCTCAGAGTTGAAGCGGATGCTAAGCACCTGGGCATATTCGATGTTGACCTTTACGCTAAGAAGCTGAACTTCATCTTCGGAATAGCTCAGATAGACGGAGATTTTGCACTAATTTCACTGTACAGGCTCGGCTATGCGCCGGCTAAGGTGAGCAGAGCTGAAAGAGACAGGCTCCTGTTTGAACGGGCTTTAAAAGAGGCAATTCACGAGCTGGGACACACCTTTGGCATGGGGCACTGCCCTCAAAAGCACTGCGTTATGTCCTTTTCAAACAGCCTTCAGGACGTGGATGCAAAAAGCACCAACTTCTGCGAGGAGCACAGGGAGCAGCTCAGGCAGATTCTCAGAGAAATTTAGTGTCCAACTTTTATATAAAACTTTAAATATGGTAACCATTGGTTAGAAAAAAGGTGGTAGGCATGGGTGGTATGCTCAGAACCACATTCCTGCTGGCGCTGCTCACCGGGCTTCTTGTGATTATAGGCAGAGCCATCGCTGGAGTAGGTGGCATGATAATCGCCTTTATCTTTGCCCTGCTCATGAACTTCTCTGCCTACTGGTACAGCGATAAGATAGTGCTGGCGATGTACAGGGCTAGAGAGGTTTCCCCACAGGAGGCACCAAGACTCCACCGCATCGTGGAGAACCTCGCCATGAAGGCGGGGATTCCCAAGCCGAGGGTATACATAATCCCCACTTCAACGCCCAACGCCTTTGCGACAGGGAGAGACCCCAAACATGCGGCGGTGGCAGTAACCACTGGGATACTTGACCTCCTCAGCGAAGATGAGCTTGAGGGCGTGCTCGCCCATGAGCTGGCGCACATCAAAAACCGCGATACCTTAATAAGCACAATCGCTGCCACCATCGCAGGCGTTATCACAATGCTTGCCACCTGGGCGAGGTGGATGGCGATTTTCGCTCCAGCCGGGCGCGATAGGGAGAGCGCTGCTCACTTCATAGGTGTCCTCGTTCTGGCGATTCTCGCACCCATAGCGGCGCTCATAATCCAGCTCGCAATCTCCCGCACAAGGGAATATCTCGCCGACGAAACTGGGGCGAAGATAACAAAGAAGCCCTGGGCGCTGGCAAATGCCCTGCGCAAGCTGGAGTACGGCGTCGCCAGAATGCCGCTTCGCGATGCCAACCCTTCGACAGCGCACATGTTCATAGTCAACCCCCTTCGTGGCGATGCACTGCTTGCGCTTTTCTCAACGCATCCCCCCACGGCGGAGCGCATTCGTCGCCTCGAGTCCATGATCGTGTAATGACACCCAACTGTGACATTTCTGTAAACAACACTCTTTTATATCCCAATGTAAAATTATATGTCATGGTCGAAGGGGGAGTTACCACAATAGTTCTGGGAGCGCTCCTGCTTCTCAGCTTATTCTTCAACATCCTCCTCTTTTACATCTCCACAGAACTCAAGCAGGAGCTGAGGGAACTCAAGTATGGAACAAAGCTCTCAATGGAGGAGCTAGAGGCGATAAGGCGCAGGCTGAGCAAGTTTAAATGAACTCCCCCAGAATTTCGACTGTGCGCTTGCACTCCTCTGCATAGCCGCAGTTTTTATTGCAATTTTTTTCGTTTCCAAAGCAGTCGGGATAGCTTGTGTAACTCCGTTTTTCAACTTCTGTTATCTCAGGTGCTGATACCTCCTCATCCTCACCCAGAAGCTCCCTGAATGAGTCATCCTCCGGTGGTGCCTCGGTAGATGCTTCGCTGGCGCTATCGCCGTCTTCGGAGAAATCAAACTCCTCTATTAGAGATACGAGGGGGTTCTTGGGAGGCTCCTCAGCTTTAAGAGGGGTCTGAACACTAGCATGCGTACTCGAAGGCACCTCGTCGGGCAGCTCAACAGAAAGAATCTCCTGTATCAGGCTGTTGTCCATGGCATTATTCTGAGGTGTTTCCTCTGCAGTGTAGCTTTTTGCACTTCTTACAGGCGAGTCCTCAAGTTCTCCGAACTCCTCGTGGCGTGAGTAATACTGAGCAGCGCTAGCATAAGCTGAGTATCCCCGTGAACGTCCCAGAATCCAGGAGCTGAGGAAAACTATCACAATGCTTACAAAAAACAGCGCAGCTATACCGGCTCCAACTGTCAGGAGGAGGTCCATCGCATATATTTATTAGGATGTGCAATAAAAAGCTAACCCCTGCAGAGGTGGTGAAGATAGGCAAGAGGGTTGTAATAGGGTTAATGGGTAAGATAGGATCCGGGAAAAGCGAGGCAAGCAGGTACATAGCTGAGAAATACGACGGCAGAGTTTTCCGTTTCTCAGATGTGCTCAAAGATATTCTGCAGAGGCTGAACCTTGAGCTGAAGAGGGAGAATTTTATAGCTCTCGGCTCTGCGCTGCGTAGGGAGTTCGGCGATGGGGTTATTGCATGGGCGCTGAAGCGGGATATCTTAGCAAGTGAGGCTCAGGTTGTGATTGTGGACGGAGTGCGCTATCCCGAGGAGGTGGAGATGATAAGGAGTTTCGAAAATAGTGTACTGATATACATCGACGCCTCCCCGGAGGTGCGTTATCAGCGTGCGGTTAAAAGAGGGGAGAAAGGAGAGGCTACTATAAGCTATGAGGAGTTTTTGAAGAACGACAGCGCAGAGACGGAGAAGAGGATAGCTGAGTTAGCGAAGCTTGCGGATTACCGAATAGAAAATAACGGCCCGCTGGAAGAGCTATATGCTGCGCTCGACCGTATCTTAAATGTTTAGGATTTTATTGCCGGGAAGAATTCCACCTCGCTTCCCAGCGCCTGTCCAGGTAAGCCCCGAGAGAAGCGCACCAGCAGGGCATCGCCGTGGTGCTTCCACACCTTCCCCACTATTCGTCTGCCCGTTGGTGTCGTGTACACCACCTTCTTGCCCAAGTAATTCCCATCCTGGTAGGGCTTGACTATGCCGTAGCGAGGGTCAACCACCCGCCTGCTCTGCCTGAATGCTACTATCCTCCCCTTCATTCCTAAGCACCTCCATCACCTTTCTGAACACCTCATCCCTATTCTCTTCGTCTATCGTATATATAATAACGTCCTTTCTCGACTTCAAAGAAGTTATGAGCGGGTGCCTTGCTTTTAGATGAATGCTCGCCACAACGCTCTTGGGCGAGGAGAAGGCTTTGCCTACCGCTTTAATAAACGCCTCGCTGTAAAGCTCCATGGGCGCTATCTCGTCTATGAGCACAACATCGCACTCTCTGAGAGCCTGCTCTATCGCTTTAACCCCAACCATCTCCAGCACCGCTATGTCCACGCCATACCTGCCCACGCGTCGCGCCTTTGGAAAATCCACATGGGCAAAGGTGGCGCTCTCTTTGTTCAAGAGGTTCTCAACAGAGAAGCCCACCCTCTTCTTGCCCTTTCTAATCTCCCTCGTAATCATACCGCCTGCTCTGCTTCCAAGCTGCCCAGCAACGCGCGCGAGAAGGGTGGTTTTTCCACAGCCGGGTTTGCCTGTTATTAGGATTTTCATTCTCTATCTCCTGCCAATAAGCCAAATTATGATGATAAATCTAATGAGTAATCCTTATAATTCTCAATAAAGGTATCGTGTATGAAGAAATAATTGCATAAAGTTTCTTCATAGACGTGGAAACTTTTCAGCCCCTACCTGCTGGCACCTCCACACTAAGCCTGAGTTCCCTCGCGAGCTTTGCATTCCTCCTCTCGCCTCTAAGCAGGTATATCCTCTCCATAGCCTCGAGCTTTCTCACAGCACTCTCCAGCCAGTTGAAAATGTCGCCTGAGTACACGAGCATTTTATAAACGCTCAGCGCTCTGGCTATGTCCTTTGAGCTTCTCCCAACCTTTCTGAGAAGCACCACCTTCTTCGAAAGCTCCTGCAACGGATGCTCGCAGTAGGGGAAAGCCTTGCACTTGCACGCGAGGAAATCATCTTTTACCAGATTCAGCACTTCCTCAAACTCCCGCTTCGGCTCCTCAAAGATTATGCCCACCGCATCAAAGTACCTCGCGCTTACCGCCGTGCGATAGCTTTCCTCCAGCCTCGACTTGAGCGTGGGCGAAATGTAGGCGTTGGTAAAGGGCAGCAACTTTGAAAGAAGCTCCAAGGGTGGCGTCGCTGCGCTGTCAGCTATCATCCTTGCCTCCCCAGGGAGAAGGAAGTGCTCCGCAGCAATTCTTCCGAGCTTCGTGGGTTTGCCCTCGTAAACAAGGCCAAGAGCCTCAAGCCTGCCCAGCCAGTGCTCAAACTCACCTCCGTAGCAGAACATAGCCTTGCTGGCTTTTTCAGCGTCCTCGTACCTCGCGAAGGTGCACAGGTTCGCCAGCACCTGAGCCATGAGCTCTTCATCTTCCGCTACGACCTCGACACTCTCCACGCTTCCGCTTAGAAGCGTAATCGCCACCTCTTCCTCGCTCTCTCTGCTTGAAAGCAGCTTTCTGCCCTGCTCAGCAAGAAGCACCACCTTGCCGCGGTCGTGGTATCCTGGTCTCCCAGCCCTGCCGAGCATCTGGTGGAACTCAGCTACGCTGAGCCAGCGGTTGCCCATGCTCAGCGTCTCAAAGATAACCTGCGAAGCAGGAAAATCCACGCCCGCACCGAGGGCGGCGGTGGTTACCACGCATTCGAGTTCTCCACGAAGGAACGCTTCCTCTATCCGCTTCCTCTGGGCATAGGTTAAGCCAGCATGGTAGCTCTGTGCGCGAATCCCACGGTTCCTGAGGAAGGCTGCCAGGCTGGCTGCCTTAAAGCGGGAGTTGGTGAATACTATGCTCTGCCCCCTGAATCCCTTGGATGAGACGCTTTCACTCTCCTTTCTTACAAGCTTAACTATTGCGCTCCTCTTCTCCGCTTCACTGCGCAGAAAGATGAGGTGCCTCTCTAAGGGTACAGGACGGGAGGTAAAAATTACAGGTTTAAGGGAGAAGTGCTTTGCCAGCTGAGAAGCGTTGCCTATCGTCGCGGATAAGCAGATGAGTTGTGCTTCTGGAAAAGCCCCGCGAAGCCTGGCGATAAGACCGTCTATCTCAGCGCCCCGCTCCTCCTCGCTCAGCATGTGAAGTTCATCTATAACTACTACGCCCACCCTTCCAAGCTCCCCTTTGCGACCGCGCCTGAGCAGCGCATCTATACCCTCGTATGTTCCCACGATAATGTTCGCCTCGCTCAAATCGCTGTCCACCACCACAAGCTCTTCGCTTTCCCGTATTCTGCTCATCCCAACGCGAATAGCCACGCGCAGGCCAAGCTCCTCGTAAACCTTGAAGTCCTGGTACTTCTGGTTGGCTATCGCCACGAGGGGTACGAGAAACAGGAAGCGCTCACCTCTCAGGGCGCGCTCAATGCCTGCGAGTTCGCCTATAAGGGTTTTACCAGAGGCTGTGGCGCTTACAACGAGAAAGCTTTTGCCCTCGAGGAGACCGCTCTTAAGCGCCATCTCCTGCACAGGCATGAGCCTTTTTATACCCCTCCTGAGCAGGAGCTTCTTAAACTCGGGGTCAATCTTAAGTTCCTCCACGCTCCGTCCGGTGCTTTGCGCCCCCTCGATTACGTCGTAGAGGCTCAGCTCCTCGCTTGTAACGTCCACACGTGCGTCCAGAATTTTAACCACCCGCTCAAAGTCGCGGTAGCGCAGAAGCAGCTTCAGAAACCTCTTAAACGTTTTTCCAGAGTAGCCCCTGAAGCTGAGCTCTCTTTTGAGCTCTTCTGCTGCGCACTCAGCGCAGGCGTGCCTGCCGTGGAGGAGCACCGCATCGGCGTTCAAAAAGCTGAGCCTGCCCCTGTGGAGGCAGGGAATGCACAGCTGAGCCTCCCTGAAGGTTATCCCCGCATCGGCAAGGGCTTCTCCCACGAAAGGTTCAGAGCCGCGAGGGATAACGCATTCTACAGAGGAGAGAAGCTTCACCAGAGCCTTGCGTGGCATGGGGTTGCGAAGCTTTTGAGAAAGGAGGTGGTGCACCTTGCCCTGCCTGAGCTTGATTTCTCCCTCGAGAATGCGTTTCTTATTCGAGTGAATCCACAGCCTGAGGCTGCGCTTGCTTGAAGCGAAGATTACCGCTATGCCCATGTGGAACCCTTAAGCTCTCCAAAACTCAGCTCAACCCTCGCGATGCTTTTAAAGGTGAAGAGCGGCTCCTGAGCTGTGCACTGCGCTGTTATGCGTGCATCCTCGCTGAGCTCCGGGAACTTCTCCTTAACACCTTCAAGTATTGCTTCAACCACCTCGCGGGGAGAGCGTGGCGTTGAACATGCTTGAGAGAGCACTATGCTCTCCTCCTCCCTGCTCAGCGCTCCGTAGGCTTTTGCGCTCATCGATGCCTCGAGGATGTCCAAGATGTCTTCGAGGGGTACATACTCATCCCCGCGCGTAGATATGCTCAGCCTTGCCTTTGCGCGCTGGGTGCACATCTTGCCCTTGCTTTCGCCTGCGAAGTGCAATATGATGCCCTGAATCTCAGCGCCAATCTCCCGGGTGAGGATAACCCCATTGCTGCGCTCCGCCTTTGCCTTTGCAATTAGCTTCACGAAGTCCTGCGTAGCTCTGCCAAGAGGCGATCTGCGATGGACCATGAGATTGCTCTCCATTGAAACCTCGCTCATGCTGGCGTAGCTGTGGCGGCGGAGAATCTCCAGCACCACATCGCTGCACAGCTCCTCGAGCTTGTACACCGGCTTCTCAGAGGCTTTCTCTATAATCTCATTTATCGCCTCCAGGTTTCTGGACATGTGAGTACCCTTCTGAAAACTGGGCAGGTTCACATAGCACTCAAAGTTGGCTAGGAGCACAATATCACGCTTTCCCTCGCCGCGTCTAACTCTAAGCAGCTTGCGGACGTTGTTCACCCCCACTCGTGAGAGGGGCATCCTTATCTCAGGCGCTCGGGTTTGAACATCGGGAAGCATAATTACCACTTACTTTTATATTGGTATTCTCCCTAAATCGGGAGTATAGAGATGGGGCAGAGCCCCCTTCTGTAACAAGGTTAACAATATAAAAGGCGGAGCCCATGATACAGGACGTAAGGCGGCTGTTTTTAACCTTTGTACTTGTGGTAAGTGTGATGTACGTTACCGATGGATTTGCTGCTTTCGGGCACCACTTCAGTGATTTTTTTAAGGTTGAGGGTGCCTTTTTCCAGGTTTACTCCGCGGAGATGAAGGTACTCCTTTTAGCAAGCGTGTTTTTAGGGCTGAGTTTTGGCCGTGTGTTCTGCGGCTGGCTCTGCCCTCTTGCTGCAGTTTTCAACTTTCTTGCGCCTATGAGCAGGAGAAGAGCCAATGTGGACAAGCGCTTGAAGTATGTCATCCTTGCAGCAGTGGCACTGTTGCTCTACTACTCTACCACCACTGGGTTAAGTTTCTCAAGTGAGATTGCACCTCGCTATGTCGCACTGGGCGGACTTTTTGTCATAGTGCTTAGCAGCCTCGTCTATGGCAGAGTGTTCTGCACTTCGGTTTGTCCTGTCGGGGCGTGGTTCAGCGCCCTGGGCAAGCTCGCTGTGTTTCGCCTCCGTATTGGCGAGGAGTGCACCACCTGCAAGCGCTGCAATCGCGTGTGCGAGATGAGCCTGGACGTGGCTCATGGCAGAGAACTGCACGAATGTTCGCTGTGCTGGGCGTGTGTGGAGGAATGCCCCTACAAGGCGATAAAGCTCAGGTTCATCCTAAGCTAATGCTAGGGTTGCGAGGATGCTCGCTGCGTTGTTAGCTATGTGACTTGCGATGCTCCCAGCCAAGCGGTAGCGCAGGTAGACGGCGCCGAAGACCATGCCCACGAAAGTCATGTCAACCGCCTTAAACCAGCCCCAGCCAAAGAGGAGGTGGTATGCCCCAAATGCGGCGCTCGAAACAAGAAGCGCTGCGCTTTTGTTTATCCTCCTGCGAAGCCTTTCCAGGAGAAAAGCGCGGAACACCGCCTCTTCAAACACCGGCGCCGCGATGCCCACGTAGAGGTTGAGGAGGAGAGGATTAAGCGAGATCCACCATGGCTGAGCAGGAAAGGTGTGCTCCACAAGCTCCGGAAAGGCTGCGAAGAGTACGCTGAGCAGAAGGTAGTTCGCAGCAAAGGTGGCAACGCCTATGGCGAGGGGGACAAAGCTCAAGCTATGCCCTCCTGCTCACGTTAATTATTAACGCGACGAGGGTAATCGCTGAGGCGAAGTACATGCTTGCAAGGTAGCCGTACGCATGGGAGATTGTGCCCCCAAGGAAGGGTCCGGCTGCCATGGATATGCTGATGAAGGAGCCGAGCAGGCCAACGCTCGTCGCCGTCTCAGGGTTGTTCTCAGCGAGGTAGCGCAGCGAGCCCACGTAGAGCATGGAGTAGGAGAGGGCGAGGAACACCTGAATTGGGAGCACTG
The DNA here is from genome assembly GCA_002011115.2 of Candidatus Pyrohabitans sp. JdFR-17. GTDB lineage: Archaea > Hydrothermarchaeota > Hydrothermarchaeia > Hydrothermarchaeales > BMS3B > Pyrohabitans. The sequence continues at coordinate 8,558 of MTME02000026.1, forward strand.
CCAGATAGCTCTTGGTTAAAGTGTAGGAAAAGAACACCACCATGCTCAGCACCAAGCCAAGCTCCACCAGCTTTCCAGGGGTGGCGAGGTTCAGCCGGCGCATTATGAAGAACTGGGCAAAGGTATTGACGAAATATATTACGCCTATCCAGAGCTTGCTCGCTCCGAGCTGCGCCAGGTATAGGGGAAAAATTATCCATATCGCAAAGGCACCTGAGTGGCGCAATAAATTGGGGAGGTAGATGTGGTAGTTTCTTTTTATCAAATCCAAGGGAAAGAGAGGCACCTCTACCCGGGATGTCTTCACATTGGGCAGGGTAAGCGCTATGGCGAAGGAGGCGAGGAAGAGCGCAGCGCAAAGGGCAAAGACGAGCCAGTATGACATCAATGGCTTTCCTGAGAAATAAAGCTCACCCATGCCTGCGACGACGCCAGCGAGCAGACTTCCGAAGGCCCAGCCAAGGGAGCCGAAGGCAGCGAGGTTCCCAAGCTTCTCGCCAGCGTCATAGGTGTAAGCAATTAGAGGCGGGGTGAATATGCCCATGGTGAAGCCCACGAAGGCGCGGATGAGCATCAGCGAGGTGGCGTTGAAGGCGAAGATCTGTGCTGCGTAGGCGATAGCCGCTAAGCCTAAGCCCAAAAGCACAAAGCTTTTCCTGTCCCGCATGTCAGAAGCCCTGCCGAATAGGTAGGAGGAGAGGAATATGGCAATGCCATAGGCTGTGCCTATTATTCCAATCTCAAAACTGCTCGCCCCAAGAGCTTGAGAGTAATTCGGCATGAAGATGGAACTCATCATCGCCGAGGCGTAGCTTAGGAGGAGTATTATCCCCGCCTTCATCACCCTTTCTTACCACCCTGCTGGTTAATAAACCTAAACCTCTCGCGTCGCTTATGTCCCTACACTGAACCACTGTTAATCTGACTAATTATTTCATATAGCTAGGTTAACAATTCTATCCAGAACATTTATATATGCACGTATGAGTAGTATATCCTAAGTAAGATGGCAGCTGGGCGCAGATTTTCCTAACTGCCGTCTTTTTCTTACCCCCCGTATTTAAATTTTCAGTCACAGTCCAATGCATCTAAAAATTTTTTAAATGTTTCTTGTTTTTTTAATTTGTCTATTTTTATTCTATCCGCAAAACCAGGTAATTTATTTTTCTTATAACCTTTTTTGACACCTCTCATCATCTTTAGGTATTTATTCAAGGCATCAGATGGCTTACTACTATATTTTAAATCCATTGAATATACGATCCATTCTTCAATTTCATGCTCAAAAATTATGAATGTCGTCCTATTAATATATTCTCCAACCAACTCTTTTAAATTAGCCAGTAAAACTTCTTTATCCTCTCCATGTAGGTCAACAAATACAATTGCCTTATTATATTTGTTATTATAAAAGGCATCATTTAATGCTTTTTTTAATCTTGGTGATAATAGTTTGTCTCGTCCCTTAGAACTTTGTATTTTAAACTTTTTTGGATTATATTTTCTCAATCTAATAAGAAGTCGTTTAATAAATTCTTTACCCCATTTATCTTCTACAATTATAAAAATCCTACAATCCTGCTCCATATACCCAGCTTTCTCCTAAAGTTATCCCTAAATCTTTGAGTTTATTTTTAATCTCATCTACATTTTCAATTTTCCTTACTTTGGTTTCTCCAAAATCTTTTTCAACAATTATAACATCTTCAGGTTCAACAAGATCTAAAACAACAGGAGAATGGGTAGTGATAATAACTTGAATATCACTTCCTTTTAACGCATCTATAACCACTTCTAGAGCTTCGGTATGGATTGAATTTTCTATCTCATCAATTATTAATAGTGGTCGAATAAACATTTCTTCTTCAAAATGTTCAAACTTATCTTTCCTCTCCTCATAAAGACTCAATAGTGTAAAAATAGATAACATTTTATAGAATCCGTCTGAAAGTTCAGATGGAGAGAATTCAATACCATTCTCAACTACTTTTAAAAGTGCACCAAAATCCGAAAACTCCATCCAAATCCTCTCTATGTCTGGAAAGATTATTTTAAGATAGTCTGTTATTTCTTCTGGTATTCTACCTTTGAACTCAGTAAATAAAAGAGTGTGTAAATTACTACCATCAAATTTGAAACTTTTTTGATATTTATCTGTCTCAGAAGGTTTTTTCGCATATTCTGGAATTATCCTAACTGCTTGAAGGTTTAGTAAAAAAGCTAATAAGCTATATCGAAATTTTATTAGATCTTCAAAATATTCAATTATTTTATTTTTTTTATTTTTATCAATTCGCTTTCGTGTTATACTCCTATTAATTTTTTCATATAAATCATATAATCCTGAATCAAACCATAATCTTTCGTATCTTCTACCCTTAGCGACTGAATATTCAAATTTATCTTCATATATTCCATATATTTTATCTCCCTTAATTAGAATTTCCCATCCGTTTCCATAAAATCTTTCTTCTAATACATCCAAGCTTCCAGTTATTCCAGTGAAAGTTTCTGAAAATTTATATTCTCCAAAATCAAACTCGTAAGTTATTGGTAATTCTTCAATATGTTTCCAAACAATATTCCTGTATCCTCTGTATCTTATGAAAGGATTCACAACAGATGGATCAAATAAATCCTTTAAGAGTCTAAAAGCCTCCACTATATTGGATTTTCCTGACGCGTTCGGTCCTATTATAACATTAAATTTATTAAACTCTAATTTTGTGTCTCTTAAGCTCTTAAAGTTTTTAATCCTCACACTTTTAAGATAAAGTTCTTTCATATAATAAAAAGAATTTAATATAACATGTATATAGAATTTCTGGAAATCTTTCTAATTTTCCCTTTTCTTACCCCCCGTAGTATTTCCGCCTTCTGTTTCTGATTTTCTGGGTGTAGCTCAGTATGGGGGCATATATTATGCGCGGGCTGAGCAGGTGCACACCTCCAACGGTGGCTATGCCACGGAGGTCGCGGCGCACCATGCTCATGAGCTCATTTCTGACCACTCGTGTGGGCGCCTCTCCAGCCTCGCGCACAAAGGCGAGGCGGTGAAGGGCAAAGAGGGTTATGAAGAAGGCGATTAAGAAGTGGAAGTCGTAGCCCGTGAAGTCCATCACCTCTATGTCCACTTCGCGCTCAGGCTCGAACCACTGTATCACCAGCGATAGCCTGCGCTCCACAAAGAAGTCCAGCATCCTACCAGAGATTAACGCGCCCAAACCAGAGAAGAGCGCAGTTACCAGCGCCAGCGTTGCCAGGTAGCTCGTTGACCTCTCGGGTGGGGAGAGCTTTGCCGCTATGTTGGCAGAGCACAGGTTTATGCTTGCCACTGCAAATCCCAGGAAGATATGGAGCATGAAGATGAGGGGGAGCGTGAGCGCGTGCGTCCCCGGCATGGTGGAGAATGTCCACAGGAATATGCTCAGGGAGAACACGCTGCCCGCTATCGCCAGCAAAGGCTTGTTGCCGTAGGCGTCGCTTATCTCACCCAGAAAACGCAGGAAGTATATGCTGGTGAGCTGGCTGACGACGTTCAGAATCATAACGATGGCAACGCTTAGATTCAGCACCTTGAACATGTAAACCGCGAGGAAGGGGAGAACCATGTTTGAGGCGAGGCTCCACAGGGCGACGAAGTATACCAGGTTGCGGAAGTTTCTCTCTGCGAATGGCTCAAAGATTACCCGGAAGGAGAACCTGCTGCTGTACATCTGAGGCTCCTCTATACCAGAGACGAAGAATGTGGAGAGCACACCCAGCAGAAAGGCAAGCAGGAAAACAAAGGAATAAGCCTCTACTGTGCCCAGGCGGTCAAGGAAGAAGCCCGCGGCTATTGCGAGCGTCGCAGATAGAGCCAGGCTGAGCCTCATCCTGCGTGCGTAGAACATGCCCCTTATTTCAATGGGCACGAGGTCGCGCATCCAGGAGTTCCACGCTGTGTTGGAAACCTTGGCTAAGAGGTAATGAGCTGCAAGGAAGAGGAGCAGGGCGTTCAGCGGATTCACAGGCAGCAGAGGTAGGGCCGCTATAAGCGCAATGAACAGCCTTGAAGCAAAGGAGAAAGCGATGACTATGTACTTGCGCTTCTTCAGCCTCTCCACCAGGTAAATCGCTGGCAGCTGCACAAATTCGGCGAAGAATGATAGGGCGGCTATTAAGCCTATGTAGGAGTTATCAGCACCCAAGGCTAAGGCGTACGCCGCCAGTATCGGGCCGCCGGCAAGCACCGCCATCGCCTGGGAAAATACTCCATCGTAGATGAGGTTGCTGAGACTCTTCCTCACTTCGTCTCCCGAGAGCCGTCTTTTAGGCTGGAGACGCTGCATGCCCCTCCTTTGATAATTTAGAAGGCGCAGCGTCGGTAACTGTTTTGGAATTTTTGTACACGTTATGCGCCCAAAATTAGGCGAACCTAATTGGTGATAGCATGCACTGCCATGAAAGCAAGAGCATTGCAAAGGCTTCTCGCAGAGTAGCGCTTGTAGGGAACCCCAATGTGGGTAAGAGTGTAATCTTCGGTTTTCTCACCGGGAAGTATGTGACTGTGAGCAACTACCCCGGTACGACGGTGGAAGTATCTCAGGGCACGGCAAGCTTCGATAATGAAACGCTGATCATCGATACCCCTGGCGTGAACGATTTAATACCCATGAGCGAGGACGAGCGGGTTACCAGAGATATCCTGCTCAACGAGGACTTAAGCGCCGTGGTGCAGGTTATAGACTCAAAGAACCTGCGCCGGGGACTGCTTATAACCCTTCAGCTTGCTGAGATGGGCCTGCCATTTATGATAGTGCTGAATATGGAGGACGAGGCAAGGAGCAGGGGGATAAGCATAGATAAGGCCAAGCTAAGCGAGATCTTCCGTGTACCTGTAATCTCGACGATAGCAACGCAGAAGAAAGGTCTGGGGAAGCTGGTTAAAACCATATCCGAGGCTACGCGCTCCCCCTACTCCTTCAGCTACTCCCCTGAGATAGAAGATGCAATACAGAAAATCGCTTCTCTCCTTCCAGAGGCGAGAATTTCCAGGCGCGCCCTTGCTGTGATGCTCTTAGCCGGAGATGAAAGCCTCGCACCATGGCTTCATGCTTCCCTCTCAGAGGAGAAGATAGCCGAGATAGAGGAGATTCGCCGCAGGGTGCAGCGAAGGGTAAGCGGTAGCCTGCACTACGCCATAAACCGCGACCGTCTCCGGGTTGTTGATGAGATTGTGGAGAGAGTGGTTAAGAAAAGCACCCCCCGCTCGGGTGAGGCTCTCGCGAAGCTGGGCACTCTTACAATGCACCCAATCTATGGCATACCCTTTCTAATCCTGGTGCTTCTTGCGATGTATGAATTCGTGGGGGTATTCGGCGCTGGTACGCTGGTGGACTTCTTTGAGGGAGTGCTTTTCGAGAAGTACATTAACCCCTTCGCGGAGCGCGTGGTCACGGCTACTGTACCCTTCCCCCTGATTCAGGAGCTGCTGGTGGGTGAGTTCGGCATTATCACCATGGCTCTCACCTATTCGATAGCCATAATCCTGCCGATAGTGGGTACCTTCTTCATAGCCTTCGGTATTCT
>MTME02000027.1 GCA_002011115.2 Candidatus Pyrohabitans sp. JdFR-17
GCACTCTCTCAAGCATCTCAATAAGCGCAGAGAAGATTAACGTCACCTAAATACACATTATACACCATAAAAGGTATAGATGACGATGCGATAAGGGCGTCTGCCTATGAAGGAAAAGAGAGAATAGGGTGAATAAATTTATATGGTTATCTCTATGTCCAGCTTCTCCGCCAGCTCCTTGTAGCGGTTGCGTATGGTTACCTCTGTTACGCCAGCCACCTCTGCAACCTCGCGCTGCGTCCTGCGCTCGCCCAGCAGCACACTCGCTATGTAAAGCGCAGCAGCACTTACGCCAGTGGGTCCACGCCCTGAAGTGAGCTCCTTGTCCATCGCCTTTTTGAGGATTTCCCTCGCCTTGCTCCTTACCTCGCCACTCAGCCCTAGAGCGGTGCCAAAGCGCTCGATGTAGTCAACGGGCGTAGTGGGGCGCAGGCTCAGCCCGAGTTCGCGGGCAACAAAGCGGTAGGTTCTGCCTATTTCCTTGCGGTTCAGCTTGGCGGCGTCGGCAATTTCATCCAGAGTTCTCGGTACTCCGCACTGCCGGCAAGCGGCGTAGATAGCGGCAGCAGTCACCCCTTCTATACTCCTCCCTCGGATTAAGCCTTTCTCCACCGCACGGCGGTAGAGCACCGCAGCAGCCTCGCGCACATTCTTGGGCAAACCCAGGCGAGATGATATCCGCTCCAGCTCGGTGAGCGCTATAGCAAGGTTGCGCTCCATGGCGTTACCAACACGAATGCGCTGCTGCCATTTGCGCAGGCGGTATAGCTGGGCGCGCTTGCTTGCGGAAAGCTCTTTACCATAGCTGTCCTTGTTCCGCCAGTCTATGATGGTGCTCAAACCCTTATCGTGGATCGTGTACGTAAGCGGAGCTCCGGTGCGGGTCCGCCTAACCGCCTGTTCATGGTCAAAGGCACGCCACTCCGGGCCTTCGTCCAGCAGGTCCTGGTCTATTACGAGACCGCAGCCATTGCACACAATCTCAGCGCGCTCATAATCGCGCATTAAACTCGTGCTCCCGCATTCGGGGCACTCATCTACGTACTCTACCTTTCTTTCCAAGGGACCTCCTCCTCTCCTCTTTCTTGGATAACACAAATAACCCCCCGCTCTTCGCAGCGCTAAGCGCCCTCTCGAAAGCTCCCTCCTCCGGTTTAATCACGAAGTACGGATTGGATACAGGACCGATTATATCAACAACTTTTCCAACTTTTACACCATTTTTTGTGAAAACGTCCGCGTAAAGCGAAGGAAAATCCTTTCCACGAAAAAGAAGTGTCCCACTCTTGCTTACATGGCTGAAAGTCCCCAGCATCCTCAAAGAGCTCTCCTCCGGGCATAAAACTTAAAACTATAGACGACCTAATATTCTCTTGGGGTTAACACTGGTAATAATTTCTGAATACTTTCTGCTCATCCCTGAGCCAAGAGCGACGCTGATGAACTCTTCTGGGCTGAGTATATCCCCCGGCGAATGAGCGTCAGTGCACACCACGAGCTCCGCCTTTGCTTCCTTCGCAATGCTCGCCACGTAGCCGTTAGTTAGGCAGTGCCCCCTGCGAGAGGTCAGCTCTAAGTAAACCCCGTGCTCCTTAGCGAGTTCTGCCTCTTCTAGGGTTATAAACCCGGGGTGGGCGAGGATGTCAACGTACTCGCAGGCTACGGCGGCGGCGTTTGTTCCCCTTGCGACTGGCTCAACTATGGTTTCGCCGTGCACAACCACAATGGCAGCGCCCAGCTTCTTAGCCTCAGCTGCCAGCTCGGGAATCTTCGCTGGCGGCAGGTGGGTGAGCTCTATCCCTGGTATAACCTCTATTCCGTGAGCCTCAAGCTCTTTTCCAATTCCTTGCAAACGGCGAAGAACGAACTCCATATTTGAGCTGTCGGCGTGGTCAGTTATGGCTACGGCCTTAAATCCCTTCTCCGCATATCGCCGCGCTATCTCAGCGGGTATCAACTCGCCGTCGCTGAAAATTGAATGTACATGCAGGTCATAAACCATGCTCATTAAATTGCCCTTTTGATATAATTTATTTTCTGTGATTCCTGCATTTGCTCGCACTTGGCTATTGCTGTTGTGCAAAAACATAGAAGAATATGAAAACAAATAAGACAGATACCACTAAAAAAAGAATGAGGCGCCTCACGGCGCACTGATAAACACAAGCTTCCTAGAACCTGTAGCTTCTGCTCCTTCTCTCCGCCTTTTTCTTGTCGCGGCAGGGTTTGCAGCGCTTGGGGTCAGCGAAGCCCTTCTCCGCAAAAAACTCCTGCTCACCTACGGTGAAGACGAACTCTTCTCCGCAGTCGACACAAACCAGGGTTTTATCTTCCATTTTTACATCTCTCCTTTCTTACTTTTTTCCGTACCCTTTGTTCGGGGGCGGCACAGTCTCCCCTCTGAAGATTTTGCCACAGTCACAGCTCACCACCTGATAGAAGGTAGCCTTGCCATGTTTGTAAACCCGGGTTGTTCCTACAACCGAGTTAAGCGAACAAAGAGTACCACAAGAGGGACACCTTATCTCTGACAAATGCACATCTCCTTGAAGAAGCTCCCCCTTTCGAAGGAAACCTCTTTTCCTCCTCGTACAAATATTCACGAAAATAAAAGTTGCTGGAAAATTTACTCTTTACTCATCTTTCTGGGCACATAGCTGCAGTAGGGCTCCTCGTCGAGGTAGTTGCCCGTCACTGCATACGCTCTGGCGCGGCAGCCCCCACAAACTGCGAGGTATTCGCATGCGCCACACTTACCCTTATAGCGCTTGAAGTCTCTGAGCTCCTTAAAAAGCTCACTGTTCTCCCAGATATCCTTAAAGCTCTTCTCGTATATGTTGCCCGCGCTCCTGGGGAAGTATGAGCAGGGGTAGACTTCGCCCTTGTGATTTATGAGCGCTATTAGCTGCCCGGCTATGCAGCCCTTCCCTCCGCCCGTGGAGAAGCTCAGGGATCGACGCTTTATGGGCTTACCCTCCTGCTTTGCGCGCTGGGCGAATATGCGGTAGTACATGGGCGCGCAGGTTGGGCGCACGTACATCTCAGTCTCGCGTTGCTCCATGTCGTAGTGCCAGTTGAGTATCTTTTCATAGTCCTCCTTGCTTATCAGCTCCTCCATTATCTCCTTTCCTCTGCCTGTGGGCACAATCATGAACATATACCACGCGGTGGCGCCGAGCTTCTTGGCAAGCTCATAAACCTTAGGAATCTCATCCTGGTTCCTCTTTGTGAAAGAGGAATTGACTATGAAGGGGATGCCGTGTTTTTTGAAGAGCTTTGCAGCGCGCATCGCACCCTCAAAAGCTCCGCGCTGGTTGCGGAAGTTGTCATGCACCTCCGCGGAGGCACCATCTAAGCTTATGGAGACTATTTTAATCCCACTCTCCTTGATCTTCTCACACACCTCGTCGGTAACGAGGGTTCCATTCGTCGCCATAGCCATTCGCAAGCCGCGCTCAGTACCGTAACGGGCTATCTCAAAAATATCCTTGCGCAGCAGTGGTTCGCCCCCGCTGAGCACCAGCACAGGCTTGGCATAACTGGCGATGTCATCTATCACCGCCTTAGCCTGCTCTGTGCTCGGGCCCTTCTCAGCCTTTATCGCCGCCTCAGCGCGACAATGCACACAGCGCAGGTTGCACCTCTGCGTAATCTCCCAGGCTATCCAGCGAGGTTCGAACTTCATTGTAATAATCGCAGGAGCTATCAATAAAAATCAAAGCTGAACCAGGGAAGGAGGATACCCAACCCCCAACAGGTATATACGTAAGAAATGATACGATTTTGAGGAAAAATGAGAATCCACGGAAAGCTTAAACAGGGCATCTTTATCCAGCGCTTGAACAGGTTTTCAGCGCTTGTGGAGGTGAATGGAAGCATCGCAAAGGCACACCTCCCAAACCCGGGCAGGCTTCAGGAGCTTCTCATCCGGGGCGCACCTGTGCTGTTGCGTGAGAGCAACGCTGCCCACAGGAAGACCGCCTATGACCTCATAGGGGTTAAAGCTGGCGAAACGTGGGTGAGCGTGGACTCTCGCCTGCCGAACGCAATTTTCAGAGAGGCGATGGAGCAGGGCATATTGGAAGAATTCGCAGGCTACCGCATAGCCAAGGAAGAGGTGAGCTTCGATACGAGTAGAATAGACTTCCTGCTTGAAAACACTTCACCCTGCCTCGTGGAGGTTAAGTCCTGCACCCTTGTCGAAGAAGGCGTTGCCAAGTTTCCTGATGCGCCAACCGATAGAGGGAGGAGACACCTTCACCACTTAATGAAAGCAAAAGAGGCAGGCTACCGCTGCGCCGTCGTCTTTGTTATCCAACGCAGCGATGCCTTTGCTTTTGCGCCCAACGACGCCACCGACGCCGCCTTTGGCGAAGCTCTGAGAGAGGCGCATCGCAAAGGTGTTAAGGTCTACGCCTATCGCTGTGACTTCGACGGGAGGGAGATTAGGATAAAAAGCAAGGTTGAGGTGCTGATTTAGAGAATTGAAAAATCTCTTCCGCTTTTTCCTTAGCAAAGTTAATCATAAATACAATCATGATAAAATATAGATTGATGAACATGTTGTGTCTGACGATATTTACAAAATATTCATAGGATGAGAATAAACACACTAATTTAAATAAATCTCTATGATTTGGTGAAAATGGCAGGAAAATGCGCAATATGCGGAGCCAAGGGCAAAGAAATCTCAGCGGAGCTTCAGGTGTGTCTGCGCTGCATAAGGCAGAAGCCCGAGGAAGCCCTCGCACTGGCGCAGGAGGCTCACGCAACCTCGCGAAGGCGCTTCGGCTTTCCCGCCAAGGTGCCGAGAGGGGGCAAGGTTAAGTGCACCCTGTGTGTCAACCAGTGCGAGCTCCACGAGGGCGAGCGCTCGCTCTGCGGGCTGCGCATTAACCGCGGAGGTAAGCTGGTGCACCTCTCCGGCACCGCTCGCGAAGCGGTGGTGAGCGCTTACCACGACGCCCTGCCGACGAACTGCGTCGCCGCCTGGATATGCGCTGGCTGCACCGGTGCAGGCTATCCGCGCTACTCGCACGCGGAGCATGGGGCAGAGCTGGGATACAAAAACCTCGCGGTCTTCTACGGCGCGTGCACCTTCGACTGTCTCTTCTGTCAGAACTGGGAGTACCGCGAAAATGCTCGGACGCTGAGTCCGAGGATGACGCCGGAGCAGCTTGCCTCGCTTGCAGACTCCAGGACAAGCTGCATCTGCTACTTTGGCGGCGACCCTTCGCCGCAGATGGCACACACAATAAAGACGAGCGAGCTTGCGCTTAGCCAGAGCGAAGGTGAAATTTTGAGGATATGCTATGAGACCAACGGGAGTATGCATCCTGGCGCACTCAGGAAGGCTGCGAAGCTCAGCCTTGAATCGGGAGGGTGCATAAAGTTCGACCTCAAGGCATGGGATGATAACCTTCACCTTGCGCTTACTGGGGCGAGCAATCGCTATACCATTGAGAATTTTGCCTACCTGGCTAGCCTTATGGAGGAGCGCCCTTCCCCAGCGTTTCTGATAGCGAGCACCCTGCTGGTGCCGGGCTACATCGACGAGGTTGAGGTCGAGGCTATAGCGCGCTTCATCGCAGAGCTAAACTCGGAGATACCCTACTCACTGCTCGCCTTCTACCCCACCTACATGATGCGCGACCTTCCAACGACGAGCTGGAAGCAGGCGAAGGCATGTTTAGAAGCGGCACGGCAACACCTTCGCAACGTTAAGCTTGGCAATGTGCATCTGCTGCGCTAAACGGCGAGAGCTCCTGGCACCTTCGACTCTTCAAGCAGCGCGGAGTTAACGTATATGGGTGCATCTTCAAGCAGCGCTAATATTATAGCATCGCTGGGGCGGGCGTCCAGCTCTTCTATGCCAGGGATGTGGATAGAGGCATAGTAAACATCGCCTATCAGCGTATCAACGCTCACATAGCTCACCTTCTTTCCCATTTTGAGCAGAAGCATGGCGAAAACCTCATGCATCCATGGACGAGGAGGCTTCTCCCCTGCGAGCACCATAAGCATGCGCTCCCCTTGCTCCCTGCTCACAACAATGGTAAGCTTGCCCTTACCTTCAACCTCTTTCAGCACCACCGCGTAGCCAAAGGCTTCCTCGCGCACATCGCTGACCTCAACCAGCACATAGTTCGCGGGCGGGGCTTTATCTTTGCCAACGCAGCCTGCAGCGGTCAGTATGAGAACAAGCAGCGCAGCCATGCGAAGAAGCATTACTTCACCTTTCCCCCCTGGTAGCGCCCCTCATAGGCGATGGCGTTGCCCTCCACGCGGGCGAAAACCACCTGCGCTATGCGCGCGCCCCTTTCAAGGGTGAACTCAAAGCTGCCCTCGTTTTTTATGCCTATCGTAAGCGCTCCCCTGTAGCCTGGGTCTATGACAGCGGTGCGCAGGCTTACGCCACAACGGAAAAGTGTGGAGCGCTGAAACATGAAGGCTACTAAATCCTTAGGCATGTTCACCCTTTCAAGGGTGGTGCACAGGTAGTATTTACCTGGCTTTAGCACATAGCGCTCGCCCTTTATCTCGCGAAGCTGCGGCAGGTTTCTATCCGTCTTTGCCAGAGAAGCCGGCGAGGTTATGTCGTAGAGCCTGTCGATGCGCAGGTCGACACCTGCACCCTGAACGTTGCTCTCGTCCACGCCTTCCAGCAGCTTTTTCTCTCGTATTCTGCGCAGAAGTTCTTCATAGCCGAGGTACATGCTCTTTAATAGTCTGTGTACCACATAACCTTTACGCAGCCCTCAAGAGGCAGTTTCCCCTCCCAGCTGCGTCACACCGGAAGCTTCGCCTTCGGGTAGCTACGCCACGCCGGAGACTTTTCCTCCGGGTAGCTCAGCCACAAACACCGCTCCGCGCGGGGTGTTGTCCTCCACCCATACCCTGCCGCAGTGGAGCTCCATAATCTTCCTGGCTATGGCCAGACCCAAGCCAGAGCCCTTGACCCCTTTCTTGTCCCTCCTGGTGAATCTCTCGAAGATGCTCTCCTTGTCCTCATCCGGAACACCGCTCCCGAAGTCAGCCACCCTCACCCTGACGAAATCCTCCCTCTCCTCCGCCTCCACCACTATCCTCTTCCCCTCGGAGGCGTACTTTATCGCATTTGATATAAAATTGGCAAACACCTCCCCGATTATTCTATTCGCCCTCACACGAATGTTCTGCGTAATGCGGTTTTCTATGCGCATCCCCGCCTTGGCTGCGATGGGGGCAAAATCCTGCACAATCTCCGCCACCACCTCCTTCAGGTCCATCTCTTCGAGCTCAAGGCTCTTCTTTGACCCGAGCTTGGCAAACTTTGTGGCATTCTCCACCAGCTCAACAGCCTTGGAAAGGCTCCTCTTTATCGCTTTGAGCAGCTCCAGTTTCTCGGAGTCGCTTTCTTCATCAATAAGCAGCTCAACAAAGTTTCCCGCGACGCCTATAGGATTTAAAAGGTCGTGGCGCATAATGTCCAGAAAAAGCTCCTTTAGGTGGTTGGACTGCTCCAGCTCATAGGTCATTGCAATAAGCTCCTCCTGTCTCCTGAAGAGCTCCTCCTCCAGCCTCCTCTGCTCCGAAATGTCCCTGACTATCGCCATCTTCGCAGGGGCGCCGTTGAACTCTATGAGAGAGGTGCTCACCTCGACAGGCACTTTCTCGCCGTCCTTTGAGAGGATTTCTATCTCGTACTCTGGGCTTTCATTTATTTCAAACAAAAATCTCCACTCAGGTGAGATTAGCTGTATAAAGCGCCTGCCCTGCAGCTCCTCCCTCTCGAAGCCAGAGATATCGGCAAATTTAGAATTCGCAAACCTGATAACCCCGCTCTGAATGACCACCACGCCAGCATTTATTTTTTCTGCCGGAATCTGACACTGGGGTTCCGCGAAGGAGCATTCCTGCTGCGTAGACTCATTCATCAGCTCAACCCCTGCCCGGATTGAGTCCATTTCCACCTCATCCACTATAATATAAAAAGAATAGCTAAGCCACGGGTTAGATAAAAATTATCTCTCAGCACGCGTTACATTTTCCGAAACTTCCACACGATAACCTATCCCCTGAACTTCGGCCTCTGAGAAAGCCTCTCCGGCAGAGGCAACTTAGCAAAGGGTTTGCCCTCATTCTCCTTCTCCACCCGCTCGGCGAGCTCTTCCTTGGTTAGCTGCACCTGCTCGCCGGTGCTCCTCACGCGCACCGTGAGGTAACCTCCCTCCTGCTCTCTCGCGCCCACCACGACGATATATGGAATCCACTCCTTCTCAGCATTGCGTATCTTCTTTTGAAGCGTTGCCGCCTCATCATCGAGGTCGGCTCGCACTCTGCGCTTTTTAAAGTACGCCAGCACCTCCTTAGCATAGCCGAGGTTCTGCTCAGACACTGGGATTATCCTCACCTGCGTAGGGCAAAGCCAGGTTGGTAGCGCTGGTTTTTCGCCGCGCTTTGATTTGAGGTAGGCCTGTTCGAGCAGCGCATAGAGGTTGCGGTCTATGCCCCCGCTGATACTGGCATGCAAAAGCAGCGGATGGCGCCTCTCTCCGCTCTCATCCACGTAAGTTATCTCGAAGCGCTTAGTGTTCTCAACGTCGATCTGCACCGTGGAGAGCGTCGCCGCTTTGTTCTGCGCATCGTTGACGCTGAACTCGAACTTCATCACAAAGTAGAAGAAGCGCTTATCCCATAGCTCGATTAGGATAGGCTTGCCTATTAGGCGAGCGAGCTGCTTCGCAAACTCCTCGTTTTCCTCGTAGAAGTCGCGCACAAAGCGAATCGCCACCTCGTATTCTAGCCCTAATTCCTCCATCCAGCGCATGCTCAGCTTGAACTGGCGCAGAAACTCCTCCTTCGCCTGCTCCATATCTCTGCACAGGGTGTGCATATCCGGCATGGTGAAGGTGCGCAGGCGTTTAAGCCCTGCCAGCTCACCGCTCTGTTCGCGACGGAAGGAGTAGTGGGTGAGCTCATACAGGCGAAGTGGGAGGTGGCGGTAGCTTATGGTCATGTCATGCATCATTAAATACTGCCCGAAGCACGCGGCGAAGCGCAGGAAGTATTCTTTGTCGTCGCTTATCACCACGTACTGCCTCGCCGGGAAGCGGTGCAGATAGCGGCTGAGCGTGGGATGAGCAAAGTCGTACATTACCGGCGTCTCCACCTCCATGGCGCCGTAGTCGAGCACAAGCTGGGTAACGTGCTCCTCTAAAAGCTTCTTGATCAGCCTCCCTTTAGGATACCAGCGTAAATTGCCGGGATCGCTGCCCGGCTCGTGATCCACAAGCTCATGCTCCTTCATTAAGCGAATATGGGGCGGCTCCTCGGTTACAGCGCGAGTGCCCTTAGTCTCGTACTCATAAAATATTTTTAAGCCTTCATGCTGTGAAAAATCGAAGCTTTCTGCAGGCGTTAGCTTGCCTTCAGGGGTAAGCACATACCACTCGCTCTTGAGCTTCTTCTCCGCTTTAAGCGCTAGGCTCTCCTTCTCCTCCCTCTCCTCCACGCTGATCTCCCGCGAAAGCTCGCTCAGGGGATGCCCCTTGCAGCGCAGCTCAAACGCCTTGTACCATCCGAAGGGTGCGCGCAAAACCTCGTAGCCCCTCGCTACAAGCTCCTCCTCCAGGCTCTTAAGCAACTCTACTGCAAAGTCTGGCTTAGCCAGCGAGGAGCTTAGATGGGCATAGGGGTAGAGCACCACCCGCTTTGCTTTAACCTGGGAGTAAACCTTCTCTATCTCCTCAGCGGCGCGCTTCACCACCTCTTCGCTGTGCCTCTCGTCCGCTTTTTCGACAGCAATAAACGCGGCAAGCGCCTCCTCTGCCCTGCCTGCAAGCCTATCCTCGCCTACCTGCTCAGCCACCTTCGTCTTCTGCTTTGCTTTGAACTCTATGTGATCCACGTGAAGGAGAAGAAGCTTCATTGCAGCACCCCTGCTACCTTGGCTCTGCCTTTTTATAAGGTTTTCGAAGACCTACCTCAATCCCTATCTTACGGTTGAGAGAAGAAGCTACTTTTCGGCGATGATTTTCAGAATATCCTTTATGTCCCTCAGAAGACCTGTGTTCTCCTTTAAAGTGCCGTCGATAGAGCTGAGGCGGGTGCTGACGGAATCGAGGCGCACGTCCACAGACTTCATGTATCCCTCCATAGATGTGAGATGTTCATCAACAGAACCAAGTTTGCTGTCAATAGAACCAAGTCTATCTACTCCCAAGTCAAGCCTATCAAAAATGTCTTTTTCTACGCCTCCAATCACTCTGCCTACAGGCTTTGGCAGGAGTATTTTTTCTGAGAATGATATCTTTTTAACTCCGGGATATCTGCTTATTTCTTCTGAAATCCTCTCGATTTTTGAAATCTCTCCCTCACAGACAAATTTTACATTCCTCTCATTATAATCATTGTATACAAATCCTGCTAAATCGTACTTATGAGCTAGATTTTCTATGTAATTCCGGAATCCAACATACTGAACATCTCCCTCAATCACAAGGGTTAGCTGCTTTACCTTTGAGAGCATGTCATAATGTTTATGTTTAGTCTATATAAAGGTTAAGTTGTAATGCAAAGTTCACTTTTTGTCTGATTTACTTCAGTCTTTGAGTTGATCTTGTGATAGGCGAACAATGCCCTGTCAACCTTGCGAATATCCCCTCCTGCATACTTTTTAGCAATATTTAGTACTTCGCGCCGGAAGATTTTGTAACCCTCGATTTTATCACGGTAATGATAATACTTTTTTGATCCATCGAGATAGTTTGCTTTCTGCAGTACCTGAACCGTTCTTTTATCCACGATCGGGAAGTCTTTTGGAGAAATGAAATGCACAATCGTAGATGCTATTGGAATCCCGATACCATCTAACTTATCCAGATCACGAATAATGG
The DNA here is from genome assembly GCA_002011115.2 of Candidatus Pyrohabitans sp. JdFR-17. GTDB lineage: Archaea > Hydrothermarchaeota > Hydrothermarchaeia > Hydrothermarchaeales > BMS3B > Pyrohabitans. The sequence goes on from MTME02000027.1 coordinate 10,878, forward strand.
TTTCTAAATATTTATCAGGATTTTCTTTTATCATCTTGATAACTTGTTTAAATGTATCTTCGTAGCCTTTAAAATTGTCCCATTTCACATAACCTTTTACACGAGCTGCTTTCCAGTTTAAAATGCATCTGAATGTTGATTTAGATATATTTCCTTGTGAAACATCATAAGATACTCTCTTAATTAGTTCACTATATTCTCTTTCGTCACCTCCAATTTCTGGATCGTCATATTTGGATTCATACTCAATTATAAACTCCTCATCAATTACAATTTCATTTCCCTTCATATTCATCCCCCTTTACTATGTTGTGTTAAAACTCCGTCCACAACCCTTATTAACCTCCACGCCTACCTCTCAGCATGGAAGAGGGAATGACCTATGCCAAAGCGGGAGTTGATATAGATAAAGAGAGCCTTGCAATTCGCGCCATTGCTGAGCATCTTAAAGGTACCCTGAAGCTCCGCCAGGGCAAAGCCGGGGAGAGCCTTCTGGGAGTGGGGCACTTCGCTGGCTTGGTGAAGCTGGACGAGAGGCGCGCGCTTGCTTTGTCTGCCGATGGCGTGGGCACTAAAATTCTTGTCGCCAGGGCGATGAACAAGTACGACACCATAGGCATTGATTTAGTGGCAATGAACGCCAACGACGTAATCTGCGTGGGCGCAGAGCCTCTGGTGCTCCTGGATTACCTTGCCATCGATGAGCCCGACCCGGGCATAACCGGGGAAATCGCCAAGGGCTTGGCAAAGGGCGCTGAGATGGCGAACATAAGCATCCCCGGCGGCGAGCTTGCAACGCTGCCCGAGATGGTCAAGGGTTTTGACCTCGCGGGTTTAATCGTGGGCATGGTGGAGATGGATAAGATAATCACAGGCGAGAAGGTTGCGCCTGGCGACGTGGTTATAGGTCTGGAAAGCTCTGGCATACACAGCAACGGGTTAACCCTCGCCAGGAAGGTTATTCTCGAGCATTATCAAATAGACGAGGAAATATTCCCTGGCAGAACCGCAGGTGAGGAGCTTCTTGAGCCAACGAAGATATACGTGCGCGAGGTTATGCGGTGCCTTGCTGAAGCGGATGTGCACGGCTTGGCTAACATCACCGGCGGTGGCTTGGCGAATCTCACGCGGATAACGAGGCACGGCTATTATCTGGATGCCCTGCCCGAGCCGCCCAGAATATTCCAGCTTATCCAGGAGCTTGGCAAAGTACCAGAGCATGAGATGTACAGGACGTTCAACATGGGCGTGGGCTTCTGCATCGTAACCAGCGAGGAGGAGAGCGAAAAGATAATAGATATATGCAAACGCCACTCCACTCGCGCTCAGATTATAGGTCGCGTAGTCGAGGGGGAGAACGTGGTTAAAATCGCCGACAAGAGCTTTACCCTGCGCTACTGACGCCTCGCGCGATATAGAAAGCGCCTTCCGTCCCAGCGCCGCTCCACCAGGCCGAGGTTGTAAAGCTCCTCCAGAAGCCTGCGGGTCTTTCGCCTGTTGCTAAATGTGGCACTGGAGAGGGTGTCTATGTCCATATATGCGCTTCCCAGAAGCCTCAAAACAAAAGTGTGGTCCATACTCAACTCTCGCATATCATCACCTCACGTGAAGAAGTAAATATGCCTTATGCTGTTCTCAGCCGCCGCATAGCTTCCTGAAGGGGAAAAGGCTATCTTCGAGTAAACTCTGCCATAGTTCCGTTTAAACAGCACCCTGCCTTCGGTGTTGAAGTAGTATATGCTCCCGTCGTAGCTCACCGCCGCAAAGTAGGAGTAGTCGGGCGCGGGAAAAACCTGAATAACCTCAGCTCCGGTTCTTATCTCCAGCGGGACCTGGGGGGAGGCTGAGCTGAAGATGAGTATCCTGTAGTAGTTGGTGCCCGCCGCCACGTGTTCACCCCTCTCATCCAGGGCCACGTCAAGCACATCCACATCAAAGGTGTAGCCCTCCCATCTCCAGATAAGACTTCCATTCCGGGAATACAGGCCTACACTGCCATCCTTACCGGCAACGGCAATGTAGCTACCATCTGCTGAAAGGGCCAGGGAGGCTATGTCCACATCTGTGTCCACCCTCCAGAGGAGGCTGCCATTTTCCGTTTCCAGCAGGTAGACCCGCTTGCCGCTGGAGTAAGCCAGTACCTCTCCATTACCGCTCAGCACCAACTCCTCCACCGGATCCGACGCGTTGTGAATCCAGAGGATTGACCCGTTGGAAATCGCAAAAATCCGGCGCTCCCAGGAGGCGGTAGCGCCGTAGAGCATCCCCTCCTTCGAGAGCACCACATGTTTCGCTTCAGCCTGAGTTGAGTGGAAAAAAACCAGCTCTCCACGGAAGTTGAACAGGTAGAATCCCCCCTCGGCGGCTACGCCCACCATGTCCTCAGAGGCTGCTAGTTCACTAACCCTTTCACCCAGGTTTACCTCAGCAACAAGCGCGGGAGAGGCATTCTGAACAATCTCCAGGTAGCTCACGGGCGTCGCCTCCGCCGCGGGCATGGCAGGTGGCGATGTCTCAGGCGTCTCCTCGGGAGGCGTCTCGGGTATCGGCTCCTGCACCTCTTCGGTTGTGGACTCTTCCGTTGCCGACTCAGGTTCGGGCTGTGGCTCCTCCCTCTCCTTCATGCCTGGTATCCCGGGGTCAAGGGGGTTAGGATCAAGAGGGTCCCAGAGTCCATCACCGTCCGTATCCACCCTCGTCGGGTCAGTTCCCGCTCTAGCCTCTTGTGCATCGTCCCAGCCGTCGCCATCGGTGTCTGGAATCTTCTCCTTGATGCAACCTGAAAGGGTTAACAGCAGTATAAGAACCAATAGGAGCTTTTTCATGTGAATACACAATCTGCGAGGAGGATATATAACTCTTGCCCCAAAGAGTACAGCTTATATTTTCGATTAATCTTCGCACGCCTTAGCGTAGAACTTTGCCACCTCTTCCACAACCTGGGCAACACTAAGATTGCTTGTGTCCACGCGATGGTCGTGGTTCGCATAGTAAGGGGCGCGCTGCTCCATGAGCTCCTTTATCCTTCTCAGAGGATTATCTACCCTGAGCAGGGGTCGCGAGGTATCACCGCGAAGGCGGTGGTATATCACCTCGGGCTCAGCGTGCAGATACACTATAACTCCATTCTTGCGGA
>MTME02000028.1 GCA_002011115.2 Candidatus Pyrohabitans sp. JdFR-17
ATCATAAGGCGGAGTACCACTCATATGTAACTTCTAGATTTTTTCGACAACCCCCGTTCTCGCCTTTTACCGCCTCGCCAATGCTCACAGCATCACCCCGCTAAGAGGCCTTGCGGTGCACCACCAGCACTGAGACACGGGCATGCTTTACTATGTGCCCAGAAAGGGAGCCTATTAGCTCTCCGAGTATGCCCCTCCAGCCAGAGTCGCCCAGAATCACGAGGTCTGCGCCGATTTCACGCTTCTCGAGTAAGATCTCCTCTTCTGGTATGCCCTCTCTGAACCTTACGTTCGCATCAACACCCTCTTTTCTCGCCATCTCAAGAAGCTCCTCTGCTGCCTCACGCTTCTCAGGATAAAGCTCCATAATCTCCTCACTGCTCAGGTGAAGGCGACGGATGGGATACATAAGCGGCTCAGGTAGCACATACAGGAACTCAAGAGGTACATTGAGAATCTTCGCCAGCTCTATTGCGCGTCTCACCACTGCCTCACGGTAGCGGGGCAGGTTAACACAGGCGAGGATCTTGGTAACCTCCGCCTTCCGCTTAACCACAAGCGTTGAGGTCTTCATGTTCTCCACTATGTGTGTGGCGTTATCGCCGAGCAGGTGCTCCGCCACGCTGCGAGTGCCATGGGAACCTATAACCAGGAGGTCGTACTCTTTGGAAGCCTTAAGTATCTCCCTGGCGGGGTTGCCATCACGTACAGTGAGCTCAGCCTTTACCTCAAGCTCCTTTAGCACTTTGCCTGCGCTGCGTTGCACCTCAGCAACGGGAATCTTCTCTCTCGGGTCCTTAACCACCAGCAGCGTTACCTCTGCACCGTAACCTTTCGCAATGCGCGCGCCCAGGCGAATCGCGCGCAGAGCGTGGTGCGAGCCACCTGTGGCGAGGAGTATGCGAAGCCTGCGCTTCACAGCTGGATACACAGCCTTTTCTTCAATTATACCCTTGACTGTGCTCAGGCTAATATTCAGTGTCATTAAACCTGCGACTGAGAGAATGAGGTACCCCGCAAAAGTGCTGAGCACAGGAATGGAAAGGCTGACGGCGAGCTGCTTCAACACCACGCTGACTGCGGCAAATAGTATTGTTAAAGCGAAGTAGAAGCGTATCTTCATGCCGCGCACATACCGCGTCGCCAGAGCGCCAATCTGCGCCCCTACCGCTGAGCCGCACACCATCACTGCAGCAGCAACTATCTCCACCCTTCCTTCAGTGGCATAGAGGAATGCACCAATAGCAGAGGAGAAAATTATCTCAAACAAATCTGTGCCTATCGCGATGGTTGTAGGCACGCCCAGCGCGTATATCATCGCAGGCATGCGTATAAATCCGCCGCCAACTCCTAGGAAGCCAGCAAGGAAGCCGGTGATGAAGCCCACCAGCAGAATCGCCCACAGAGAGATGGACTTTATTTTCGACTGTGGCAGGGCAACCTTCGGCGGGAGATTTATTCGGTGCACCATCTCAGAGAGCTTGCTACCCACACGCTCAGTCACCATCTTCTTCTCCTCTCCCACCTCCTCTTCCTTCTTAAACTTCCAGTAGTCGAAGAGCATGTAGGCGCCCGTTCCACCAAGGAGCAGAATATAGATAGACCTCACAACGCTGCCCACTTTGCCAATCTCCTCTAGGTAGAGCACCACCTCTTTGCCCACCTCCACACCTATGGCGGTGCCTATAATCATAAAGAACCCCAGGCGCAGATCGACGTTGCCCAGCTTCCGGTGTTTAAAAGTAGCCACAATGGAGTTGCCCATTATCTGCGACAGGTCTGTGCCTATGGCATAAGCCATTGGGAAGCCGAAGATGTTGAGCGCGGGTGTGACAATAAACCCTCCACCTATTCCAAAGAAGCCGGCGAGCACGCCTACACAGAAGCCTATCGCCAGGAGCAACCAGCCGCTTATCTCCACTCCAGCAAGGGGTAAATACATGACATCACCTTAATGATGTGGAATTTCCTTCACCTCTATGCCCAGTACTTTGAACACCAGCTCCAAAAACAGCGCGAGGAGCAGCCCCTCTACCAGTATTATCGCCACCACTATTAATCCATAAAGCGTGGGATTCTCACTGCTTATCTCTGCAAGCGTTTCCAAAAAGCCGCCAATCACCTTCCCACCTATTTAAATTCTTTTTATCTTATAGTATATAAAGTTTGACTTTCGTTGCACAGAATTGAAATAGAATGCACAACTGTCTGAGCACAGTGTGGATTTACCGGCATTAGAAAGTTTATTAAAAGAAATGGTGCGCTCCAAGAAAAATTGAGGATGCTCCAAAAACCAACCATGCGGATATGCGGGGGGTGGGATTCGAACCCACGTAGGCACTTAGCCAGCAGATCTTAAGTCTGCCCCCTTTGGCCTCTCGGGTACCCCCGCGGGGGTTTAACTTTAGCGAAGCTTTGTCACCCGGAACCTTAGTTCCGGGTAACCTTCATGTCGATAAATAAAATTAAAATTACCTTCCTGCCTTTTGATTCCATAGCTTCAAAAATTTCTTCCTGCTTATCAGCAGATAGTCTGAATCGCGAGAATGGATTTCCAGCGTCACTCTGCCGTCGTAGAAGCTTTTAAGCTCAGGCAAAATGCGCTCCCACTCTATTGTCCCCGCGCCTATGGGCAGGTGAAGGTCGTCTTTAAGATTATTGTCGTGGGCATGTACATGCAGAATACTCTTCTGAAAGGCATGAATAAAGCTCAGCACCTCCTCGCTGGTTGCGCCTATGTGCGCATGCCCCACGTCGAGCACCAGTCCCAGCTCGGGCAGAGCTTCCAGCATCTTTGCGATGCTCTCCGTGGAGAAGCTGCGTAGGTCTGAGTTTTCAATACACAGCCTTATCCCAACCTCCTCTGCAAAGGCAAGCGCCTGATGAAGTGCTGAGATATGATACTCCAGCAACTTCTCCCTGAAAAACTTTGGCAGCCTGTGGAGGTGCACACCCGCAAGTCGGGCATCGAAAGCAGCGGCAACCTCCAGCGCCGAACGCACCTCCTCAAGAAAAGCGTCTCTCACTCTGGTGTAGGGGTGGGCAATCTCAAAGTACCAGGGCAGGTGCGCCACCACCTCAACCTTATAGCTCTCGAGTATATCTCTGAGCTCCTGTTCTTTCTCCTTAAGTAACTCTGGCGTAGCTTCAGGCGCCTCAATTGCAAGCTCCACAAACTCAAAGCCATTGCTGGCGATAAAGCTGACCTGCGCAGTAACCTCCTCGCCCGGATTGTTCATAGCTCCAAGCTTCATTCTTGCACCTCAAGCATCTCAAGTATTCGCGATGTGAGCTCATCTCCATAGCGTGCACCTATATCACGAAGCTCCCTCCTGAGCTCCTCAAGGCTTATGCTCCCGGAGGCGAAATCTTCAAGCGCGGCGAGTATCTCTCGATTCTTCTCAATCTCAGCCTCTAGCTCGCGATTTCTCTCCCTGAGCCTCTCTATGATTATACCCACGTCCATCATCGCCTCAGCCTCGCGGTTATGTTATATCTCAGTCAACACCTGTTAAAACTTACGTGGGCTAAGTTTTATCTACTCCTCGCTGAATTTAATCTCCATGAAGATCGACCTCCACGTGCACTCAATATACTCTGGAGATTCCAGCATGAAACTGGAAGAGATAGTAAAGCACGCCAAAGCTAAAGGCTTAGCGGGTGTAGCCATAACCGACCACGGCACAGCGCGAGGAGGTCTCAAGGCAAAGAAGCTTAGCAGCGAGGACTTTGTGGTCATCGCGGGTGCAGAGATAAGAACAGACCGCGGCGAAGTGCTGGGTTACTTCCTTCAGGAGGAGATTAAATCCAGGGAGTTTTTTGAGGTGGTAGATGAAATCCGCTCCCAGGGTGGCTTGGTGGCTGTGCCTCATCCCTTCGACCCCTTCCGCATCTACCGCCTTCGCGGGCTGAGTGAGCTTTACACTTACGTCGATGCCATTGAAGTTTTCAACTCCCGCTGCGCGATGCAGGGCTCAAATCGCAAGGCGCTTCGCTTCGCTCTGGAGCATAACCTTAAATTTACAGCTGGCAGCGACGCTCACACCTATGCTGAGATAGGCAGCGCAGGCGTTATAGTGGAGAACATTGAGGACATAATAAAAGGCAAAGTCAATATCTTCGGCACACCCGCTGGCTTCATGAACCTGATAAAAACAAAGATTTATAAGACGCTGGGGAGAAGAGAGTAGCATGAGCGAGAAGCTTAAGCGCATCGCCGCCGAGAGCGCCGTGAAAGAAGTTAAAGATGGCGATGTCGTTGGCTTGGGGACGGGTTCGACGACGTACTACGCGATCCGCGCTCTTGGGGATAGGGTTCGCGAGGAAGGGCTGAGCATAAAGGCAATTCCAACAAGCGTAGATACGCGAATCCACGCCCTTGAGTTTGGGATACCCATAACCACCTTTGAGGAGTTTGATCAGGTGGACATCGCCATAGATGGCGCTGACCAGATAAGTGAGAAGCTTGACCTGGTTAAAGGTGGCGGCGGCGCGCTTTTTCGGGAGAAGGTAGTGGCGAGCAATGCCAAGCGCTTCATAGTAATAGCGGACGAAAGCAAGCTTACCAAAAGGCTGAGCATGCCCGTGCCCATAGAGGTTTTACCCTTTGCATGGCGCGTTGCAGAGCGGGCATTGATAAAAATGGGAGTAAAGAGCGTTGCCATGCGCCGAGCTAAGGGCAAGGTTGGCCCCTTAATAACCGACAACGGAAATTATATTCTCGATGCAGACTTCGGGGAAATATCTGAGCCAGAAAAGCTGGAGACAGAGATGAATAAAATAGTGGGCGTACTTGAGAACGGACTTTTCCCCAGCAGCATGGTGAGCGAAGTGCACCTGGGAACAAAAGAGGGGGTAAGGATACTCAAAAAGTAAAAACCTAGGGGTTCGACTGCACCCCTGTTGCGCTTTCTTCGGCGTCTACAAGACCATAGCCGTAGAAGTTGTCCCTGCCGCTTACGCCTAAGTCGTCTGCTGTGCTTTGAAGCCAAGTTCTAACTTCAGCAGGTTCCCAGGCACCGTTTTTGTTGTAGTCATAGTCCGGGGCGATTTCGGTTACATTTGTGGCAAGCACTAGAGCCACCGTACCCGAGACATGGGGACATGCCGCAGAAGTCCCGCTATGTGTTTCATATCTTCCTCCTCTCCACGTGGAGCGAACCTCTACGCCGGGTGCGGAGAGCTCAACCTCCTCTCCTTCGGCACTCCAGGCAGGGGTATCGTCCAGCACGTCGGTTGCTGCAACGGCAATCACACTGGAATATTTGGCTGGGTACTCTACTTCATTTGTTTCCGGGTTGCCATCTCCGCTGTTGCCTGCGGATGCAACAAGAACAACGCCAGCGGCGTACGCTCTGTCAACAGCATCGTGAAGCGCCTGTGAATCTGTACTCGAGCCGAGGCTCATTGATACTATCTGCATTCCATTTTCAACCGCCCAATCGATACCAGCAATGACGTCGCTCACATATCCACTACCTGTTCTGTCCAGCACCTTCACCGCATAGAGCCAGACTTTTGGTGCCACGCCGAGTACACCAATCTCGTTATCTGCCGCTGCTACTATCCCAGCCACGTAGGTTCCATGCCCGTTGTCGTCGTCCCATTTCTTTGGGTACGGGTCCTTCCACCAGGGAGTTGAAACGAAGTTGACTCCGCCTTTAATATTCTCCTGTAGGTCAGGGTGGTCCTTGTCTATGCCCGTATCCAGAATTGCAACCTTTATTCCTGAGCCAGCATTTGCTCCTTCGTCTATAGCTAAGTCACCATCTCTATCCCATACAAGCTCAGCGTCTATCCTGTCCACATTCCACTCCAGAACCTCTACAGGCTGAGTCTTCTCTTTGCCTTCTGCCCACGGAGGCTTGGCAACAATCGCATCCTCCTCTATGTACGCCACCGCAGGATTCCTCTCCAGAGCGGCAACCGCTTTTCTGGGTAAGCTTGCAGCTATCCCAGGGATTATTTTGTAGGAATACTTTACCGCTCCGCCATGCTCCTTTATCAACGCTGAATCAGGCTTTTCCTTAAAAACAACTATTACCTGCACCTTTTCTGTATTAGCTGGCTTTGTCACAGTAATTCCAGTTATCCATACCCCCACTAGAAGTACAATTACCAGAAGTAATGATTTACTAAACAAATTATTCAACTCCTAAACAATAAAACATGTTGTATGTTCCCTACAGTTCCTCAAGCAACTCTTCAAACTCCGCCAGATGCCACTCCTCCTCGCGAAGGATGTGCTGCAGCTTCTCCTTCACCTTCTCGTCATCTATCGCGGCGATGTGCTCCTTGTACATGGCAATCGCTTCTTTCTCAAGCTCCACTACGCGTCGAACGAAATCTCTCACAGAGTTGCCCCCGAAATCAAGCTCTCGGTGAGTCATCGCGGGTTTGCCGCCCAGCTCCACGATGAGGTCAGCTAACCACTCCGCATGCCTCATCTCATCGAAAGCTATCTCCTCCATATCGTGCCCTGCCTTGCAAGCTTCACCCAGCGCAATGGTAGCGTTGCGCATGTACACGAGAATTGCCTCAATTTCACCGCTCAAATCCTGATTCAGAAATTCAACTATCTTATCTCTATCCATAATTTATCCTCCCCCTAAATGCTATGCTTTTTTAGGGCAGGTATATTTTGTAGTCAATCTTTATATTTAAAAATCCTGGTTTAAATAGCTTGGCATGATTCCAAAGAAAATGTGTTGAAGACTTCAAACATGGCTACGGCGGGCATAACGTGGGGGAAACTATTTATGGTTCCCAGTAGAATATAATTAGAGGGAGGTGAAGGGAATTGAAAGTAGAAAGTTTAGTTACTAAGGAGAAGAGGGAAATAGAGGCGAGAAGCGACTCTGAAAAAACAATAGATCCTGCAAATCTGGAGATGTTTGAGTTTGCGAGAAAAGCTGGCGTTGAGACAGCCTTTGATCGTGTGGTTAAACAGGAACCCAAGTGCCCCTACTGTTTCTCTGGCTTGAGCTGCAGAAACTGCGCCATGGGGCCGTGCAGAATCACCGCCAAAGCGGACCGCGGTGTGTGTGGCGCCACCGGCGATGTGATGGTGGCACGGGGGCTGCTTAGAAATACCCTGGGCGGCGCTGCCTCACATGTGGACCATGCCCGGCATGTGGCGCTTACCCTGCTTCACACTGCCCGCGGAGAGGCGCCCTACCAGATTAAGGACGAGGCGAAGCTCCGCAACCTCGGCGCTATGCTGGGTATACCCGACGCGGAGAGCATGGAGGTTAATAAGCTTGCGGAGCAGGTAGCAATGCGCGCCCTTGAAGAGATAGGAGCTACGCATGCGAACGGCGGGACATGGATAAAGATGCACTCTACGCAGGAGCGCCTTGAGACGTGGTCTAAGCTTGGGGTTCTGCCCGAAGGCGGAATGCTCCCAATACTCGAGGGCATGCACCGCACCAGCATGGGCAATGACGCAGACCCGGTTAATCTTATCCTGGGGTGCATCAAGGCTGGCCTGGCGGACGGTTTTTACGGGCTGCATTTGAGCACAGATTTGCAGGACGTGCTCTTTGGCACGCCTAAACCCAAATTCGGCGAGGCAGGAATGGGCGTGCTCGAAGCGGACTACGTGAACGTAGCCTGCCACGGGCACGTGCCAATACTCAGCGAGAAGATAGTTGAAGCTGCGGAGGCGCTGCAGGAGGAGGCTAAAAAGGCAGGTGCGAAGGGGATAAACGTCGTTGGGATATGCTGCACCGGCAATGAAATTCTGGAAAGACAGGGCATACCCCAGGTGGGCAATGAGCTCAACTCTGAGCTGGTTATTGCCACGGGCGCCCTAGATGCGATGGTTGTAGACTACCAGTGCATCTTCCCTGCCCTTGTGCCGGCAGCGCAGTGCTTCCACACCAAGATTATTACCACCGCACCGATAGTGAAGATTCCCGGAGCAGAGCACATAGAGTTTGATGAGAAGCGTGCCGACGAGGTAGCGAAAGAGATTGTGAGGCGGGCGATAGAGAACTACAAGCAGCGAGACCCGAGTAAGGTGCACATCCCGAAGTTTAAGACGGAGGTTCTCGCTGGCTTCAGCGTCGAAGCCCTTCTGGAAGTGCTCTCCAAGATAAACAGTGAGGACCCCCTTGCTCCGCTTGTTGAAAGCATAGCAAATGGCGACATTAAAGGCGCAGTCGCCATAGTTGGGTGCAACAACCCGCGCGTGCCCCACGACCTTATGCACGTTGAACTTGCTAAGGAGCTGGTTAAGCGGGATATACTCGTGCTCGCCACTGGCTGCGCGGCTCACGCACATGCAAAGACAGGACTTATGAAGCCTTCAGGATATAAGCTCGCAGGGGAGCGCCTGCAGCGCGTGCTAAAGGCTCTGGGTGAGGCCGCCGGCTTAGAGGCTCTCCCACCAGTGCTCCACTTCGGCTCCTGCGTTGATAACTCGAGAATAAACCAGCTCCTCAAGGCGCTGGCTGAGAAGCTTGACGTGGCGATAAAAGACCTTCCCGTAGCTGCAAGTGCGCCGGAGTACAACACAGAAAAGGCGCTCAGCATAGGCACCTGGGCAGTCGCGCTGGGAGTAACAACGCATGTAAATCCACTGCCGCGCATCACGGGCAGCGAGGTTGTTACCAACCTCCTAACAAAGGATGCGGAGCAGCTTATTGGCGCGAAGTTTATCCACAGCCCAGACCCCAAGGAAAGCGCTGACATGATAGAGGAGGTAATACTGGAGAAACGCAGAAAGCTGGGATTGCCAGCTTAACCTTTTTCTTTTTTAATTTTTTATTCTTGAAAAACAGAAAAAGGAGAAAACAAAACTACAGGCTTCTGAGGAACTCTGCTATGGGCTTCTCTGGATAGCTCTCAGAAGCCTCTATTGTCAGGAAGGGTACATCCACAGCCTCGCGAATCGCCTCGTAGCTGTTGTAGGTGCACGCATGCCCGAAGGGATCCTGGCGGTGGTATATCACAGCGTCCACATCGTAGTGCTCCACCAGCTTCCTGAAAAGCTCCGCATCTTCCTCAGCGGTACCCAAGCCTGGGTGCATAGCGTACCACTTTGCAAGCGTTGTCAGGGCGTCGCCCTTTACCTCTATCTCCTCCATATGGGCGGTAAACCTCTGGAAGGGCCACGCAGCAGTGACTATACCTCCGTTGTTCTCTATAGCTGATAGAAACTCACTCCTGAAGCCTCCGGCAAGGAGAATCTTCTTGCCCTCATAACCCTCGCCGCGCTCCACGCGCTCGCGAAGCTCCCGCTCCAGTAGATACATCACGCCAAGAAGCTCCTCTGTAATGCCGCCTATGTAGTCGGTGCATATAACCTTCAGGTTGTAGATGTCAAAGCTCTTGAGCGGGTGAGGCTCAGCCTTAACCAGCTCGTCTATTTTCGCAAAGATGCGCGTAACCTCATTGGTAAGCTCAATGCTGCGCAGCAGCTTCTCCTCGGTTATCTCTTTGCCTGTGAGCCTCTCCAGCTTCTCCTTCAGGAAGAGGAGCTTCTGATAGATCGCCTCCTCCCGCTCCTTCCTCGGGAGTCCCGGCTCAATCTCTATAAAATCGAAGTCCCATTCGCTTCCCACATCTTTCAGCAGCTTTATCCACTCCGGTTCCTTGGGGACAAAGTCTGTAACAACCCAGTCGTATCCCGGGCATGCGCCGAGAATGGGCGAACCAGCACCTCCGGCAATGTACCTGCAAACGCACTCGCCCACACCAAAATGGTATATGTACTTATACATCTCATACTTACCTTCTATAATCTTGCGGTTCAGGTCCTCGCGGCGTTTATATATCACAGTGAAAACATCCGCAGCCCGAAAAATCTCCATGGGCGAGTTTGAAAGAGTGCCTACCACTTTGCCCCCATTCTTAATGTGCTTTGCCCAGCGATCCCAAACGCTGGCATTATACTGGTAAAGCTTCTTTATCCCCTCAAGCTCCTTAATATCACTGTATAAGGGCATCAACTTTTCATCCACAGAAAGTGCGGTCCTCGAAAGCATACCTACCACCTGTAAAACTACTTGTTTTTTAAAGATATTTATAATTTTCGCAAAGTAAAATTTAAATTTATTTTAACGCTTCTGGCGGTATCCATGGGCAAACTCTCTATCGTAGAGCTTAGAGCTTTGCATGTGTTCCCCCAGAAAGTCTCCCACCAGGATAAGCGCTGTCCTGTCTATGCCTTCCTCCCTCACTCTAGCAGCAATCTCACCCAGCTTACCCCTAATCACCTTCTCATCTTCCCAGGAGGCGCGGTACACCACCGCTGCTGGGGTATCCTTCTCGTAGCCTTGGAGGAGCTTTTCCACCACCTCCTCTATGCGGGAAGCGCTAAGGAATATTGCCATGCTGGCGCGGTGTTTCGCCAGCTTTGCTAAGTCTTCCTTCTCTGGCACAGGGGTTCGTCCTGAAATGCGGGTCAATATGACCGTCTGGCTCACCTCAGGCACAGTGTACTCCACGCCAAGGCTCGCGGCCGCCGCTAGGAAGGAACTAACCCCTGGCACAACCTCGCACTCCACGCCTCGCTTCCTAAGCTCCCGAATCTGCTCTGCAATGGCGCCATAGATGCTCGGATCGCCGCTGTGGAGGCGGACTACGAGCTTTCCCTGCCTTGCTGCTCGCTCCATAACCTCTACTATCTCCTCCAGGCTCATGCTCGCGCTGTTGTAGAGCTCAGCGTGCTCAGCAAATTTGAGCACCTCTGGATTTACCAGCGAACCCGCGTACACCACCACGTCGGCGTCTTCTAGAACCCTTCTCGCCTTAAGCGTCAGTAGCTCTGGATCACCCGGCCCTGCGCCTACGAAGTACACCTTCACCTGCGGAGCCCCCTCAGCAGTATCATGGAGAGGTAGTCCACCTCTTTGCCCTTAAGCGATTCTAAGTCGCTGGAAAAGAAGGCTTCGCTTCCGCACTGCGCCACAAACACAGCGTTGCTGCTCAGTCCTGCACGCGATATCTTCTCCGCGATTGTGTCAAAGCTCCGGGAGACCTTCATGAGCACCAGGGTGTCGAAGTTCTGGGCGAGAAGCTCAAGATTTTCCAGACCATAAGCCGCTGGTACCACGGCGAGGCGCTCACTTCCCGAGACGAGAGAAACGCCCAGATTAGCGGCGCACGCTGTTATAGAGGTAATTCCGGGCACAACCTCAATCTCCACCTCTGGATGCGCTGCCTTAATCCTCTCCATGACGTAGGCAAAGGTGGAGTAGAAGGTGGGGTCACCGATAGTAACAAAGGCTACATCATCGCCTTTCTGGAGTTCTTTATATATCGCTTCGCTCGCCTCTTGCCACGCCTTTTCCAGAACCTCGCGTTTTTTCGTCATGGGGAAATGCGGTCTGAGAACCTTAAACTCGCGATCAACAGCTTTCTTCACAATCTCCAGAGCCTTGCCACCTCTACCGGAGTCCGGGGCGCACAAGACATCAACCCGCTCCAGCACATTCCTGGCTTTAATGGTCATGAGCTCAGGGTCGCCAGGTCCAACGCCAACGCCGTAGAGCTTTCCGGTCATGATTTAAGAAAGTAAGGTGGTCTTTATATCCTTTTTGTGAGTTAATGCTCTTTTGTCCCTCTGGGGTATGTGCACCACTGGTGAAGAGAAGTAGACCATTAACTATTTAAGCGACAAAACGTCATTGTTGACTCTAGCTATTTATACATCTAAAGCAGAATTTTATCTCATGACCAAAAAGCTCAGTATAAAGCTTGGATTTATTATCCTTATCATTGCCTACTCTCTGAGTTTCCTTCTCGGCTACCTGCTCATGCCCCACATGCCCAGCCAGAGTTTGACCGACTATCTCACCTCACCTCTTTTTATCCTCATTCAAAGTACTTTTTCAGTGTCTCTGCTCCTACTAACTCTCCTTATTGCAGGTAGGCAGAAGTGGCGAGCGAGGGATTTTGGATTCGGGGTAGAAAGAAGGACGGTTGCCTACGGCGCAGCCCTTGGGCTTGGGATGTTCCTCATTGAAAGGGTGAGCTACCACTTTCTCCACGATTACATTGGTGAGAGCCAGCTTCAGCGCGCCCTCGTGGAGGCTGCTAAAAGCGAGCACGGTTTGGTGGTCATGCTGTTAGTGGGCGCCATCCTTGCCCCTCTGAGCGAGGAGGTGTACTTCAGGGGCTACATGCTCAGCGCCCTTGCCAAAAGGTTTGGAGAAAGAGCAGGCGTCGTGCTGAGCAGCGCTTACTTTGCAGCGGTGCATCTCGATACCAGAGCCTTCTTCCCCATCTTCATTCTCGGGGTTATCCTCGCCATCGCCTACGCAAGAACGCGCTCCCTCACCCTCGTGATAACTGCCCACATGGTTATAAATTCGACGACGTTTCTGCTGAGTTATATTGGGGTGGAAATATAGAAAAAGGTTCGTGGGATATAAGACTACTCTATAAAGCGTATAAGTTCTTCTGTAGAAAATACCGTTACAATCGACTGCTCCTTTAGCCTCTTATCATTACTCCAGATGGGTATTCCATACTTCATGGCGAGAGCCAGATACTGCACATCCTTTGGGTCAGGAGATGCCTCTGCCACTTCCCTAATTTTATCAATAAACCCGCTTATAGGGACGAAAACAATAAATTCTCTAGCAATATTAAGGACGACTAGGTACTGAGTTTCAGTAAGGGAAAACTTATCCATTATTTCACCCTTATACTTTTCAATCTCTTTTAAAATAAATTCTGGAGAATATAGAGTCATCTTCCCTGATAATATTAAATCTCTTGCTGTAGATTTCCGATTGAAAAATGAAAACAGAATATTCGCATCCACAACAAGCCTCATATTAAAATCCCTTTATTTCTCAGCTCTTTAATTCCTGCTTCTTTAAATTCATCTCCAAGCCTTATCAGTTCTTCATCGTTTAGCTGATTTGCACTTTCCATAATTTTGTCTATAAGCTTGATTAGTCTTCTTTGTTTAATCTCGGATTCTATCATAATTTTCATTTTCTTCTCAAAAATAGATTTCTCGGATGCAAATTCATCAGGAATTTTTACAACTATTTCTGCCATATGAACCACATTCTAAAAATAAAAGTTACCATATCAAATAAATATGCTAAATTCCAAGGCTTTTCAATTTTAAATGGGGCCGCCCGGATTCGAACCGGAGTCCATGGCTCCCAAAGCCACGAGGATGACCAGGCTACCCTACGGCCCCAGTCAGGAGCTTCAACTTACCTTAACGTTGCCAACAATATCAAAGCCTCATTTTAATTATTTTCATGCACGGGGCTGAACAAGTCGTGGATGTTTTTAAAGGCGATGCATGACCGGAGATCCACGACAGCACCTCACGAAAAGAAGCAAATTTTATATGGAATCATAGGAAAATATGGAAATGTCGGGCGAGTCAGAATAAGACTAAAGTAGGATTGAAATTATCCTGCGCCACCACCGCCTGCTCCGTTATCTGTAGGTCAGAATAAGACTAAAGTAGGATTGAAATCAGATATTATGTGATGTAGGGGTATATAAAGTTTGCGTCAGAATAAGACGGTGCTGTCAACTTAAGCTATAAATGTGTAGTGGAGGCGTCCTTTTTGTTTGG
>MTME02000029.1 GCA_002011115.2 Candidatus Pyrohabitans sp. JdFR-17
CCCCCCTACCCCTTGCTACCATCTCCGTAGCCTTTACTTCAATGAAGCAGCCTTCGGGGATGCTGAGCTCCACGATTGCATAGCCCTCGCCGAGCTGCTCCCAGGTTTTTAGTATCTTGAGCGCCTCCTCGTTGAGCTGGACGTCAGCGCTGAGCTTTAAGCTGTCAAAGGCAGTTGCCGCGGAAACTATCACCACGAGAGCTACAGCTATAACGCGGGCGTACCAGGAGAGCATAAGGAGAAGAGGCACTTATAAACTCACATTATCACAGCTGTGAGCGCACAAGCTTTTAAGCGCTCACCTCTGGCATGATAATAAGCCTGCTCTCCGGCAAAGGAGGTACGGGAAAGAGCACTGTCTCCGCAAACCTCGCGTACGTTGCCTCGCGCCTCACAGAGAAGAGAGTTGTTCTTGTTGGCGCGGACCCGGCGAGCAGGAGCGTGGAGTTTTTAATAGAGGGCAGGGATCTACCGGAGTACGGCTGGATCGAGTACCTCACCACGCCGGAGATGCACTTCGAGGAGATAGTGGTGCAGAGCGCTTTAGCCGAGAACCTTTTCGTTGCGTACTCCTCCCGCGAGAGGATTCTGCACGGCGAGTTTGAGGACCCCAACCTGGTGGCTGAGAAAATCTCGCGCTTCAAGGGCTACATAGCTAAGACGGGCGACGTCGTGATAATTGACTGCCCCGCTGGTTTAGCCGTTGACCACCTGCTCTACGCGCTGCTTTTCGACAGCTACGTGGTAACGACGCCTGCAAGCGCAGATTTAGCAGGAACGAAGAACTTCGTCTTCACCATAGAGCGCGAGGCTGCGCAGTACGGCATATCCAAGCCTTTCAAAGGTGTCGTGGTGAACATGGTCCGCGGAAGAGGCGAAGCCGAGGCGGTGGCGGAGGAGCTTGCCCTGAAGCTCATCGCTGCCTTACCAGCGTCGCCGGAGGTGGAGAAAGCCACTGCGAGGCGTCGGCTTGTTGCAAAGGCGTACTCGCGCTCCAGCTTCACGCAGGCTATCTATGAGCTTGCAAGCAAGCTGGGCTTTGGGGAGAGGCATACTAAGAGGAGAAGCTTCCTCGACACCCTGCTCAATCTCTGGAGGAGGTGAGCGTGGACTTCTTCGGGATTAGGAAGTTTGCATATGCAAGCTTCGCCACAGGCGTGCTCCTGTTCCTCATCGTCTTCCTTACCAGCTTCTCCCTGCCTTTCCTCTTCCTCTCACTCCTGCTCATCTTCTCAACCGCAGTAATCCTGAAGGTGGGAGACTGGGTTATTCCTTCCCTGCTGTACCGCCTTCGCATTCACCCGCTCTTCGCGAACATGGAAGTGACCGACGAAGCGATTGTTGTAAAGGCGGAGGAGCGCTACTACGCCGCTGGCGGTGCCGAGCTTTTGATCACGAGGAGCATAGCGGAGCTCCGCGAGGAGGAGCGCACCACCCTTGCGAGGAGCTGGCACAGCTTTTTAAGCGCGGTGCGCTTCCCATTTAGGATAATCGTCATAAACACGCCGGTGGACATAGCGAAGGAGTTCGGGGACGTGCTCAGGGAGATAGAGAAGGCAAAGGTGAGAATCGCCGAGGCTAAGAAAAATGAGGACCGCTACACCGAAATAACCTACGAGAAGAAGCTTGCTGAGTACGAGAAGATAGCCGCCCGCTTCAAGGCGGAGACGCCCTACGACACCGTTTTTCTCGTGGCAACCCACGGCGAGGGCTATTCGCGGGAGGAGGCGGTGAAGGCGCTGCAGGAGCGCCTCGGCGAGCTTACCACAGCGATAGCGGTGAGCCTGAACGTGGAGGCAAGGAAGCTCGGCGGAGTGGAGCTCTTAAAGCTCTTGGAGTTACACCTCTTCACGCCTGCTTCGCTTGAGGACTATCTGTTCTGACGTAAGAGAGAAGGTGGAGGTTGGCGTTGATCGTGCTGGTGCACACCGAGCAGGCGTGGGCTATCTCCTCCTTGCTCAGGTCTATGCCGTACTTAATGCAGACGTAGTAGATAGCAAGCGCCGCCCTCGTGCGCAGCTGGCGGTTGGGAATCTGAGGCAGCACAGTGGCTGCGACTTCATATGCGGTGAAGCCGTTCTCAAGCCTTAGCTCGGCGATGTCTAAGCGCTGCATGCACCAGCGCAGGTAGTCTTCGTCGCTGCGGTTCAGCCTGCGCAGGTACACTGCGACAGCCTTCTCTACTTTGCGGATGTCCTTCCACTTTATCCCAAGAGGCTTCTGGGGAAACTGACCCAGCTCGTGCTTCTTCACAAGATACTCTGCGATTGCCCTGAGTTTTGAGTCGCTCATCTTAACTCCATGCCACCTCGCAATGCCAGCGATGTAGCTGGCCCTATCTTTCATCTCGTCTCCAGACAGGGTGAAAACCACCTGCACCCTTCTCCGCGGGTAGTGGTGGTTCGTCGTCACCTGCGGGTAGTACTTCGCCTCGCTGGCAATGACATCGCAGAGCACGAGACCGCAGGAGGTGCAGACGACCTCGCCGTTCTCCTGCCGTGCCTCGGAGCCGCACTCAGGGCAATGATCACGGGGAAGCACCGCCACCACCTCCGTCACGCCTGAAGCTCTGCTTCAGGGTAACTCCGCAGGTGTCGCAGAAAATCAGGAGCCTGCCCTCCTGCTCAACGTAGGCAGCGGAGCCACTGCAGGCGATACACCTCCCCTGAACCAGAGCTAATAGTAGCCTTGCGACAGCCCTCTCCAGCTCCGAGCCGTGCCTTCGCTTAGCTTCCAGCGCCTCGTGGAAAAGAGGCGACTCCCGAAAACTATTTAACTCCGACAAAACGTTATTTTTACCATGCATGTGGAAATGGCGGAAAACAGCGAGTATATAAACAATTTTCATATATCCGGTTTAAGTGAAGTGTTCGAGTATTACTCAGAACAAAAATGTTTGCAAAAAATGTTATCTAATTTTTGTCGGGTACAGGAAAAGTGTACCATAATATTTTAAGGGGTTAAGGAAGTGGAAAGAGAGAAGCTTGGACTTGTGCTGATAATACTGGGCGTGGCTGTGTGGCCCACCGCCTTAGTGTTGAACATCGCCACGCGCACCGCTCTCGCTTTACATCTAAGCCTTGTAATCCCCGGAGTGCTCCTCAGAGGAAGCAGGCTCCTGAGGAAGCTCAGGAGAAAGTAATATATAGAGGATGTCTCAAAAAGTAGCTTGTTTCAGGTGAGTATGCAATGGAGAAGTCAAAGGGATTCTGGACAAAGCATACACGGAAGGTTAAAAAACCCGTGAGAAAGCGTGGCCTTGTGCCCCTCACAAGGATACTTCAGGAGTTTTCCCCTGGAGACAGGGTGCACATAAAGATTGAGCCTTCCATTCAGAAGGGTATGCCCCACCCGCGCTTCCATGGCTACACTGGCGTTGTTAAAGGCAGGCGAGGCAGGGCGTACATCGTCGAGGTAAGAGATGGCAACGCAATAAAGGAGATAATCGCACTACCTGTGCATTTAGAGGCGCAGAAGCAATGAGCGGAAGAGGTATTATTGAGGTTAAGCCAATAACCATGTATGAAGCCAGGGCTATTCTGGAGAAGGAACTGGAAGAGAGTGAGGAGCCCCTTTACGAGCAGAAGATATGTCTAGACTACCTCAACAAGTTTGCAAAGCTCTCGCCTGAAGAGGGGCGCAAGATAGTAGAAGAGGTGCTGAAGGTAAGCGATAAGATTCGGCCTGAGATAGCGGTGAAAATCGCTGATCTCCTGCCTCGGGACGAAGAGGACGTTCGAGCGATCTTTGCCAAGGAGAGGGCGATTCTTGACAAGAGTGAGATAGAAAAGATAGTTGAGATATGCGCACCTTACATAAAGGAGTGAGGGAGGCGCGGCGGTGGGGATGGAAGAGTACGTTTATGTTCTTGATTATTTACCTCATGGGAGACCAGAGGATGAGCGCCCAATATACAAGAAAGAACCTCTTGTCCTTGCTATAGGTGAGAAGTACCTTTCCCTTCTTGAACTCGTTCCAAAGCGCGGGGTGGAGCTTAAGCCACATGAGAGGGTTTACATCGGCAAGAAGGAAAGGGACAAGATAGACTACATCAAGCGCAGGATAAGCTATGAGGAACTCAGCTCAGCGGCAAAAGCGGAGTTGCCATACGTGCTGGAGAAGCTTGTGAAGAAGGATGAGAAGCGCTATGTGGAGTTTTTCAACAAGGCTGCACCGCTAACCACGCGACTGCACATGCTGGAGCTTCTCCCGGGCATAGGGAAAAAGCTGATGTGGGAGATTCTGGAAGAGCGGAGGAAGAAGCCCTTTGAGAGCTTTGAGGATATTTCGCGAAGGATTAAGGCTATCTCTGATCCGGCTAAGCTCATAGTAAATCGCATAATCACAGAGCTTTCCGAAGAGGATGTGAAGCACGGGAAGCGCAAGTACAGGATATTCGTCTCGCCGTGGCAGAGGCGGGAGAGGTGAGTCTTCTCGAAGAGACAAAGCTGATTTTGCAGAGGTATGGGATTAAGCCAAGGAAAAGGCTGGGACAGCACTTTTTGATAAGCGAACCCGTAATAAAGCGTGAGGTTGAGCATGCAGAACTTTCGAGAGATGAGACGGTTCTTGAGATAGGTGCTGGGTTAGGCAACCTCACCAAGTACCTCTTAAGCAAGGGGTGCGAGGTAATTGCGATAGAGCGCGATCCTCTCTTAGCCAGAGTGTTGAGGGAGCGATTTCCCAGAGCTAAGCTTCGGGTAATCTGCGGCGATGCCACCAGGGTGGAGCTTCCGCGATTCGACAAGGTCGTCGCCAACCTGCCTTTTGCCATCTCCTCGCCCATAACCTTCAGGCTTCTGAAGCAGAGATTTAAAAAAGCGGTGCTGATTTACCAGAAGGAGTTTGCCCAGCGCCTGATAGCCAAGCCTGGTACAAGGGCATACTCGCGAGTGAGCGTCGCCTGCTACTACTTCGCCGAGGCGAAGCTGCTGGAGCGTATCCCCCGAGGAGCCTTCTATCCGCCGCCAGAGGTGGACGCCGCACTGGTGGAGCTGACTCCGCGAAGGGAGCGCATGCACGTGGATGAGGACTTCTTTATGCGCTTTCTGGCGGCGCTTTTCCCATATAAGCGGAAGACACTGAGGCGTGCCCTCGCCTTTGCGGCGAAGAGGCTTTTTGGCGAAGAGGTGGAGCCTGCGATCGTTGCCAAGGAGGAGCTTCTTGAAAGGCGGGTGTTCCAGCTCTCGCCCGAGGAACTCGCACAGGTTAGCGAGGCACTGCGAAGATGGAGTACAGAGGGGTTAAAATAACCACATGCGAGAGGGTTTACAAGCCCTGCGACGACACATTTATGTTAGCAGATGCCCTCGTGAGAGAGGTAAGGCGAGGAGACCACGTTATGGATGTAGGCACTGGCACGGGTTTCCTCGCGATACTCGCTGCAAAACGCGCTGAGAGGGTGCTTGCCGTGGATGTGAGCGACTTCGCCGTAGCCTGTGCCCAGCGCAATGTTGCAGCGAACAGCGCCTTAAATGTGGAGGTGAGGAAGAGCGACCTCTTCGCAAATGTGGTTGGAAAATTCGACCTCATCCTCTTCAACCCACCCTATCTGCCAAGCGAGGAGCTTGAGCCTCAGGATGAGTTAACGCGGGCGTGGGACGGCGGCAAGGACGGTCGCAAGGTGATAGACCGCTTCATACGCGAATGCCGGGGGTATCTCACAGAAGGCGGGCGTGTGCTCATGGTTCAGTCCTCCCTAAGCGACCTCAAGAAAACCCGGGAAATGTTTTTAAGGCAGGGGTTTGAAGTAAGCATTATTGCAGAGAGGAGTTTCTTCTTCGAGAGGCTGTACGTGGTGAAGGCGGTGCTGAAGTGATACTCTCAGATCGTGATATAAAGCGCTACCTGCGCGAGGGCAGAATAAGGATAGAACCCCTCGATGAAGAGGTGCAGGTGCAGCCGAGCAGTGTGGACCTTCGCCTGGGAAACCATTTTAAAATCTTCAAACACATCCGCAAGTCCCACATAGACCCTCTTCGTGACAACGTGGAGGAGTACACCGAGGATGTGTTTATTGAAGAAGGGGAATGCTTTATTCTTCATCCTGGAGAGTTTGTTCTCGCCACAACCCAGGAATGGGTGGAGGTACCGCCTGAGCTTGTTGCGCGCGTTGAGGGGCGCTCAAGCCTGGGTAGGCTTGCGCTTCTCGTTCATGCCACCGCCGGCTTCATAGATGCGGGCTTCAGGGGGAGGATTACACTGGAGCTGAGCAATGTGGGCAAGATGCCAATTGCTCTTCGTCCGGGTATGCGTATCTGCCAGCTCGCCTTTGAGATGATGAGCTCGCCAGCTGAGAGACCCTACGGGCACCCCTCGCGGGGGAGCAAGTATCAGAATCAGGAGAGCGTAACTCCGAGCAGGATTCACCTGGATAGGGAGTTCAGGGGATGAGTGAGCTATCGCAGTTGATGGACTTACCTTTTTAAACGCTAAAATCTCTACCAGTAAGTGAGGTGCGAAGATGAAAAAGCTTAAAATAATAGTTGAAAAACACCCTGAGGGCTACGTAGCCTATCCGGTAGGATTGAAGGGTGTGGTGGTTGGCGAGGGCGATACCTACGAAGAGGCACTGGAGAATGTAAAATCTGCTATAAAATTTCACATAGAAACCTTTGGAGAAGAAGTTTTTGAAATTGATGAAATAAAAGAGACTTTTGTCGCAGAGGTAGTAGTTTAAATGAAATTCCCCAGAGAGGCACCTAAACGTAAAGTTTTAAAAACACTGGAGAATCTCGGATTCAGAATTGTGAAGATTGGCAACCACATCTCCATGATACGGGAGAACCAAGATGGGACCAAAACGCCCCTAACAATGCCAAATCACGAAAGAATAAAAGGTTCCACCCTGAGGGTAATTTGCAGACAGGCAGGAATAAAAAGAGAAGAATTTCTGAAGGTTTATGAGAAAGTATGAACAACTTTCACCGAAGATGCAAAATACTAACAAAAAAATATCTTTCTTGCATCATAAATGTCTAAAGTATAATTTAAGGGGGTGTTAAGCATGTTATTCTTGGTGATAAGCAATCCGCTCCCATCCAGACCGAAGGATGTAAAAAGCGCAAGACTGAAAATTAGGTCGTGGATTGAAAATTTAAAATCAATAAAAAAGGTAATAGCCTTTTATCCCAGAGTTGGCAGGGGCTCCGTGGTAATCTTCAACGTTACCTCAAATGACGAGCTACATAAATTAATGACAGAATGGTCGGATATCGTGCCCGTGAGTTTTGTCGTCTATCCACTGGCAACTCCATCGGAGGCTGAAGAGCTTTTAAGATAGAGAATAAAAGGTCATAATAAAAATCACAAATGATAGAGACAGTTTTCACCATTATCTGGAGATGTTAAGTTATAACGTTATAACAGTGATAGGTGATGTCGATAGTATTTAAAGCAAAACTGCGCAGGATTGGCAATGCAAAAGGCATTATAATCCCCAACCACATTTTAGAGAAAATTCATGCAGTGGAGGGGGATACAATACAACTTATAATCCCTATCACGAAACCAAAAAGACTCAAAGCACTAAGAGAGATAGCTGGGAGGTATAGAGATACCAAACCCTTTAAAAGAGAATACGAGGACAGATACTGATGTTCCTTGATACCACAATACTAGTTGAAATCCTCAGGGGAAATCAAAAGGTGATTAACTATGTGGAGAGAGCAGCCGAAAAGGAGCCACTGCTCTTTTCTGTGATGCAAATTGGAGAACTCGCTGACTGGTGTCACTTAAATAACCTAGACCCGCTTAAGGTGCTTCAGGATGTGAAGAACATTGCCACTCCTGTGGGAATTACTGAGAGTATATGTCTTGAAGGTTCAAAGATAAAAAAGGAACAAAGGAAGGCAGGAAATGGAAAGTTCAGCCTTATCGATGGCATTATTGCTGCTTCAGCAATCAGCCTTGAACAGAAACTACTGACGCTCGATAGAGACTTTGAAGGACTTGAAAATGTTGTCCTCCTTTAGGTGCACCTGCCGTATAACTGAAGGAGCCAAACCATGGAATACAAACAGGTCATAGTGGTGCGAGTTGATTTAAAGATGACCCGTGGAAAGGCATGCGCACAGGTAGCACACGCAAGCCTGGGCGCGACAGAGGTAGCGATGCGGGAGCACGCGGATTGGTACGAAGCTTGGAAGCGCACCGGAGAGAAGAAGGTGGTTGTTAGGGGCGAGAGTCAGGAGCATCTGGGCAGGCTCTTCGAGGAGGCTAAGAAGCTGCGCCTGCCCTGCTTCTTGGTGAGAGACGCAGGCTTGACCCAGCTTCCGCCTGGCACCATCACAGCGCTTGCTATTGGTCCAGCACCAGAGGAGAAGGTGGACCGCCTGACCGGTGAGCTGAAGCTCTTTTAATAACTCCCGCCAATGTTGATTTTCACTGTGTGGGGAATGAAAGGCGAGGGTGAGAAAATAGAACAGGAAAGTTTTTCACAAATAGAGAACAGACTTTCCCACATCCCCATGCCAGAGCGCGATGTGGTTAAACGCGTGGTTCATACCACGGCTGACTTCAGCTTTGCAAGACGCGTGTTTTTTCACCGCGCCGCTGTGAGGGAGGCTGTAAAAGCAATCCGCAACGGATGCGACATTATAACCGACGTTAAGATGGTGGCGTGCGGAATTAATGCACCCCGATTGGCTAAGTATGGTGGTGAAGTGAAGTGTTTTATCTCCTCGCCAGAGGTGGTTGAGGAGGCGAAGAAGCTGGGAATAACCAGAGCCAGAGCCAGCGTACGGCTACACCGGGGAGAGATTGAAGATAACATCTTCGTGGTTGGAAATGCACCCACAGCGCTGTTCGAACTCTTTGAGCTGATTGAAGCAGGAACGAAGCCCCGCTTCATCGTAGCAGCGTGCGTGGGTTTCGTAGGCGCCGCCGAAGCAAAGGAGCGCGTGCTGAAATACGACGTCCCGGCGATAGTGGTACGTGGAAAACGTGGAGGTAGCAACATCGCCGCAGCGATAACCAATGCGCTTATTTTGCTGGCTGAGAAGGATATAGATAGACATTTGTGAGACACTTTAAAATTTGATAATATTTGTGAAGTATTTTCCACAAAGTTTTATAAATCAGAATTGCAATATAAATAGGGGACCATTTTACCTTGGGAGGCGTACCGTTGGGCAGAAAAAGGATTGAATGGATAAAGGATATTATAAATGCCATTATAGATGCAGTCATAATCACAGATGTTAATGGAAAAATTGTGCTGATTAATAAGAAAGCTGAAGAAATCCTTGGTTATAAAGAGAGTGAGTTGATTGATAAAGAGACTGATATTGTGATACCTCCCATACTCGTTGAGAATTACAAGCAAGACTTTGAAAAGATAGTTGTAACTGAGGTATATGCCATAAAAAAGGATGGCTCAAAAATCCCGGTGGATGTCTCCATCTCAAGACTTGAAATCGATGACGAAATATATATTGCGGCGATTATTCGTTACATCTCCGATAGGAAGCAGATCGAAGAGGCACTAAAAGAAAGCGAGGAGCTTTTTAAAACCCTTGCAGAACACTCTCTTGTAGGGATATATCTAATTCAAGACGGCATTTTCAGGTACGTAAACCCCAGGATGGCAGAGATCTTTGGTTATAAAGTAGAGGAACTTATAGATAAAAAGGGTCCAAAGGATCTCGTTTACCATGAAGACTGGCCAGTTGTGGAGGAAAACTTAAAAAAGCGTATAAAAGGTGAGGTATCTGCCATCTGCTATGATTTTCGTGGTATAAAAAAGGACGGCAAGGTATTCTATGTTGAGGTATATGGCGCTAGGGTAATGTACCGTGGCAAGCCAGCTGTTATCGGCACCCTTCTCGATATAACAGACAGAAAGCTTGCAGAAGAGAAAATAAGACACCTCAACAGCGTACTCAGCGCTATAAGGGGTATTAATCAGGTAATTGTGCGCGAAAATGATAAGGAAAGACTTCTACACATGGTTTGCGAGCTTCTAAACAGAGTCAGGGGCTACAACACAGTAGGAATGTGGCTAATTCATGATAGCTCTGAGAAACTGGAGCTTGTAGCGCATGTGGGAGAAGAGAAACGCGTAGTCAAGAGCAGAGAGCTTGCAAAAAAAGCAATATCTGCTCGCAAGTCTGTTATGGTTATAGAGGATGGTGCTGTCGCTTTAGTGCCTGCAATTCATGAGAATAAGGTGTATGGTGCACTTTGTCTTTGCTCCGATATGTTGGATACCTTTGATAAGGAGGAGCTAGAACTCCTTGAGGAGGTGGCAGAGGACATAGCATATGCTTTAAAAGCCATCGACGCCGAGGCACTACGCAAACGCGCTGAAGAGGGACTTCGGCAACAAAAGATCTTTTATGAGACAATCCTCCACTCCGCCACAGATTTAATACTCGTTATAAATCTTGAAGGGCGAATCGCCTATGCCAATCGCGCCGCCAAGGATATGCTAGGCGAGGATGTGGTGGGAAAGCACATTCGCGAGATTGTAGCACCAGAGTACCTTAAGCAGACGCTGGATAACTTTAACCGACGCCTTCGAGGCGAAGATGTGAAACCCTATATAATCCAGGCGTTTGACAAGAATGGTGAGCGAAGGTGGACAGAGGTAAGCGGGAACATAATCAAAATGAATGGAAGGGTGATAGGCACATGCGCAATAGTGAGGGACGTTACTGAAAGGATAAGGCTGGAGGAAGAGGTGGTAGAGGCTAAGGAGTTCCTTCACAGCATTCTTGAAAGCTCTGCCGATGCGATAATCGCCACAGACGGCGAGGGCAAAATAACCTACTTCTCACGCGGTGCCGAGGAGATGCTTGGGTATAAGCCCGATCAGGTGGTGGGCAAGCCAGTCTTTCTCCTATATCCACCTGCTCAAAGGGATGAGAGCAGAAAACTGTACAGACTGCTCTTTGAAAAAGAGGTTCTGAAGAACATTAGAACAAAGCTGCAATGCATCGAAGGCAAGGAGGTGGATGTAAGCCTCTCCTTAGCGTTACTGAGAGATAAAGATGGCAGACCCATCGGCAGCGTGGGCGTTGCCAAGGACATAACCAGAGAGGTGCGCGCCGAAGAGGCGATGAGGCGGGCGTATGAGGAGCTTAAGCGTATTGACCAGCTCAAGAGCGACATAATCGCCAATGTGAGCCACGAAATTCGCACTCCCATAACAATAGCTAAAGGTTATATAGAACTTGCAAAGGATGAAACCGACGAGAATGAGCGAAGGTTGGAGCTTGAAGCTGCTATTAAAGCCCTGATGAGGCTTAACGACATTGTTGAAGACCTCATCAGTATAGCTGATATTGAAAGAGGGGACTTTAGACTAAATCTTCGAAAAGCAAAAGTGGAAGATGTAATATCGCGTGCTCTGGAGGCAAAAGAGGAGTTTGCACAGAGCAAGGATGTTAGCATAGATGTGGAGATAAATTACCGGGGCGAAGCCTTCATTGACTCTCCAAAGCTCCAGCGCGTACTTATGAACCTGATAGATAACGCAATAAAGTTCAACCGGAAAGGGGGAAAAGTTAAAATCTGTGTCGAGAAGAGAAACGGAGAGCTTTTATTCAGTGTTAGCGACACCGGTATAGGTATACCCGAAGATAAGCTTGAGGAGATTTTCAAACCCCTCACTCAACTGGACCCCAGCTCTACTCGCTACTATGGTGGCACCGGTACTGGTTTAGCTGTAGCAAGGAAGATAATAGAGGCTCATGGCGGAAAGATTTGGGTGGAGAGCAAGCCCGGCGAGGGCTCCACCTTCTATTTCACAATTCCCCTTCGCTCTAAATAAAGTCCAGCCAGTGATGGTATTTTTCGTCTTTTCCTCGGGTAACGTCGAAGAACTTTGCCTGAAGCTTTCGCGTAACTTCGCCCGGCTTGCCTATCTCGTAGCCGTCTATTTCACGAATAGGCGTTAGCTCAGCCGCAGTGCCTGTGAAGAAGACCTCGTCTGCCAGCAAGAGCTCCGCCCGGGTTAAATCCTTCTCAACCACCTCGTAGCCCATATCCCTCGCAAGGGTGATGACAGAGTCCCGCGTTATTCCGGGAAGGATGCTGGCATGCTCTGGTGGGGTGTAGATAACGCCATCTTTCACTATGAATATATTTTCGCCCGGCCCCTCGCTGATGAAGCCGCGGTAGTCAAGCATAAGCGCTTCGTCATAGCCAGCCTTTAGAGATTCCAGCTTCGCTAATATGGAGTTGGCATATTGTCCTGTGCACTTCGCCACAGGCGGCAGAATATTCGGTGCTATGCGCTGGAATGATGAAATCTTTACTCTTATACCATTCTTCAGTCCCTCTTCGCCCAGGTAGGCTCCCCAGGACCATGCAGCGATGGCGACTTCCACTGGTGCATTAAGCGGATTCAGACCCATCTCTCCGTAGCCGCGAAATGCTATTGGGCGGATGTAGCATTCTTTGAGCCCATTGGCTTTTATTAGTTCTTTTGCCGCCTGCATAAGCTCCTCCACGGTGTAGGGGATCTCCATGAAGTAGAGCCTTGCAGAACGATGCAGGCGCTGCATGTGCTCGCGGTGCCTGAAAATAGCGGAACCATTATCTGTGGAATAGCACCTTATGCCCTCGAAAACGCCTGAGCCGTAGTGAAGCGCGTGTGTAAGAACATGCACCTTCGCCTGCTTCCACTCGACGAGCTCACCATTCATCCATATGTAGCTGACCTCAGGGATGGGCATGGCAACCACCAGTCAAGGGATGTTTATTCTTGCTTATATTTATCTCTTCCGGCAGCAAACCGAGTGCTGTCAGGTTTATGATTCTCTCACCCCCAGCAGGTTGTAGAATCGTTCGCACTCAGTT
>MTME02000030.1 GCA_002011115.2 Candidatus Pyrohabitans sp. JdFR-17
TCGAACGATTCTGCAACCTCCTGGGGGTGAGAATATGCTAAACTTGACAGCACCTTCGGGAGGACCCGCTAAAATTAAATACCTCTGCTTCAACTCAAAATCATGGACTTCGTTGAAGGCGTGGTAGAAGCGCTGCTAAAGCCTGAGGCTTACTCCCATGAGGTGGGGGAGATTACCCTCATTCAGACTCATATCTCCTTTGTGTTTCTGACCGGCGATTACGTCTACAAGGTGAAGAAGCCTGTAGACTTCGGCTTTCTGGATTTTACCACCCTTGAGAAGCGCCACTACTACTGCAATGAGGAGATTCGTGTAAACCGCGCCATAGCAGGGGAGCTTTACCTTGGCGTGGTTCCAATAACGCGGGACGAGAAGGGGGATATCAGGTTGGAGGGCGAAGGGGAGGTGGTAGAGTACGCGGTGAAGATGGTGCAGCTCCCACAGGAAGCGATAATGAAGGCGCTTCTCCAGCAGGGCAAGGTTTACCTAAGCGATGTGGAAGATATCGCCGCAAGAGTGGCAAAGTTTCACGCAGGCGCTGCGAGGGGCGCTGAGGTTACCCGCTGGGGCGCTTACGAGCAGGTGGTTAAAAACTGGGAGCAGAACTTTGAGCAGACGGCACAGCTCAAGGGCATAGAGGTTGACGAACAGGAGTACGAGGCGCTTGAGGCAAAGGTCAGGCGCTTCCTCAGAGAAAAAGAGGAGCTTTTCAGAGAGAGGGAAAAGGCGGAGAAGATACGCGAGTGCCATGGCGACCTGCACAGCGGCAACATATTCATAGTGCGCAAACCCGGAAAGCTGTACCGCGAGGGGATTTATATTTTCGACGCCATAGAGTTCTTCAAAGGCTTCAGCTGCAGCGACGTTCTCGCGGATGTGGCTTTTCTCGCAATGGATCTGGACTTCCACCGCAGGCAAGACCTGAGCGAAGCCTTTGTCTCCGCCTACGTAGCCGCGAGCAGGGAGAGCTTTCCTGAAGCGCTGCTGGAGTTCTACAAGTGCTATCGCGCCTTTGTGAGGATGAAGGTGGAGAGCTTTAAGCTCTTCGATGCCCACGTTGGCAAAGAGGAAAAGGAAGCAGCAAGAGCGCTCGTAGGAGAGTACTTCAAACTCGCCTGCGAATATGCTTCGAGGTTTTAGTTTTTTTAGCGATGTAGCGCATAATCTCGCTCAGGTTCTCCTCCAGGGGGTTGCTGGTGTCCACAATAACTCGAGGCCTCTGCAGGGGCTCAAACTGGTCGCGTATCTTCTTGTACACCTCGAAGTCAGCGTCTGTGGGGATATTCTTCTTTTTTGCACGAGCCTCCATCCTCTGCTTTACCACCGCTTCAGGGGCACCACACTCCACTATTATAAGCTTTGTCTTCACAGCCCTTGCGAGCTGGTACACTCGCTGCCTGAGGCTGCGCTTGTAAAAGGTTCCGTCAAGGATTACATTCTTCCCTGCCCTGAGGAGGTACTCTGCTATGAGAAAGGTTACCTTGTACACAAGCTCCTTCTCCTCCTCTGTGTACTTCGGCTGGGGAAAGAGCTGCTTGCGTATAACGTCGGTTCGCAGCACAGTAGCGCGAAGCCTTCGCGCGAGATGCATGGCGAGGGTGCTCTTTCCGGTGCCGGGTAAGCCTGTGATTAGCACCAGCATGGGGTAAAATACGCGAAGGTGTTATAAAAATGCTTCCAGCGGTAACTATATAACCTCCGCCGCCCACTTCCTACTTCTGGTGCACACTATGCGGATATACTTTGTGAGCAATGGCTTCGGCTACGGGCATGTGAGCAGGGATGTGGAGCTTGCGAAAGCGCTGCGCGAGCGCGGGCATGAGATTATCTTCTCCACCTATGGCGATGGCCTGACGTTTCTCCGTCACTACGACTTTGAGGTCATAGAGGTGGAGGAGTTCGGTGAGGTTTCATTTACGGCGACGGAGATAGAGGTGTTTAAGACTGTGCTCAACACTCTGCGCAGCGTTAAGCCCGGGATGCTCCTCGAGGCGAGGCGTATACTGCGAGACGTTTCGCCAGACGTCATGGTGGTGGACGGCTACGTGCCTGCGATGGTCTCAAAGATTCTGCGCTCCTGGCGCAAGATGCG
Organism: Candidatus Pyrohabitans sp. JdFR-17; assembly: GCA_002011115.2. GTDB lineage: Archaea > Hydrothermarchaeota > Hydrothermarchaeia > Hydrothermarchaeales > BMS3B > Pyrohabitans. The sequence goes on from MTME02000030.1 coordinate 2,093, forward strand.
AATCTTCCTCATTACCAATGAGACGATACAGTGGAAAAAGCTGGAGGGTAACCTGAGCTTGCCTATAAAAAAGCTGGGCGAGGCTGCGGAGGCTGTGCTTGTGTACCTCGCCGATGAGATAATAGTACCCGACTTCCCACCCCCATACACAGTGTGCCTGGAAAACCTCGCCTTTTACGACCAGAAGCGCAAGTTCCACTTCGTTGGCCCAATGCTGCCTGAGCTTGAGAGTGGTGGAGAAGAAAAAGTAGTGGTAAACTTCGGCGGCTCGGGTGTGAACCCCGATATAAGCGAGGCTCTTGCGAAAGCGGAGGAAATTCTCGGCGAGAGTTTTGTAATGGCACGTGGAATGCGCCGGGAGCGCTACCTGGAGCACCTTTCGCGCGCTAGTGTGCTGATAACCCACGGAGGGCACAACAGCATAATGGAGGCAATAGCGTGCGCCAAGCCTATAGTGGGCATTCCCATCAAAAACTACCCCGAGCGGGAGGGTAACCTGCTCGGAGTGGAAAGGATCGGCATCGGGAGAATGCTCGACGCAGAGTGGCTTACCGGGCAAAGCCTAGCTACAGCGATACAGGAGGTTTCTCTGCCCGAGTTCAGGCATCGCCTTGATATTTTCAGCACCCTGGCAAGGCGCAGCAATGGCGTGGCGAAGGCGGTGGAGATAATTGAGAATGGGATGAGCTAGTTTCTCACCCAGGCTCCACACCAATAAGATATCTTTCAACTGTTGAAACAAATTTTCTGGCTTTTTCAAGTGCTTCTCTGGCTTCTTCCTCAGTTATTGTTATACTTGCAGAATAATCCCCTATTTGCCTTGATTCAAACATTTCCCTTAGATATTTTCCAACATATTCGTTAAATATTCCTGTCTTTATAAAATTTTCTCCGAATAAGCTGATTATTCCCTTGTGAGATTTCGCCGTAATTCCTTTTGTAAAGAGGGCAGCTTCCGCCATGAAAAACATTGCATAATAACATCTTGAGACACATGAATCATAATCTCCATCCATAAAAAGAAGATTTGCACTTCTTAGGAATCTTTTTGCCTTTCTTATGAGTTCGTCTGTGTCTTTCATACAGAAACTCCTTCTTCTTTGACATTCTGAATGAATGGAGTATTTTTTGATTTTAAGACACTCTCTGGGACTGAAATCAGTGAGATCAACTCTCCATCCCTGAGAAGTATTTTGAAGAGGGTATCAGAAATACTTTTTCTCACCGTATATGGGTCAAGATCATCAGATGTTACAACAAGGACATCTATATCACTCTCTTTCCCTGCTTCTCCCCTAGCAAATGATCCGTAGACTATGATCCGCTTTATCTTATCTCCATAAAGCTCCTTGAGGTGTTTTTTTATTTCTTCTAGTACCTCTCTAACCTCATCAATGCTTCTTGCTTTCATATCTGATAATCTGGTGTTTATCGTTATTAAATAGAACTGTATCCCCCACTTGAGGTGATGTTTGTCAGAAAAAGATGTTGCAACTCTGCACTTTAGCTATTTGATACAAGTTGGCTTTATATAATTCTGCCAACACAATTAAAGCATGCACCCCGCCGTTTATTTACTGCTTGGTGCCTACACCCTGGGCATTATTCTTTTCTACCTCAACGCAAGGGAGATGAGAAACTACTGCGGTCTCAACCCCACCTACTCCAACCTAATCTGCTGGAAAAGGTGGTACGCCGCGAAAGGTAGAGAGGAGCCCGAGTGGCTTGAAAAGAGGTTTGAGCTTTTAAGACGGTCTCAGGGTAAATAGGCTAGCCACGCTCCTGCACAAACCGCGGTACAGCATGCTTAAAAGGGTCAAAGCGCTCCATGTTTTTAATGTAGACACACTTCATGCTCACCTTGCTGTGCAGCGAGCTGGGCAGGCGCAGTATGCGCTTAACATCGACGGTAACCTTTGCGTCCAGCATCTCCGCGTTAATCCTGCGCACAAGCTCCAGAAACTTGGCAAAGCCCTTGCTCCTAAGAGTTTCCTTCAGCGTAGCAAAGCTCCCCTCCTCAAGCTCATTCGCTACTCTTCGCAGCGTCTTGGGGTTGAGCAGCGCATCAGCCTGCTTTAAAGGCACGCCTCCGCTGCGCAGGGTTTCCAAGTTGAGTAGCGAAAGTAAGCGAAGCATACGCATGCGAAAGACGCGGGGATAGCCCCGGCGAAGCTCCAGAAGCTCAGGCTCTGGCACAACACCACCTGCAACGTAGTCAAGCACCGCCGCCCTCTCCGGGCTCTGCATGTGCAGTACCTCCTCATCGAGCACGCGCAGGTGGTAACCCCTGCCGGAGTACACAAAGTGAAGCTCCTTTAAGGCGAAATCGTCGCGGAGTACGTCCGCCACCTCCAAAATATACTCCTTTGCCTCAGCGAGGCAAACCTCGCAGACTTCGCCTGGGGAGCAGGAGCACGAACGCAGGGGCAGATCCTTAGCATCGACGTCGAAGACCAGCTCAGCGCCCAGCCAGCCTTCCCGCTTCTCCGGCTTCTCATAGAAGGAGACGCTGGCATAGGCTGCGTATGGCGCAGTGTTGATCAGCATGCCCTCAAGCTGGGCAGGAGTGGCTATGCGATTGTACCTGTCGTTTGGGCCCTCACCACGGTGATCAAAGCCGAACTCCCGCTGAGCAATTGTCGCAAGGATAAAATCGGGAACATCATTTAACCGCCACTCCTCGCGATAGTAGCGTTGCCTTTCAGCAGGCGTGGCCTCGCGGAACATTACTTCTCCTCCCTGGCGTAGCGCCTCCTGGTGTAGTAAACCAGGGGATTCTTAACCTCTTTGCAGTGCTTATCCGGAGAGCAGAGAGAAGGCGCCTCTCTGCGAATCTTCTCGCAGTTGGGCACGAAGTACCAGGGGCTCTTTCCCGAATCCTCAAGCCTTAGCTCTTCTGTGAGCCCGAAGCCCAGGTGGTAGTTTATATTCAGCTTCTCAAGGGGCTGGTCCTCAAAAAGCGGGGGCGAGCACCGCTCAGCGGCTGCGTAAATTACAGGAAGCACTTCCTCAGTTACCACGCTTATATCATCAATGAAGTCCGCTATCCTAGCGTTCTCACCCGCGTTGAAAGGAGCTATCCGCGCGTAGGAGAGGAAGGATGTTAAGAGCACAGTAATTGCATAGTTTCTGGAGCCGCTGCCCACGCCGGCAAGCGTCGCCCTGATGCAGGGAGGAAAGTGCTCCTCTTTAAGCGCCTTACCTGCGCGCTTGGAGAACGCTGGCATAGAAGAGAGAGCAACCCTAGCGAGTGCATCCGCAATCTCCTCCAGGCGCTCATCCTGCACTTCTTCCCCATCAACGGAGCGCATAAAATCGTCGCACCTCTCGGCTATGCTCTCAGCATAGCACTCAATCGCCTGCTTGATGGTTAGCAGCGCATAACCCCGGGTGAGGTAGAGCTGGGTTAAGCTGAGCCTCCTGCTTCGCAACGCTGGCAGAAGCTCATGCCAGGGCGCGGCGTAGAGTAGAGGCTCACCCTTGTGAGCGGCGAGGAGGTGCCTAGTATCGCTCTCCTCCAGCTTTACACCAGCCTGCGCTATGGTGAGAAGTTCAAAGTCCTCCAGAAGATAAACCAGAGACTCCGGGTTAAAGCTCGAGGTGCCCCACCCCTGCTGCTGGAGCAGCGTCCATATCCGCGAGCTCACATGCTTCCTGACAATCTCCTTTGCCGCCCTCGCCTCCTTTGAGGCATAGCCGCGAAGGGAAGCTGACATTAGCAAGAGGTAGAAAGACTGCGCATCCACCTCCGGGCTTAGCCCAAGCTTAACCTCCCCGGCGAGCTTCCTCTTCGCCTCGGCGAAGGCTTCTTCGCCAAACTCCAGCTTAAAATAGCGCTGTGCACGTTTAGAAAAGGGGTTTACAAGTGGAGGGAGCATGTATCTATTTAGCTCCCAGCTAACTTAAGGTTAGCGCCAGCAAGAGAAAAGTGTCACTCACTCTCAATGCGGGGCGCCAGCAGAAAGCTCAGGGCCACACCCGGAGCTAGGAAGTCGAGTTTTACTGGAATGTCATTGCCCAGGTTTATCCTCACCGTCGAGGCGATATCTCCAGCTTTAATCATATCCTTAAGGTATTCAATGGAGAACATGCTCTTGCAGGGCTCAGTAACCTCGAAGCTCAGTGCCTGCTCCTTGCTCACCTTCACCTCAACATTACCCAAGTCGCCGCGAGCAGAGATATAGAGGTACTCGGAATCGCACCGCAGGGTTACGTGGTCGCTAACTATCTCTGCGTCCTTTATGCCCTCACTGAGTATCTTCGGGTCAATCTCCACCTTCGCGGGAAACTCCAGCTGGGGAACGCGGAGCTCTTCCTCCCCCACATCTATAAGCGGGAGGTCAAAGCGTCGCGTTGCGGAGTTGCGGATTGTTATCCTCAAAGCACCTCCATCTTCGCTGGTCGCGAGTTCAATGCGGTCGCTGCTTCCAGCGCGCTTCAATATCGTATTAAGTCTGTCCAGGTCGATGCCAAGGGTGAGCATCTCGTTAACTTCATACTCCTCAAAGGCTTCCTTCTCCATCTTGAAGTCCACAAGCGCCACATGCGCCGGATCCATGGCGCGCAGGGCCATGCCCTCCTGCGAGACAATAACCCCCGCCTCATCTATCATATTGGAAATCGCATCTATGCTCGACTTCAATATCTTCGGGTCGGCTAACGTTGCTCTCATACTCTCTCCTCCTCTCTAACCTTTAAGCTTCTCCACAGCATACTTTACCTGCTCATAAAGGTTTATGTCAAGCCTGCTCATATCCTGCATTACTTCAACCTCAATCTCCACAGCCTCGCCTATGCGCACCTTTCCAAGAACTCTTACTCTAGCCCCTTCCTTTACGCGCTCAAACAGCTCTGGGTCAGCGAACAGAAGCACCGCTCTCCCCGTTCCATCGTCGATAAGTGCAGTGCCGCTCGCCTCGTCCCTGTCCACAATGGTGCCTAAAACGCGCACCCTGAATTCATCGCCAGTTATTTTGCCGATCTCTACCTGCTTCGCAGGAAGCCTGCGCTTCTCCTGAGCCATAACTTTACTCCCTCAGCTTTACACTCTTTGCGCCCCTCGCCATTATAGTTTTTCCTGTTCGCGCAATCTCCTTTATCCCGTAGCCCCGCATCAGCTCTATAAACGCTTGGACTTTATCCTCGTCGCCAGTAATCTCAACGACCATGCTATGCTTGGCAACATCCACGATGCGCCCGCGGAATATGTTCGCATACTGCACCACCTCAGCGCGGGCGCCCTCGCTCTTTACATTCACCTTTATGAGCGCCAGTTCCCGGATTACACTCTCCCTGGGGTTGAGCTCACTTACCTTAACAACCTCTATAAGCTTGTTGAGCTGCTTCATCACCTGCTCCAGGGTAACTCTGTCGCCGCGCACAGTCATGGTAATCCGCGAGATTCCGGGTATTTCTGTCGCGCCCACAGAAATGCTGTCTATATTGAAGTTGCGCTTTCTGAGCAAACCTGAAACGCGCTGCATAACGCCGGGGCGGTCCTCCACGAGGGCGACGATGTAGTGAGTATTCTCCATTCACACCACCTACTCAATAATATCCTTAAGGCACCTCCCAGGCGGAACCATGGGAAAGATGTTGCACTCCCTGTCTATGATGAAGTCTATCACCGCTGGCTTACCAGCATCAAACGCCTCGCTGAGGGCGTCGCGTATTTCGCCCGGCTTCTCCACGCGCGTGCCATAGGCTCCGAAGGCTTCCGCCACCTTGACAAAGTCAGGCGAGCTACCAAGGTTAACCGCAGAGTAGCGGCGGTCATAGAATAGCTCCTGCCACTGGCGCACCATGCCAAGGTAGCGGTTGTCGAATACTGCAACCACGACGTTTATATTATTCTCAACCACCGTCGCTAACTCCTGAATATTCATGAGGAAGCTCCCATCGCCAGCGATGTCTATCACCTTTGCCTCTGGCTTAGCCACCTTGGCGCCCATAGCAGCGGGAAAACCGAAGCCCATTGTACCGAGTCCGCCTGAGGAGATAAATGTTCTCGGCTTGCTCCTGCCAAGGTAGTGGTGCGCCCACATCTGACACTGTCCAACCTCAGTGGTAACTATATCCTCCTCACCTAGGAAGTCCATTATCTCCTTTATAACGCGATGTGGCTTAAGCGGGACATCGTCGTAGTCCATGCGGGGGTTGAACTCCTTTTTCCACTGCTGGACCTTCTCCACCCAAGCCTTTGTCTTGGCCTGAGCCATCATCTCCTTAAGCGTGCGATTAAGCTGCCGAAGCACCCGTTTGGCGTCCCCCACTACGGGTATATCTGCGCGCACATTCTTGCCTATCTCCGCAGGGTCTATGTCTATGTGGATTATCCTCGCCTCAGGGGCGAAGCAGCTAACCATGCCAGTGCTCCTGTCGCTGAACCTCGTGCCTATGGCGATGATCAGGTCTGCGTCGGTAACCGCATAGTTCGCCACCTTGCGCCCGTGCATCCCGAGGACGCCCAGAGCGAGGGGATGTGACTCGGGAAAGCTGCCCTTCCCCATAAGCGTCGTTACAACGGGTGCCATTATAAGCTCCGCCAGCTCTATAAGCTCCGGCGAAGCGCCTGAGATTATCACACCTCCGCCTGCGAGTATAACCGGACGCTCCGCCTCGAGTATCGCCTTTGCCGCTGCCTTTATCTGCCTCGGGTGCCCCTCATAGGTGGGCTTATAACCTACTATCTCCACTTTATCAGGAAACTCAACCTCCGCCTCGCCCTCCTGCATGTCTTTAGGCAAGTCGATAAGCACCGGCCCCGGTCTGCCTGTCTGCGCAATGTGGAACGCTTTTTTGATTACCTCCGGTATCTCCGCAACATCGCGAATCTGGAAGTTGTGCTTTGTAATCGGCATGGTTATGCCTATAACATCCGTCTCCTGGAAGGCATCCTTGCCTATGAACGGTGTAGCAACCTGCCCCGTGAAGGCTACCACAGGCGATGAGTCCATGTAAGCGGTGGCAATGCCTGTGGTTAGGTTCGTTGCCCCTGGTCCAGAGGTAGCGCTGCACACTCCGGCCTTACCCAGCACCCTCGCGTAGCCGTCTGCTGCATGAGCAGCGCCCTGCTCGTGACGCGTGAGTATGTGCCTTATCTCTGAGTCGTACAGCTCATCGTAGAGCGGAATAGACGCTCCGCCTGGTATACCAAAGATAACTTCAACGCCTTCTCTTTTCAGAGCCTCGACTATCGCCTCAGCACCCTTCATCCTCATCGAAAAGCACCCGCTTTCTTTCACTATTCTACATGCATCATTAAAAACCTTTTCTTCGCCTCACCCCGAAAGCCTTAACCCGAGCTTTACTGCGTGCTACTACCCGAACTGCTGAAGCAGCACCGAAGCGAGGGTGAAGTAAACTACCAAGCCGGTGATGTCCTGCGTTGTGGTCATGAAGGGGCCGCTCGCTATTGCCGGGTCTATATTCAGCTTTTCAAAGATCCAGGGGATAACCACGCCCATAACGCTGGCCAAGCTCATGGCAGAGAACATGGCGATGCCAACAATTAATCCTATAACTGGTTTTCCAACGAGAAGCTGGGCAAAGACAGCGACTGCCAAGCCAGCGAGCAGCGCCATGGTTATGCCAATTTTAATCTCCCGCATAAGGTAGCGCAGCCTATCAGAGATCTCCCTCGTCGCCAGGCCCCGAATAAATATCGTAGAGGTCTGCAAGCCCACATTCCCCCCCATGGTCATAATCGCTGGAACGAACAGAGAGAGCGCTACAACGGAGGCGAGAGTTTCCTCGAAGCGCTTAAGTATACTCGCCGCCACCAGACCATCGCCGAGGAGTGCCACCAGAAGCCAGGGCAGGCGAGCCTTCACCACCTCAATCGCAGGTGCTTCGATAAGCCTGTCCACCCCAACACCAGTACCCGCGATCTGACCCATGTCCTCGACGATCTCCTCCTCAATAACGTCCACCACGTCGTCTACCGTTACTATGCCCACAAGTTTTCCCTCTCTGTCAATCACCGGCACAGCGGCAAGGTCATAGTCGGCGACGATCTTGGCCACCTCTTCTTGATCCATCTCCAAAGGCACCGCTATGACGTCAGGATTCATCACCTCCCCCAGCTTCCTTTTACCCGGAGCGAGCACAAGTTCGCGGAGGGAAAGTACCCCCACGAGCTTGCCATTCTCGTCAACCACGTAGAGGTAGTAGATGGTCTCATACTCACCCGCGTGCTGACGTATGAACCTGACTGCCTCCTCGACCGTCATATCCTTGGGTAGTGCTAGCACGCGTGTTGTCATTAGTCCGCCGGCAGAGTCGCTGGGGTGCCTCAGCAGCGCGCGAGCCTCTCTCCGAAGAGTCTCTGGCATGTACTGCATTACGGCCTGCCTTACCTCCGGGCTTAGGAGCGAGAGCACATCGGCGCGCTCGTCCGGCTGGAGATGCAGTAGAAGCTCCGCTGCAGCGCGAGGTGGGAGGAGTTCCAAAAGCTCCGCCTGGATTTCATCACGAAGTTCCGGCAGAAACTGGGCAACGAGCTTTGGAGAGAGCCGCGTCAGCACCTGTCTGCGCTGCTCATCTTTCAGGCTCTGTACAAACTCGCTCAAATCATATGGGTGGAGCTTTGCTATCTCCTGTTCAAGCTCCTCCCACTCTCTCTCTTCTATGAGCCACTGCAATCGCCTTTCAGTAGCCTCGTCAACGGCTATGAAAATCACTCTCCTTTCTTCTACCTTGATAATTTTGAGCGAGGCAGCAATATATAGTTGACTAATATTTAAGCTTGCTGAAGATGCGCCAAAAAAGCAGCCTACCTCAGCCTCTTTGGAACCACCTGCTTTGCAACAAGGTCAGCGAAATCCTCGGCGTAGCGTATTAACTCCGCCTTTCCATTATTCACCAGCACCTCGGCACAGCGTGGACGGGAGTTGTACTGCGAGGCCATGACAAAGCCGTACGCACCAGCGTCAAGAAAGGCTAAAATGTCGCCCTTCTCTATCTCCGGCAGCAGCCTGTCCTTCGCAAGCAAATCGCCGCTCTCGCACAGGTTGCCGGCGATGGTGACTTCCTCGGCTGGAGCGAGAGAAGCCTTATTCGCTACAACCACATCATGATGAGAGCCATACATCGCTGGCCTTATAAGAAGGTTGAATCCAGCGTCGCAGCCTATAAACTTCTTATATGGGGTGCGCTTTATGGTGTAAACCCGCGCCAGCATTACTCCAGCGTCGCCCACAATGTAGCGCCCAGGCTCGAAGAGCAGCTTGGGCTTTCTCAACGAATACTCAGCCAGCTTCTCTTCAATTATGGGCAGTATCGCCTCCGCCAGCTGCGCTGGGGTAATATAGGACTGCTCACCCGAGTAGCGGATTCCCACACCTCCGCCAAGGTCGGCGAACTCCAGCTCCAAGCCAAGTTCCCTCTTCAGCCTGCCAATGATATCAAAAAGCCTGCGCGTCGCCTCCTCGTAGGGCTCTGTCTTGGTAATCTGCGAACCTATATGCATGTGTATTCCTACGACGTTCAAACGGGAGCAGCGCATCGCCCGCTCGTACGCTTTGAGCACGATATCTTCATGAATGCCGAACTTGCTCTCCCGTAAGCCAGTCGCGAGGTGGGGATGCGTCTCCGGCGAGACCTCGGGGTTTACCCTGAATGAGACCTTAGCCTCAGCATTCTCAGCTTCCACAATATCAATCAGCCTCTCAAGCTCATGAAGCGAGTCCAGGTTAATAATCACCCCTGCCTCCACCGCCTTTTCTAACTCGCGGTCGCTCTTGTTGTTGCCAGTAAAGATAATCTTATCTCCAGACAAACCAACCTTGAGCGCTAGGTAGAGCTCTCCTTCACTCACTATGTCTGCGCCCGCACCCTCACTGCGCAGAATGTGGAGTATCGCAAGCGAGGTGTTGGCCTTGTATGCGTAGCACACCTCCACGTCGCCGTAGCCTGCGAAGGCATCACGAAACTCGCGATAGCGCTCGCGAATGCGCTGCTCATCGTACACATAGAGAGGAGTGCCGTACTTCTCCGCAAGCTCCACCAGATCGGCGCCGCCCAGCGCGAGGTGTCCGCGCTCGTTTATGCTCAGATGGGGTCGGAAGTCGAGCATAGTGTATCACCTACTTAGTGATGAACGGTCATGTTCATACACATCCAGAATATCATCTTTTGCTTTTATTGTTGTATTATCCTTTTTCTCTATTTCCTCGGTGCTGTCAACTTTAGCATATTCTCACCCCCAAGAGGTTGCAGAATCTCTCAAATTCAGTTTTTCCTTCTATTGGGTCTGGCGGTTCT
>MTME02000031.1 GCA_002011115.2 Candidatus Pyrohabitans sp. JdFR-17
CATAAGGCGGAGTACCACTCATATGTAACTTCTAGATTTTTTCGACAACCCCCCTGCAACCATACAAATTACAATAGAATATTTAAAAGCCGGGGGTGAGATTTGAACTCACGTAAAGCGGATCTGCAGTCCGCCGCCTCGCCTCTAGACTACCCCGGCTTGGTGGCATACTCTGCCTCTACTTTGACCTCATCAAATATATTCATTATACCTATCCACCACCTTTTGCTAGCATTTCCCTAAGCTCTTCCCGTGTCACCCTCTGCCTCTGTTCCTGATCCTTCCAGAGCTTGTTAACAAAGTAGAAGTACTCATATAGTTCAAGTTTATCCCTGCAAATGATAATCTTGTGATTATCCATAACCTCCTTCTTCATGTAAAGGGGAAGTTCCTCAAAGAGCCAGATATGGTATTTAGGGCTTGTAACATGCTGGAGAATAAAAGAGAGCAGGCTTTTCTTCTCCGCTTTTGGGGCAACTACACACACGTCGACGTCGCTACGCGGAGTTGCCTCCTTCCTTGCATGGGAACCGAAAATAAGCACCGCTAGAACATCTTCTCTGTCCTTCAAAAATGAAAATTCTTTAGCTACAAATTCTTCAACAGCCATTTTTCAGTTACCCTCGTGAATTCTTCAATATACTCTAACAGACTCATAATAGAGGCATATGCAACCTCATCCACAATACCATTGTATTCATGAACTACTCTGTTTCTTAGCCCATTTGCTTCCTTGATAGCTTTTTTGAGCTCTGAGGATATTATATTTTTGTTATGAATTATTTCAAGATTTGTGTAGTCATCTTTGGGGATCTCACCTAAATCTTTAACCATCATTGCCACAATATCTGTTATCGCTTCCACCGCCTCCTGAAAAGCCTTGTAGGTGGCAAGCCTCGTCTTCCTGTCCTCCAGAAACACCTCCTCAGAAGATGCCCATTCTTTTATATCTCTTATGTTCTGAATTATCTTTGAAACCTTGTCCTTGTAGCGCTTTGCTCTGCTCAATTCCATGAGTAAGAGTTTGACGTGCAGAAATATATAATTCTATCTCTGCACCGCCATGCCACTACACTTTGGGAAAACTTTTTAATGTTATGCAAAAGTATATAATGAACAATAATGATAAATTCGTAAAGCTGCTAGGAGGCATCATCCACTATGACGGACTTTAAGAGTGAGGTTATTGCAGCAGGTGGCGAGGGCATTGCCGCATGCTACCAGTGCGGCACCTGCAGCGGAGGGTGTCCCACCGTCTCTGCCATGGATTTTACTCCAAGGCAGATAATTCGCATGGTGAACCTTGGCATGCGCGATCGCGTGCTGAGTAGCAAGACTATCTGGCTTTGTGCCTCGTGTTATCAATGCCAGGTGCGATGCCCAAGAGAGGTCAAGATAACCGAGGTAATGGCGGCGCTTAAGAGCATGGCCATGAAGGAAGGGTACAACTCAAGCATCGCCAAGCCAAGGGCTGCGTCGTTTTACAGAAACTTCAACGAAATCGTGGCTAATCTTGGAAGGCAATTCGAACCTCTGCTGCTGTTGAAGACTACACTGGGTAGTAGAGAGAGTATCACATCAAAACTTGGCTACCTCCTAAAGAACGCCCCCTTTGGAATCACGCTCATGAAAAAGGGCAAGCTCCCCTTCAAACCAGAGAAAATCTCTGGCAGCGAGGAGGTTCGGAAGATATTCGAAAACGTGGCTAAGATGGAGGCAGGAGAATGAGCTATGCTTACTATCCTGGCTGCTCTTTAGAAGCTACCGCAAAGGAATATGACATAAGTTTCAGAAGTGTTTTCACCGCTCTGGGCTTGGAGTTTGAAGAGCTTGAAGACTGGAGCTGCTGCGGAGCCTCAGCGGCGCATGCAACGAGCAAGCTTCTTTCGGTTGCCCTTCCCGCTAGAGACCTAGCAAAAGCGGAGGCTCAGGGCAAGGATGTGGTCGCACCCTGCCCGGCGTGCTACCAGAATTTAAAGCAGGCTCGCGAGTATGTACTTGAGAGCGAAGAGAATCGCGAAAAGCTGAGCAAGGCTCTAGAGGGCACAGGTTTAGAGGTGAAGGGAGAGGTAAAGGTAAGGCACCCACTGGATGTACTGGTCAACGACTTGGGCTTAGAGGCTCTTGCTGAGAAGGTGGTTGAGCCGCTGGAAGGCTTGAGGGTTGTGCCCTACTACGGATGCTACATCACCCGTCCACCAGGCAAGGAGAGCTTCGACGATGTGGAGAATCCCACCAGCATGGACAAGATAATCCAGGCTTTGGGCGCTACGGTGCTGCCCTTTACCAGAAAAACGCGCTGCTGCGGCGGACCAGTTATGATGAGCAACGAGGCGACGATGCACAAGCTGAGCTACGAGATAATCAAGGAGGCGAAGGAAGCGGGTGCTCAAGCGATAATCGTCGCTTGTCCCATGTGCCACATGACTCTCGACGCAAAGCAACCAGAGATTGAGAAGCACTACGGTGAGGAGCTGGACATACCCGTGCTTTACATCACCCAGCTAATAGGCTTAGCTTTAGGTCTTGACCCATATGCGGAACTTGGTCTGGACAAGAACATAGTCAGCACCGAGAAGATAGTTCAAAAGTACTCAAAGAAAATGGTAAAGGCAAAGGCATAGTAGCGGTTGCCCGGAACTATGTTCCGGGTGACGCAGTTATCCGCAGCTAAGCTACGGGTGACGGAATTTCTTTAAGCGAAAGCTTTATCTTGGAGTAGATTAAAAAATATTCATGAGGTGGTGGATTTATGGGAGAATTACCTGTAGCTGCGTGTGGTAGGATTATTAGGAAAGCCACAAACATGCGTGTGGGCAGGGACGCTGCTGTAGTGCTTGCTGAACTGCTTGAGGAGATAGGAACGGAGATCGCGACCGAAGCTGGAAAGCTCGCCAAACACGCGAAGAGAAAGACCGTCAAGGCTAGTGATATCAAGCTGGCAAGTAGATAAGCCAAAGAAGCTCAAACCCTGCGTTTGAATATATAGTGGTCTCCATCTATGCCCACAAGTTCCCAGCCCTTTTTTCCCATTTTATTTAGGAGATTCTCCAGGCTAAGCATGCCTTTTTCTTTAGTATGCCTGACGTTAATCACTTCATACTCGAAGGTGTCCATACCATACCTCCAGATGAATTATAAAGATAGAAGTACAATATAAAATCTGGCTTTTGGAGAGGTGATAAATGCAGACTTCAAGAGGTGTTCATGTCCTTGGTTATGTGCTCGCCGCGGTATTCATGCTGGTAGGCGTGCTTGTGGTATCCTTTTTTATGGGGGTATTTATTAAGGACGTTTCCATACCTCACGTTCTTTTCATCTTCACAGCGCTGTTTTTGATATCATACCTTTTGATTAGAAAAGACCCGGTTAGAAACTTTCAGAAAATTATAATCGCCTGCATTGTAGTTCTCCTCTTTGAGATTACGGTGATAGGTGCGGTGATGATATTCACCAGTGTGGGTATAGCTGCCGACATCCTGGTTATACTTGCTGCGATTATTTTAGTGTACGAAGTGCTCAAGGTGGAGAAGAGGGTTCGGGAGATTTATGAGCGAGCCAAGGAGTGCAAGCTGGAGGAAGAGGACATAAAAGCAATTTTTAAGCCAGAGAAGAAGGAAAAGAAGAAAACAAGACAAAAGAGAAAGCAGCCACCGAAAACCTCGCTGAAGGACGTGGTATCACGAGGGGAGAGCGGCGTATTTTCAAGGCGAGAAGGTTAGCGCAGGTTTGCCATATCCGGGCTTAACAAGAAAGTCCTCATCCTGGTATGCTATTTCTCCGCGCAGTAGAACCGTATCAACGGCTCCACGGAGGCGCCACCCCTCGAATGGGGAATATTTCGCCTTCGAGTGGAAATCCTCGGCGCTAACCACACCTTCGCGGCGCATGTCCACAACAACAAGGTCTGCGTCTTTACCAGGAAGAATAGAACCCTTATTCTCAAGCCCCAAGAGCTTTGCCGGTGCCTCGCAGCAGAGCTTCACCAGCTCGCTCACGCTCAGCCTTCCCCTGTTTACCATGGTGAGGAGGAGTGGAAGCATTGTCTCAAGGTTGGGAATGCCTGAGGCTGCCTCGAGAGGGCTGCCATCTTTGTCCCCAAGCGAATGAGGAGCATGGTCGCTGGCTATGCATGAGATTCTGCCCTCTTTAAGCGCGCTCCACAGCGCTGCTACATCGCCAGCGGAGCGCAGCGGAGGGTTGGTCTTTGCATAGCTCCCCATTTCTGCGAGGGCTTTTCTGGTTAAAAGAAGGTGATGCGGGGTAACCTCACAGGTGGTGTGCTCATTGAGATAATCTAAAGCCTTCGCAGCTGAGATGTGGCAGATGTGCACCCTCTTTTTTAATCTCGCGGCAATCTGAGCAACTCTCTCCACGGCGATGCTTTCTGCCTCCGGACTGCGAATTTCGCAGTGCTTTGTGAAGTCGTTTCCCGTGCTTTTAATCTTCTTCATATTGCGCGCTATCGTTGCGCGGTCCTCAGCATGCACCGCCACGAAGCTTGCTATTTTAAGAGCCTCCTCTACGGTGGTGTAATCCACACTGCCCAGCGTGCCGTCGAGGTAAATTTTGCAAACTTTGGGTGAGAGCTTGGCAAGCTCTGGAAGGTTCTCCTTAGTAACGCCGAAGTATATGCCGAAGTCTACCAGTGATTTTCGATTAGCAAGGGCTAAGCGTCGCCGGTAGGTTGAAGCAGTGGTTATCGCTGGCTTTGTGTTTGGCATCTCAAAGAAGGTGGTAACCCCACCGGCAAGCGCTGCCCTGCTTCCGCTGGTTAAGTCTTCCTTATGCTTTTCGGTAAAATCGCGCATGTGCACGTGCATGTCGACTATGCCTGGGATTACCAGCTTTCCTTTAAGGTTGAGCTTCTCTTCCCCCCTCGCCTTAATGGCTTTTCCAACGGCAGCGATTTTTTCTCCCTCGATGAGTATATCACCAGAGATTATGCCACTCGGCGTAGCGATTTTCGCATTCTTTATAAGCATGGATAGAGGTTGTTCAGAGAGGTATTAAATTATTTCCCAGTATTTAGTGCCTACAGAAATAGGGGGTTATGCGGGTGCCGGGATTCGAACCCGGGTCACGAGCTTGGGAGGCTCGGGTCCTGCCACTAGACTACACCCGCACTATTATATACCAACCTGAGATAAATAGAGATAACATGAAAAAAATAGAAAAGGTGGGGCTGATTGTAAAGCGCACTCCAGAGGCGCAACGCGTAGCACAGGAGATAGCGAGCTACCTGTTGCAGAAAGGCATAGATGTGGTGTACGACGCGGAGTGTGCACGAGATATTGGCGTAGAGGGGTGTGAAATCGATGCAATGAAGGTGGACCTCTACCTGGTGCTTGGCGGCGACGGTATGATTCTTAAGGCTGCCGCTAAGGGTGCAGGAAATACAGTGCCCGTCCTGGGCTTCAACTTCGGCACCATGGGATTCCTAACCGAGGCTAAGCCCCAGGAATGGCGTTCCTCGCTGGAGAAGCTGCTCGCAGGCGAGTACTTCATAGAGGAGAGGAGCAAGCTCTCTGTGCTGGTAGCTGGCGAGAAGGTGGGTGAGGCGCTCAACGAAGCAGTCATAGCCAGCGCTTCGCCGGTAAGGATGCTCCACCTGCACATATACATCGACGAAACTTTAGCGCAGGAGCTTCGCAGCGATGGCGTTATTGTAGCTACGCCTACGGGCTCAACTGCCTACTCCATGTCTGCCGGCGGACCTATAATTGACCCCCGCACCCCCGCGATTGTGGTAACCGCAATCTGCCCCTTCAGCTTCTCCGCTCGAAGCATCGTCGTGCCGGAGCACCTTCTCATTAGGGTTAAGGTTGTAGATGCCAAAGAAAGAGCGCTTCTGGTTATAGATGGACAGAAGGTGCTCAGCCTTGAGCCGGAGCAGGAGGTAACCCTGAGAAAGTCCCACAGCATTGTAAAGCTTGTAAAGTTCAGGCGGGACTTCTACGAGAGGATAAGGGAGAGGCTATGATACTTGTGCTCGACGCAAGCGCCTTCTTCGCTGGCCTGGAGCCCCTGGCTTTGCAGAAGCGCGCTTACACAGTGCCAGAGGTGATGGAGGAGCTTAAGGAAGAGTACCGCCAGCTTAAGGCAAGGCTCGCGCAGGAGAGCGGCCTGCTGGAGGTGCGTACCCCACGGGAGAAGTATATGCAGCTTGTAAAAAAAGCGGCGGAGAAAACTGGCGACGTAGCACAGCTTTCGCGGGCTGACATGGCGGTGCTCGCCTTAGCCCTGGAGTTCGCTTCGCAGGGAGAGGAGGTCACTATAGTTACAGACGACTACGCGGTGCAGAACGTGGCGAAGCTTCTGAAGCTGCGCTTTTCGCCGGTGATGGAGCAGGGAATAAGGCGACGATTTCGCTGGTATAAGCGTTGCGTGGGATGCGGACGCAGGTACAGCGCGAGTTATGCCAGCGATACCTGCGAGGTGTGCGGCGCTAAGGTGAAAGCAAGGGTAAAGAAGAGGTAATGATATAAATAGGAAGAAAGGTGAATATTAACCATGCGCGACATTTCAGAGCTCATAAAGCGAGCGAGGGAGCTGAAGAAGAGAGGATTAACCACCGGCGAGATCGCCGACGAGCTCAACGTTAGCCGTGAGACTGCGCTCTGGCTGGTTACCCACACCGAAGAAGAGCGCGGCGCCGCTCCCCGAGATATCTACATAGACTGGCGCAACGTTGGCTCTAACCCCGTGGTTCTGCGTCACGTCGCCCTTGCCATGGCGGAGCTCATAAGGGAGATACTGGAGGAGAACTCGCTTCCTGAGCCTGAGGTTATCGCAGGCATAGCTGTGAGCGGCGTGCCTCTGGCGACGATCATCGCAGAAGAGCTCAACGCCAAGCTGTGCATTATTCGCCCAAAGAAGCACATGTGGGAACCCCAGAGTGAGGCGAAGCAGGGCTTTATCCTATCCAACTTCGCAGGCGTGGAAGGTAAGAAGGTTGTGATCGTCGATGATATCGCTACGACAGGCACTACGCTGGGCGATACAATAGCATTCCTAACTGAGAAGGGTGCAACCCCTCTTGCGGCGGTGGTCATGATCGACAAGAAAGGCTTAAGCCAGGTCAGAGGAAAGCCGGTGAAGGCGCTTGTGAGCGTGGGAATAGTTAGAGATTTGGGAAGCTAGCCCTTTTCTGCCCACCTCTCCACTGCCTTCGCGACAAGCTCTACCACGCGCTCTATGTCCTTTACGCTTGCTACTTCTACGGGAGAGTGGATGTAGCGCGTGGGCACAGAAACGACGCCCGCGGGCACGCCCTCTTTGGTTAGGTGAATAATCGTGGCATCTGTGGTTCCGCCTTCACCAACCTCGAGCTGGTAGGGTATCTTCTCCTCCTCCGCGGTGGAGATTAAAAGCTCTTTCACCTCAGGATGGGTGATTAAACCTCGCCCCTTGGCGTCGACTAGAGTAATTGCGGGACCGCCGTTGAGCTTGGTGGCGCTTTCCTCTTCCCGAACGCCTGGGTAGTCGCCCGTAGTGGTCACGTCGAGCACAATCGCGATGTCAGGGTATATCTTGTATGCGGCGGTGCGCGCACCCTTTAACCCAACCTCCTCCTGCACAGTGGCAACGGCGTAAACCTCTGCATCAACGCTTAGGCGGCGCATTATCTCGACCATGGCATAGCAGCCTATGCGGTTGTCGAAGGCTTTGCCGGTGACAAGTTCGCCAGCAAGTTCAGCGAAGCTCCTGTCAAAGGTTATGTAGTCCCCCACGCGAACACCGAGCTTCTTCACCTCCTCGGCATCACCGGCGCCTACGTCTATGAACATGTTCTCAGCCTTAACAACCTTCTTGCGCTCCTCCTCCTTCATCAGATGCGGGGGCTTGGAACCTATAACCCCGAGAACCTCACCCTTGCGGGTGTGCACCACCACGCGTTGGTTTAGCAATGTCTGGTCGAAAAAGCCGCCCAGCGTGGTGAAGCGTATGAACCCCTTCTTGTCTATATGCTTCACCATTAAGCCTATCTCATCCATATGCGCATCAAGCATCACCTTGCGCTTGCCCTCGCCTTTCCTTGCTATGAGGTTGCCGAGCTTATCCACAAAAACCTCGTCGCAGGTTCTTTCTAACTCCTCGCGCAAAAGCTCGCGCACCTTATCCTCGTGACCGGGCACGCCGTGCGCCTCGCTAAGCTTCTTGAGTAACTTCATTGCCTCGCCTCCAGGTTACTAATTCATCCTTTATCAATTAAAACTTTTTGAGAGTACCCCTCTTTATATCCACGAGTTTAAGATTTGATCTGGAAGCGTGCTTAATATTGAGAGCCCGCAGGAACTTCAGAGGCTCGCTGTATTTCCTGTTGATACAGCGTGCACAAAACTGATTTCCAGCAGTTATGGAGTCTGCGTTGCAGACAAGGCAACCAGCGGGTTGCTGAGCAAGGCAACTTCTCTTTATCAGAGTTATGTTGCAGGAACGTGTGTGCCTGATTCTCCTGATATGCTTGACGATAGCGTGAGAAAGAAGATCGCAGATTGGCTTTCAGAGGCTTCAAAGATTACAGGAACATGTCCTATCTGGGGAGAAACAAAAGACGGAAAGACTGTCGGAATTAATGAAGATACAGGAGAAGTGTTTGTTGACAATGTAAAAGTTAATTCTGGAGAAATTGTTTTGAGTAAGTTCTACTTTGGAATAGATAATGATGTTGACCTCGGAAATTTCAAAGTTTGCGTTTATGACGGCGTGCCAGCATCCTGGCAAAACTGGTTCGGAGTAGCACTGGGAAAGAATTTGAATGAAGGTAGTGAAATTGATCCAGATTACAGAGTCAAAAGTTCCGACTGCCAGGTTGGAGGAACTGCGAATACTGGAGACCAACAATTAGATCGTCTATGTTGTGAAATTGATAATTGCATTGGCATTAAGTTTGAGAACAAAGGTAAATACGAGGAGACTTTCTGTTTCAATATGTACGGTAGTGATTTAGTGGGAATGCCCTGGCCAACACACCCTGGGTTTTAAATGAATGAAATAAGTTCTCACTGCTTAAGCTTTCCCTATTAATAACTCATCATTTATCCACAAAGCACTTGCACTTTTTTTATTAGTCTCAACAGTATTTTTCTCTTCCATTATATCCAAATCATAAACCAAAATCCTCCCATCAGGATACTCCTTGTCGGCGACATATTTTTCTTTATCTTTTCTCCATGTCCACCATCTTTCAGTATGCGTTCCAATAACCTCATTAAACGGAACACCATCTCTCGTGTCAACCTTATAGGGCGGGAACTCCTCGCCGTCTGAGTTCTTAACAAGCTGGACTTCGTATTCATGGTCTCCAGTTCTTGTGACTCTTATTATTGTGTCTTTTCCGTTGTCGAAGATGCCGTCATAGGCTTCAAGGATTATTGTCTCGTGCTTCCCGTCACCATCCTCATCCACAAGCTTGTAAAAACTCAAACCAGAGACATCGTAGGGCTTTCCATTCTCGTCAACACCGCAGGTGAGTTTCCATTCATAGTCTCCTGAAACAGTTTCTTTTGCCTTTTCAACTACATCTCCTACATTTTCGCCTATCGTCTCAGCATTTGCTTTTGTGCAACCTGCTGTGAAAGTCAAGCCTGCAAGTGCAAAAAGAGCAGCTCCTGCATAGAAAATTTTTCTTAAAAGTTCATTTCCTTTCCTCGCATCATCATAAGAATCATCAGTGAGACTTTTATAAGCTTCCTCTATATCAATACCCTCTGCAACAGCAATAACACCAGCCTGTCTTAAAATTTCAAGATTTTCAAGAGTTGGTTCCCAGTTTTCAAGTCTCACAAACCTCACCTTTTTAAATATTAAGTAGTTTGTAACTATCTTTTTGGTAAATATTATTATATAGAAAAAGATTTATAAAGATTTATGCTTTGGGTTCGGCAATTGTTGATGATTTCAAGCAAAAATCTCTTCCACAAGAATCCTGCACTCTTCAATAACGGTATCAAACTCCGGTAATTTGTCAATCTGATGGGCAAGACCTCTCTCCCAGAATCTTTTTGTCTCTGCCAATCTCTCCCCATCAAAGAAATCGTCCACACCTTTAAATGGAATCGAAAAGTGCTCGCACTTCTTCTGGAAAATCTTCTTTGTGACCTTCAGGTCAATCTTTTTCCTGTGATATTTCAGCAGTGCCCAGACATCATAATAATCCCTGCTTTTTCCTCGCTGGAGAAGAGAACGCAGCTTCTCCGCCAGTATCTCCTCAAGGGGATAGACAGGTATTTTAACGTTCTGTTGATCCGAATACTCCCACAAAACCCTGCGAGAAGGATATTTTTCATGCAGAAACTCGTTCATTGAAATGTCGATCTTGAAACTGTTCTTGGTCTGCAACGACCCGGTGTAGTATATCTTCGCCATGCAGTACTCCGGGTTCACATGAATGGATTTAATTTCAAAAACCACTCCACTTTCTGAAGCCTTCTTATTGATGCTTTCCAGAAGGGATTTAATCTCTTTCCAATCCATTGTTTCTCTGGCACTGAAGTCTAAATCCTCCGAAAATCTCCAGCCAGGGAAATAAATTTTTCTTATGGCAGTTCCTCCCTTGAAAATCAGGTTTTGTGTAGTTTTTGAAACCCCGTAGAGAAACCAGCATATAACATAGTCCCTCTCAACTGTTCCCAGGGGAACGCGGTTCTTGGCGGCAAGCCTTTTGATTTCTGCCAGCGGTATCATTTCAATGCTCTCTCCATTCTGTCAGGTCCCTTTCCGAAACATTCAAAAGGAGCTTCCATTTTGAATTGTATCTTCCTTTTCTGGGTTTTGTTGGATCAAGAGGCGAATAGCTTTTGGACAGCATGGCTTTTATCTTTCCAACAAGTTCCGGCTCCAGTTCAAACAGCTCTAAAAGATACCCGAGTCTTTTCAGTACAGCATTGTTTCCAATGCGTTTGGCATAGTCAAAAAGGGTTTTAAATGAAATTTCCTCTCTCGCGTTCCACAGGCCCTTGGCAGCCTCTGTGAGCTCACCGCAGTACTCCGGATGATCGAGGCAGTCAATTATAGTTTTTTCTTTTGATGACAATACCACTAAGTTTGAACCTATCCACACTTTTTCGTAGCCGAAGAATTTCTTTTTAGAAAGTGTTATGAACTTATACTCGACTCCAAAGACAGATATTCCTCTTTTTCTCTTTGGCGTTGCCACAAAAACTGTTCTTGGAACCTGTTCTGTAAAGCCGTAGTAATTAAGGGCACTCCAGTATCCAATATAATAGGGGTGAACAAGATGCGACGCTATGACAAATTCATGCTCTGTGAATTTTGGTTCAACTCCTGCTTCAAGGGGAAGTATGAGGTATTTTCCCTTTGAAAGCCGCATTATCCATTCTTTCTTTGCAAGGTCATGAAGCAGTTTGATCACGTCTGACTTTTTTCTATTCAAAACTCTGGCAGCATCCTCTACAGTAAATATGTTCTTGTTGCTTTCGCTCAAGGATGAAA
Organism: Candidatus Pyrohabitans sp. JdFR-17; assembly: GCA_002011115.2. Lineage (GTDB taxonomy): Archaea > Hydrothermarchaeota > Hydrothermarchaeia > Hydrothermarchaeales > BMS3B > Pyrohabitans. The sequence goes on from MTME02000031.1 coordinate 11,458, forward strand.
GGAGCTTTGTTCCGAGTTCACCAATCCCTTTTTTTGTCATGAAAATTACCTCTCAGGTAATTATTGTTACATGAAATATAAATATCTTTCTTGTCTTCTGGGAAATGACGGTTAAAGAGGGGGTCTTGGTGCAGTGGTGGAAGGAGCAGGTATTGCAACTGAAACTGCAATTGCTGGCCACATCTGGAGGGCAAGACTTGCCATAGGATTTGTGGGAGCTTCCCACTCGCTGTATGAAAGGCTGAAAACAAAATGACCTGCCAAGCAGGACTGGGGGATTATTTGACTTTTATTGAGTCCAATTTAATTCCTTGAGTGCTTCTCTCATTATTCTTTCTCTTTCACTCTCGTTGAGGGTTGGGTGAAAACGCGGATCGTTCATAAGCCGCTCATATCTCTCTGAGAGATTTTCATCAGCAGGAGGCGTGTTTTGAATGTTTTCACTTCCTCCCATCAAATTGGATTTGTATGCCATTACTGCTCCTGCTCCGAGAAGCGCGGCTATAATTCCACCTGCCTTTAGAACATTTCCTGTATCTGCCTGAGCCTTCTCCTCATTAAGAAAAGTATAGAGCCTTCTCCTTTAATGTGCTTCCAACCCAATTGATTTTTTCAGGGAAAGGCATATCATCCCACCTCTTTTTTAAATATTAAGTAGTTTGTAACTATCTTTTGGTAAGTATTATAAGTCGTAAAGTCATAATTGGCTTTATCCATTTTTGTCCAGATATTCCCTAATTCTGCGCATCCCCTCTATAATATTTTCCTCGCTTGTGGCGAAGGAAAAGCGCAGGTAGC
>MTME02000032.1 GCA_002011115.2 Candidatus Pyrohabitans sp. JdFR-17
AGCTTGCCCTGCGCCTGCGCGACTATGCCAAGACCGTCGGCGGCAGGGAGCAGCTTGCAATTGAGGCCTTCGCAGACGCACTTGAGGTGATTCCGCGCGCTCTCGCCGAGAACGCAGGTCTTGATCCAATAGACATGGTCGTCGCCCTGCGCGCCAAGCATGAGAAGGAGGACAAGGGCTACCGCTTCGGCCTGGACGTGTACGAGGGTGAAGTAAAAGACATGCTCGTCGAGGGCATAGTGGAGCCGCTCTCTGTGAAGAGCCAGGCGATAGACAGCGCCAGTGAGGTTGCGGTGATGATTCTGCGCATCGACGACGTCATCGCCGCCAGCGGTGAGACCAAGAAAGGCGACGAGGGCGGCGCCGGAGGCGACGAGGAGTAAATTCTCTCTCCCTTTTTCCTTCTGATTTTTGTTTTCCTGGCTGATTTTTGTTACTGCTTTACCTCGTTATGCTTCTGTAGTAGGTGGATGCCTCTGAAGCCGGTTTCAGTAATGTGGGAGTCCACAATAGCCTGCGGGCTCCTCTGCAAGCACTGCAAGGCAAGTGCACGCACAGAGCGAGACCTGCGGGAGCTTACTACAGAGGAAAGCTACGCTTTTATTGACCAGATTGTCGCTTTTGGCAAGCCGTATCCAATACTGCGCATCACAGGTGGCAACGCTTTGAGGCGGGAAGATATCTTCGACCTAATACGCTACGCCAAGGACGCGGGGCTCACGGTTACGATAGCGCCCAGCACCACGCCTTTGCTGAACAGAAAGAACATAGAGAAGCTCAAGGAGGCAGGCTGTGATACAGTGGCAATAAGCATCGACGGAGTAACGCCGGAGCAGCACGACGCCTTCCGCGGAGTGCCGGGAACCTTCGAAAGGCTGGTTAAAGCTACGGAGATAATGCGAGAGCTGCGCCTGCCCTTCCGCCTCCTAACGACGGTTACCAAGCACAATGTGCGCGAGCTGCCCGAGATTATGTTTCTCGCGAAGAGACTGGGCGCAATAGGCTGGTACCTGTACATGCTCATACCCACAGGCAGAGCGACGGAGGAGCTTGCGCTTTCGCCGGAGGAGTACGAGGATGTCTTCAACTTCGTCTATGATGTCATGCGGTTGCCGCTTATCACCGTGAATGCCATCGCAGGCAGCGAGCCCTACCGTCGGGTTGCCGTGATGCGCCGTCTGGTCGAAGAAGGCATGCTCGACCAAAGCGCACTGATGCAGGGCGAACTCTATGCGCATCTAAGGCAAAAGCTGGAGCAGCTAACCCGCGATGTTGAGCTTCCTGAGGTTGAGGTAAAGGGCAGCGGCTATAAGCCCAAAGACAAGAAGGTGTTTGGAAAAGGAATATTCGTGGCGCACAAGGGTGAAGTTTATCCATCCAGCTTCATGCCCGTAACCCTTGGCAACGTTCGCGAAGATACGCTGGAAGAGATATACTCCAGCTCAGAGGTGCTGAAAGAGCTCCACGACGCGACGAAGCTTAAGGGGCGGTGCAGAGTGTGCGAGTTCAATGATATATGCAGGGGATCGCGTTCACGCGCATATGCTGTAACTGGCGATTACTTGGCGGAGGATCCCTACTGCGCCTACGTGCCCGGAAGGATTGAGCTTCCCGATGTGGATAAAGAGGCAATACTGAATGAACTCAGGGTTACGAATTTTTCGAGACGCGTGAGTTAGCCCTCCTTCAGGGCGCTTAGAGGTTCTATTCTCGCTATTCTCAGCGCTGGCAGCGCTGCACCAGCTAGGCATAGGGCGATGCCCGAGAGAAAGCTGAGCAGCACCAGCGCAGCAGCAAGGCTCGAGTTGAAACTCACCGAGGCGAGGAGGGTGAATCTATTCATCAGCTGACTGACCAGCAGTCCGCCAAGGAGCAACCCCGCAAGCCCACCTGTCATGCTGAGGATAGCCGCCTCTAAGAGGAGCAGGGTAAATATATGGTTGCGCCTGGCTCCTATAGCCCTGAGCACCCCTATCTCTTTAACCCTCTCGGTAACAACCGCAGAGAAAATCGCCCAGCTCAGAAAGACAGCGAAAACTGAGAGAAGCGCCACAGAAAAAACAAATACGTTCCCTATCTCTCTCAGATTGCCTCTAATCTCCTCGCCTATCCTTCCCCTCGCCACGGCATCAACCTGCGGGAACATACCCTCTATCTTCCTGGCAACCTTTCTCGGCTCATACCCTGGCTTGAGCTTCAAAAAAACCACAGAAATTCTGTTCTCATCCAGAATTCCCCTCTCAATTGCCAGCTCTCTTATATCTTCCATGGGGACAAAAATTGAACGATCCATTCCTGTGCCCGTCTCTTCCAGCACTCCGGCTATCTTAAATCCCTGGTAGAAGAAGGTTCCTGTTTCAAGGAGACCGTAGCCTATGTCTTTTGCGACGGTGCTGCCCAGGACCACCTCTCCCCTTTTAACCTCCACTCCAGACTCATTGAGCCAGGGGGTGACTATGAAGTCTGTTTTTGGATTGAAGCCCACCACAACTGCCTCCACATCGCAGCAGATGCCGGGCATTGTTTTGACGTAAACGTGATATGTAACCCTCTCCACCTCCTCAAGAGCACCCAGCTTTTCAACAATCTCCTGGTCCATGTAGAAGGTCTTTCTCCTCCCCTCCAGAAGGAATTCCTCTGCGATGATCCTCGCTCCAGAGGGCACCACCACCACATCCGCTCCAAGCCTCTCTGTTGCTCTACCTATGCTCTCCTCCACGCCCATCAGGAAGAAAAGAGTGAACATAACAAAGGCTACCAAGAGGCTTGTGGAAATGGAGGTTATTAAGCTTCTCACCGGCTTGCGCCGCGTGTTTTTAAGAGCTATGTACAGGAGGTTCATAATAAAACAAAAAATAAAGGGAGTTGTAAGTTTTTACTCCCAGTTTCCGTCTATTCCGCAGAGCACAGCACTTCCTGTTATGCCAACGTTGTCGTGGCAGGCTTTGCAGGTGGAAACAGGCTCCTTGCTCACCAGCTTCCTGTTCTCTATGTCGTAGAGCAGAAGCGCGCCGTCGAGCATATCCTCACCCACTGGTATGCGCACCGTCAGCACCGCATACTTGTTGTCAGGCGTTGGCATGGCGTCGTGGTTCTTCCAGCCTTCGGGCATTATCTCCACATCAACCACATTGAAGTTGCGGTCAAGCAGGAAGAACCTGTCGTTGCCTGACTGAAGCAGGTACTTGCCGTCGGTGGTGAACTTGCCCCTGAAGGTTCTTGTTGTGTCTGGCTCACCGGTTATTATTGCCTCCTTCTTGACCACCACCTCGCCCCTCTCAAGCGCTGCCATGTCCAGCTCCAGTATCTTTATATTTCCATTGGGTGTGCCGTGAGGCTCGTCCGCCAAGTTTATCGCCACCACAAAGCTCTTGAGGTCAGGTGTGTTTATGCCGTGGAAGAACTTGTAGTTCTGCCCCACCTGCTTGTCCAAGAAGAGGCGGTGCTTCACCTGAAGGGTCTCCTTGTCCACCACATCTATGTAGGCTTCGTGGGTCATTGTGGCAAGCACATAGTGCTTCTCACTCTGCCCCGAGCCGCAGTAAAGCGCTCCCGTCTGAGTCGCTCTCTCAGGTATATCAACGAGCACATCCATGAGAACTTTTCCTGTGCTCAGATCCACCTTGCCGAAGTGCGCCTTTCCACCGTCGAGCTTATAGGTGGAGTAGTACATTATGTTCCTGTTGTTCACGTCAATGGTAGGATCGTGAGTGGGATGGGTGAGTTTTGTGCCAATGCTTATCCTGCCTAGCTTTACAATTTTAATTGGCTTTTCTGCAGTGGGGTCAATTTCTACCTGAGCCTTAGCGAAGTGTCCGCCCATTCCTGCAACATAAAGGGTGCCGGTATATATCGTCTTTTTAGGCTCTGGTGCTTTAGGCTTGGGCGCCGTCTCCTTGGCTGGCGCCTCCTCTGCAGGCTTCTCAACCGCTGGCTTGGCTGGCGCCTCTTCCGCAGGCTTCTCGGTGCATCCTGCAAGTAGGATGCCCAACATAAATATAGCTACCATTGCCAGAGTCTTGGGCTTTGCCACATGCTCACCTCCTTTTAGCAAGCTATAAAAGACGGTAGTGATTATATAAACATAACCGTGTAGTGTATGGGTGTTCCCAATCTGTACATATTTATTTAAAATTTGACATATTTTAATTATAATTTAATTTTGGTATTTTATTACCACTCCAAATCCTGCACCAGTATCGAGTGTAGCAGGTGGTAGTCACCAGAGCTAAGCCTTTCTTCGAAAACCAGAACCTCTTCACCTTCAGCGAAGGATGAGCCCTCCACGCTGAGCTTTCGGAAGCTTCCTTTAAGCAGCGCCTCTATGGCTGCAAAGGCTTCGTCGCTGACTTCGAGGAGAAGGTAGCCCACATCACCGCCTCCAGTCAACGCGGCTCTGCATGTATATCGCCAGGAGGGCGTAAAGATTTTTAGGGGTCTTCTTTGACAGCAGTATCCCTTTCTCCAGCCTCCCTTTTATATTAACCTCGCAGCTCTCGCATGCTTCGCCGAGCACCAGCTTCGCATGCTCCAAATCCCCATCGCCAAGTTCAAGCGCTATGTAGGGCATGGCTCACACCTCAAAAAGCTCCGGAAGCTCAGCCCTGAGCTTGGCCATTTCCTCAGCCACTATCCCCTCCACTTTGGGAACCTCTGCCCGCATCGCCTTGAGGTTCTCCTCCGCAGCCTTTGCAACCTCGCCGTTAACAAGGGTGACAAAGTCAAGCTTCGCCACCTCTGGCGAGACATTTCTGAAGGGTGAGACGTCAAGAATCACAAGGCGCTTCTCCCGCTCAAGCTTAGCGAGAAGCTCCGGAGTAACGCGATAGTGCGATGCGAGAGTAGCACATACCAGCACATCTGCCTCTCTCAGCGCGTCATTGCGCTCCTCATAACTAATTGCCTCAGCGCCAATCTCATGTGCACATCGCTGCGCTATGTCGTAGTTGCGGTTTAGCACAGCAATGCTTGCACCATGCTGCTTAGCCAGCTTTGCAACCTTTCTGCCGGTTAAACCTGCGCCGTATAGGATCACTTTTTTTCCTTCAAGCTCTGACGCTGCACGAAGCGCCTTCAGCGCCCTGCTGTGGAGGTCGCCTTTGGCTATGCCCGTCTCCTTTATTGCCCTCCTGCTTGCCTGCAGCGATGCGCCGAAAAGCTTTTCAAGCACCCCACCAGCGGCACCTGCCGCTTTAGCTTGCTCAAGCGCCGCCTCCACCTGCCAGGGGATATAGGTTTCGCCCAGCACGCGAGACTCAATGCAGCACGCAAGTCTGAAAAGATGCTTCACTGCGTCGGAGGCACTGTAAACCATGAACAGCTTTGAGAGTTCCTCCTCTGCGATGCCACTGTGTTGTGATAGCACCTTCAGCATCGCAGATGTTGAATCTCCAGTGGTGTATACCTCAACCCTGGTGCCAGTCTGGAATAGCACTCGTTCGCCAAAGCTCTGAGTAGCCTCATAAAAGCTCGAGGGAGAGGAAAACCTAACCCGGGAGAAGTTCTTATAGCTCGTTCTTATGTGGTGCAGGGATAGGCAGAGAAGCGTCATAGCAACTCAGCGTAGTTCATCATAAAATTCGTGAAAATCTCGGCATCGCTCATCCCCTTGTAATCGGGGTCCTCGCGCAGCTCTGAGAGAAAGTCTTCCTCTATAAGGAACATGCCCATCCTGCCGCTCTTTGCGTCATAGACTGTAACTGCAAAGCCGCCCAGCCTTATCATCTCCTCGAGATGCTCCCCCAGCTCCATGATCATCTTTGGCACAGGAGGTATAACTATGTTGATTATACACTGCCCCGACGCACCTTCGCTCCTGCGGAAAACCTCCGCCTTCTCTCTCGCCTCGGTAATTAACCTGCCCACATCAACATCTTCAAAACTGGGCACAACCTCGCACAGGGTATAGGTCACCCCCTTGGGATGCCTGCACACCTCGCAGAGGTCGATTTTGGCAACATCACCGTTGGATTTGAAGACCGCATTCTTCCTGCGCTCATAGCGCACCATTCCCCCGCTGATGCGCTCAGCACGCGTGTGTTTGGCCTCCTCGTCTTGGCAGAACCTATCAAGAAAATCCTCCTTGTCCATAAAATCCACAACCATTGTAGGCAAGAACGCCTAACATGGTAAAAATTGTGTACGGTTGTGGGCAAATTTGCATACAACGTGAAAAACTATATATAGAAAAAGAGTTTATAATGAAATAATAAAAGTTCATAAAAAAATCTGCCCGGGTTTAGATGTCCGTCTTTTAGTCGGTCCCTGAAAAAATTGGACCGGCACCTTTAGAAATCTGCACCACAAGTGATTTGCTGCTCCTGTAATTATAAAGGAAAATTATATAAATTAAAAAAATTAAAATAGCCGATTGAAAATGTCACGAGTATAACGGAGGTGAAATGAGGTGGCTTCGGAAACCCCCCTTCTGGACGAACTTGAAAAGGGACCGTGGCCCAGCATTGTTAAGGAGATAAAAAAGACAGGCTATACCGGGCTGGTTAAGCTATACGAACTCAGCTACAGGGACAAGGTGACTCAGTGGACCCACGGTGGCATGGTGGGCGTCCCCGGTTACGACGCAGGAGTTATAGGAAGGATATCCGAAAGGCGCGATATCCTTGCAGACGCCCACACCATCAGACTAATTCAGCCTGCCGGATGGTTCTACAGCACAAAAAAGCTGCGCAAGCTTGTTGAGTTGTGGAACAAGTACGGCTCTGGTTTAATGAACTTCCACGGCGCCACTGGAGACCTGCAGGTAGTGGGTATCCCCACTGAGAATATTGAGCCCTTCTTCGATGAGGTCGCAAAGGAGCACTGGGACATCGGCGGAAGCGCCGGTGACTTCAGAACCGCGAGCAACTGCATCGGTCCCGCGCGCTGTGAGATGGCGTGCATAGACACCAATGACATATACCACACCCTGATGAGCGACGAAGAGATCCTCAACGACATGCACCGCCCGCGCTTCCCGTACAAGTTCAAGGTGAAGATATCCGGCTGCCCTACAGACTGCGTCGCCGGCGTTCCCAGGGCGGACTTCGTTATAATGGGTACCTGGCGCGATAACATCAAGATCGACCAGGAGGAAGTAAGGAACTACGCCAAGAGTGGCAAGGTGGATGTGGAGTACATAGTTAAGAACTGTCCCACAAATGCGATGAGCTGGGACGGCAATGAGCTTAAGATAAACAACGACGAGTGCGTGCGCTGCATGTACTGTCTGCAGAAGATGCCCAAGGCGCTCTCACCTGGAGACGACAGAGGTGCCACGATACTCGTTGGCGGACGTGCCCGCGGACGCTACGGTGCCTTCCTGGCGTGGACGCTGATACCTTTCATGAAGCTGGAGCCTCCGTACACCGAGCTCAAGGAACTGATGTACAAGCTTCTCGATTGGTGGGATGAGAACGGTCGCGCGAAGGAGAGAATCGGCGAGACCATCTACAGGATTGGCGCTGGCAAGTTCCTCCACGAAGTTGGACTTGACCCACTGCCAACGATGGTGAAGGCGCCCAGGAACAACCCGTTCTGGTTCTACTTCCCGGGCGAAGTACAGGTGGATGAGGAGTAGGAGGTGAAAGAAGATGGCGCTTTCCTTTGATGAGCTGGATTTTGGTCCACCAGATTATAAGGAGATGCTCCCCCCTGTGCTGGAGCGCAACTACGGCAAATGGAAGTACCATGAGGAGCTTGAGCCTGGGGTATACAAGCATGTGAGCGAAACCGGTGATGAGGTTTACACTGTCCGCGCTGGTCAGCCCAAGTTTATCGCCAGTGAGACTGTGCTCAAGCTGTGCGACCTTGCTGACAAATATGCCAATGGCTACCTTCGCTTTACCTCTCGCCACAGTGTTGAGTTCATCTTGGACAACAAAGACAACGTGGAGCCACTGAAGAAAGAATTAGCCGATATGGGCTTCCCTGTAGGAGGCACAGGAAGGACTGTACGCAGCATCGTGGCATGTACTGGCTGGGTGCACTGCCACACACCGGCGACGGACTCGCCCGGTTTGCAGAAGGCGCTCATGGACGAGCTTTATGAGTACTTTGTGAGCGAGAAGCTGCCGACGCGCCTGACCATCGCTGTTTCCGGCTGTCTCAACATGTGCGGTGCGGTGCACTGCTCAGATATCGCCATTCTGGGCGTACACCGCCGTCCGCCTCGGGTTATCGACGAGGTGGTTAGCAAAGCCTGCGAGATTCCCAGCATGATTGCAGCTTGCCCAACCTATGCGATAAAGCCCAAGATGATAAAAAAGGATGATGGCACCACTATAAGGAGCATAAGCATCGACGGCGAGAAGTGCATGTACTGCGGCATCTGCTACGGCCTCTGTCCCGGTACGCCGTTGGCTGACCCCAAGAACGACGGGGTCTCCATCTGGGTTGGTGGTAAAATATCCAATGCCCGCGGTGGCCCTGCATTCTCACGTCTTGCCGTGCCCTTCATACCCAACAATCCGCCGCGCTGGCCTGAGGTGGTGGAAACGGTTAAGAAGATAATCGACGCCTGGGCCAGCGACGCAAAGCCAGATGAGCGCATGGGCGAGTGGATAGAGCGCATAGGCTGGGCTGAGTTCTTCGAGCGCACAGGATTAGAGTTCAACCACAAACACATCGACGACTACATCTTCAACATCCGCGACATGAATGCGGGTGCTCGCGTAAGGGGCAAGGAGATGAAGAAGTTCTCCTGAGCCCCTTTTAATTTTATTAAAATTAATAAAACTAAAATTTTAAAAATGGAAATTCTCTTTCTTTAGCTACTATTCTACAATTATTGCGTTAGTCGGGCAGCTGTTTACCACCTCATCAAGATCGCAGTCTGAGCCGTCGCCTATCACGTAGCTCTTGCCGTCCTGGAGCTGGAAGGTGTTTGGGCAAAGAGACTCACAGGTTCCACAACCCACACACGCATCGAGATCAACCTCTATATTTGCCATCACTCAGCCTCCTTTTAGTTTTTCTAGAATAGCTTTAGCTTAACATATTTAAAATTTGTTATTGCTACTCTCTCAGTATTTCCCTCGTTTTATGTATAACCAAGCTGGAGGAAAGACGGAGAGAACTCAGTCTTCACCGATGGTTATGTGGAAAAATAGGGACACCAGGAGAATGATGGTGAAAGCCCTCTGGAAGTGTACCATGGCAGCATATCTTTTGCTCTCAGGAGAGATGGAGAATTTCATCAGGACACCTGTGATTGAAAGCCACACCATCAGGATAAGGGCAGGATAGGCTAATATATCCTTCTCAGAAGAGACGTGGTGAACAAGTGCCAACAGGGTAGCAATGATCATGACAGCTCCATGGTATAGTGAATACTTCTTCCTCACCTCAATTACCTTCTTCTTTGGGATGTTTAAAAAGGGTGCCAGGTGTCTGAAGGCTGGAAGCAGAAGCCCAACTGCAAGAAGCGCTGCTGCGGCGCTTCCAAATCCTTCGCCACCTTCCCTTTCATCATCACCTTCTTCCTCATACTCATATCCTTCCTCCCCATACTCATATCCATTTGCAAATACTGCATGAAATATAAAAGCCATGCAAACAAACATAGACAGATATATTTTCCACTTCTTATACATGGAGTATATTCGATAAATCTTAATACATATAAAAATTTCGTGCATAACGTTGGTGTTGGACAGTCTCAAGCAATGATAAATAAATCCTATCAACCGTAAAAAACCCGATTTTATATTAATTTTTTCAAAACACCACCTATTATACATTATTCACTTAGCCATAGAAACGGTGCCTCAGAATATTTTAATAGATTTATCTTACTTTAATGATAATCGGAGGTGAAAAAATGATGAAATTTGTCAAAATATTTGCTTTTTTGATCCTGGCTGTTGCAGGTGTACATGCAGCCTCTACTGAGGCTGTTGTGCTTGTATCCGATAACCCCGCTGACCTGGCGGTGGCTCAGCTTCTGGCACAGAAGATCAACGCCACTGTAGTGGTGACTCCCTGGGGAACTCTGAGCGCTGAAGCTGTAGCTCAGATAGAGCAGAGTGGAGTTAATATTGTATATGTAATAGGTGGTCCCGTGGCTGTGCCTGACGCGGAGGTTAAGATAAATGTCACAGTGAAGAGACTGGCCGGCAGAGATAGATATGAAACCGCAGCCATGGTGGCTGAGCTGTGGAACGTAAGTTCAGAGGTTATAATAGTACATGGATTTGACGAAGACGGTATTAAAGAGGCAATGGAGAAAGCAAGGAGGCTTGGCATTCCTCTGCTCTTAGTTAAGGAAGATGAGGTTCCTGAAGAAGTGGAAAGGACTCTAGAGAAGCTCCGCTTCAGGCGTGCTGTCATGGTACCTGCACCTGATATGGATCCCAACACAATACGTGAAAGGTTGAGGGTGCATGGAATTGAAGAGGTAGAAGAGGTCCAGATAGACTTTGCGGAACGCGCATACAAGGCTATATTGAAGGCAGAAGAGGAAATAACAGAGGCCGAGACTCTTCTCGGGAACATAACTTCAGGGAGAGAGGTGGCTGCAGCGAGGCTTATCGCCAACGCGAAGAGGCACCTTTTCATAGCAAAAGATGCTTACAATCAGAGCAACTACGGAGAGGCATTCGGCCTGGCTGTAGCCGCCAAGGAAGAGGCGAAAGCAGCTAAGAAGATTCTCGAAAATGTGGTGGTGGGAGAGTACGAGATAGAGGTGGAAGAGGCAGAAATTGAAATTGAGAGGCACGGTCTGGAGAAAGTAAAGATGGAGGTGGAGATGGAGATACACAGAGAGGAAGCCCGGGAGAAGGAACGGGAGAGAGCAGAGAGGGCCTATGAGTACAGTGCTGAGGCTGGGAAGCAGGAAGATAGCGGTGAGTACGAAGTAGAGGTGAACAAGAGCTACGAATGGGAGGAGGAAAGAGAGGAGCACAAAAAGTGGTAAAAATACAGGGGGGAGAGACTCCCCCTATCACTTTTTTATTTACATAAAACAAAATTTTTTTATTTACATAATCAAAAATTCCAGTGGTTATTTTTCCTGCATATTTTAACTTGTTAAGTCTTTTTGCTGTAATGCCTCGTGCTCTGCGAGGTCACCAAAAAGTTTAAATAAGCAGCGATGACCCTGAAAAGTCGGAGGTTGAAGAGAATGGTGGACATAAGCGTTGACGAAGCAAAGTGCGTCGGCTGTGGAACCTGCGTTGACACCTGCCCCTCGTCGGTTTATGAGCTGAACGACGGCAAGAGCGTGGTAGTGAACGCCGACGACTGCGTGGAGTGCTGCGCCTGCGTAGAGGCGTGTCCAGAGGGTGCAATCTCGCATAGCTCCTGCTGAAGCTGGGAGCTTTTCTATTTTCTCTATTTTTTAATATTACTTTAGGTAATAAGTTTTACCGAAAATTATATATATTGTTACATATCTGTATTCTGGAAGGTGATACCATGACGGTCATTAGCCTAAAGTGCAGAAACTGTGGAAAACGCTATCCCATAGAGGCGATAAGCATCTGCGAGGAGTGTTTTGGTCCGCTTGAGGTAGAGTACGACTACGAGGCGATAAAGGATAAGCTGAGCAGGGAGAAGATTGATAAGCGTGCAACCACGCTGTGGCGCTACCGCGAACTTCTGCCTGTGGAGAGTGATTCGAGCATTGTTGACCTGCAGGCAGGCTTCACACCGCTTCACCGCGCTGATAATTTAGCGGAAGCTCTCGGATTAAAGGAGCTTTACATAAAGAACGACTCAGTTAACCCCACGTTCTCCTTCAAGGACCGCGTTGTGAGCGTCGCTGTTAGCAAGGCGATAGAGTTTGGCTTCGATACAGTGGGCTGCGCCTCCACAGGTAACCTGGCGAACAGCGTGGCAGCACACGCAGCTAAGGCGAAGCTGAACTGCTACATCTTCATACCAGCGAACCTCAACCTTGGGAAGATAATCCAGACTCTCGCCTATGACCCCAACCTTATAAGCGTGGAGGGCAACTACGACGACGTCAACCGCCTGTGTACAGAAATAGCCGGCTACTACAACTGGGGCTTTGTGAACATTAACCTGAGACCGTTCTACTCAGAGGGCTCAAAAACCCTGGGCTACGAGGTTGCTGAGCAGCTTGGGTGGCGCGCTCCAGAGCGGGCGATTATCCCCGTAGCCAGTGGTTCGCTGCTCACAA
>MTME02000033.1 GCA_002011115.2 Candidatus Pyrohabitans sp. JdFR-17
ACATCCACCTCATTGGCAAAAGCGTAGGCGCTGCCCACCAGGATTAGGTAAATGAGGAGAATATAAAGGCGCATACTAATAGCTTAGCACGTGGTGATATAAGGGTTTCTAAGTGGATGCTAAAGAGGAACTGCCTAAACTTTCTCCAAGTTGAAGATAAAAGCTAACAACCATTTTTACTTTCACAATAATTCATTTCCATGTGAAACAGAAATTTTATGAATAGGCGATTATCATGAGAACCAAAATCTCAAAGGGATTCCAGGTGGTTGTGCCAAAGAAGATTAGGGATAAACTTGGCCTAAAGCCTGGAGACAGCCTAGTGTGGGAAGAGATGGGCGATGTGGTAGTGGTGAAACCAAAGAAAAAGAAAACTTTGGAGGACATTACAGGGATAATTTCCGTAGGGGGCGATGCCGTGGTTTCGAAGAAAAAGGTTCAGAGGGGAGAGCTTTGATTTTCGCCGATTCGTCATATTTCATCGCAATTGCAGATCGCAGAGACCAGTGGCACAACAGAGCTAAGGAATTATCCATGAGTATAGATAACGGATTGATGGTAACCGAATTTGTACTCTCAGAAAGCGTGACGGCGATAGGGTCTAGAGGGGGAGGCAAGGCAGGGTTTGCGGTGTACGAGTACATCACTGACAACTGCGAGGTGGTTTTTGTTGACAAGGGCATGCTAGAAAAGGCGATAAATATCTACCTGAAGTACGACGGAACTCTCTCTGTTGCAGACGCTGTGAGCGTTTACGTGATGAACTCTAGGGGAATAACAAAAATACTCTCCTTTGACAGCGATTTCGACAAAGTCGATGGAATAAGGAGGATTCATTGATTGTACACTTTTTTGCCCGAGCATACGGGAAGCTTGGGTCTATGCATGCACCTCAACTACCTCTTCTTCAATCGGCGGCGGGATGGGCTCGCCGTGCTTCTTCAGGCTCTCCAAGTAGCCCTTAATCGCATCCTGAATGTTCTTCAGCGCCTCCTCCCTGGTTCTGCCCTGAGAAATGCACCCCGGCAGAGAGGGCACACTGGCAACGTACATGCCATCCTCATCCACTTCAATGACAACCCTGTACTTCATGTAAGAAGTGGGCTGGGCTAACATCAGGAATCAGATATATATTTAAGGCTGCATCTCTCGCGTTTTTATACCTTTTAAACTTCCACAGCATGCAGGTGCTAATGCAGGGTTGGCAAGGACATACAGATTGCTCTGAAAAACTTGTAGACATAAGACCGCTTAAAGCCTTTGTTCAGCGCTGTTTACCCAAGCGCTCCCTGCTCAGGGAGCTGATACTCGCCGAAGACGATTTTATCTCTCCATGGTTATTCATGGCAAGCGTCAGGCTGTGGCTCAGGCTGCTGGACTTGGAGCTTATGAGGAAAAGTCTCCATCAGCGCCTTCTGGAGCTGTACTTCCTGCATGCTGTCGAAGAAGACGCCGTACCTTTCAGCGCACTACCTGTGCTTAAGCTTCCGGACTATTCCCGGCAGAAGTTCCTTTATCACAAGATTTCTTAATTTCCAGTCTATTGTAAGTTTAGGGCTTGATGGAGGTATATAAGAGGAAATACAGCAGAAGCAAAAAGCGGTGTAATCTTGTAAAAGGTTAATGTGCGGATATATAGCGGGTGTGTGATATGGGTGAAGTAATAGAGGCAATTTACGAGGACGGCGTGTTCAAGCCGCTGAGTAGAATAAAGCCTCCGAAGTCAAAAAAGGTGGAAATACTGATAATGGAGAACCTGGTGAGGGATATAGACAATGTCTTTGGAATTTTAAAGGAGGACATCGACATAAAGAAGATAAGAAAAGAGATGGATAGGTATGTACTTGGTTGACTCCGATATAATCATTGACTTGCTGAGGGGTGTTGAAGGGTCCAAGAAGTTTCTGCTTAAGCTGTTTGAGAAGAGGGCTTTTATTTCTGTTTTAACTGTTGCAGAGATAATGAGTGGTAAAGAAACAAAGCAGATTTCTAAGAGAGAATATATCCTAAAATTTATAAAGAATTTTGAAATAATCTCTGTTGACTATGAGGTATCCGTGCTCGCAGGGGAAATAAGAAGGGACTACAATATCCCAATGGCAGATTCCATAATTGCCGCGTCTGCTCTGAAGAACTCTCTGGCAATAGTTACATACAATACAAAGCACTTTGAAAAGATACCCAATCTTGAGGTGGTTAAACCGGATTATAGGGAGAATAAAGCATCATCGAAAAATGCATAGTCTCAAAGAAATTCCTGACAGCAGCCTCCTCATGCTCTGGTTCCTCTAGGATGGAGAAGTATTTTCGGTTTCGAACCAAAATGGGTATGGACCCGCCGGGATTCGAACCCGGGGCCGCTCGCATGCCAAGCGAGCACTCTACCAGCTGAGCTACGGGCCCGTTACTCGCTCGCATAGCTTTAGCATGTTTAAGGATTTATGAAACACCTCACTTTTTAAGATAAACAGGTAAGCGGAGCTGCTCGTACTTTGCAATTTCAACAGGATACTTGCCTGTGAGGCAGCCCAGGCAGAGCTGGTCTTCACTCAAGCCGATAGCTTTGATTAAATCTTCAATGCGGGTGTATTTCAACGAGTCAGCACCTATGGCCGAGCGTATCTCCTCCACGCTTCGCGCGCTTGCGATAAGCTCTTCGTGGGTAGGCATATCTATACCCAGCTTGCACGGCGACTTTATCGGCGGGCAACCAACGCGCATGTGCACCTCCTTAGCTCCGGCGTCCTTAAGAATTGAAATTATCCTGCGCGATGTTGTCCCTCGCACAATGCTGTCGTCGAATAGCACAACTCGTTTGCCGGCGATTTGCCTGGCTAGGGGATTGAGCTTTAGCTTAACCGCAAGCTCCCTAGCCTGCTGGCTGGGCAGAATGAAGGTTCTGCCAACGTAGCGGTTGCGTATTAAGCCTTCGCGATAAGGTATGTCCTTGGCACGGGAGTAGCCCAGGGCGAAGGGAATCGCTGAGTCAGGGATAGGTGTGACCAGGTCTGCCTCAACCTCGTCACGCTCCGCCATTAGCATGCCCAGTTTCTCTCTCACCTCGTACACGGGTATGCCGTTGATTACTGAGTCAGGACGGGAGAAGTAAACGTACTCAAACATGCAGTATGCCCTGCGCGGAAGCTTGTATGGGCGGTAGCTTTTCGCTCCGCTCTCAGAGACCACAAAAATCTCTCCCGGCTTAATATCCCTCTCAAATTTTGCGTTTATCACATCAAAGGCTACGCTCTCAGAGGCGAATATATAGCCCCCGTCGCGGGTTCTTCCAAGCGAGAGAGGGCGTATGCCCAGGGGGTCGCGCACCGCTATAAGCGCGTCGTCAGTGAGTATTGCCAGTGAGTAGGAGCCAACCAGCTTCCTCATCGTAGAGGCTATTGCTTCCACCATGTCCTCGCTCTTTAGGTACTCCCTTACAATGAGGTGGGCTATAACCTCGGTGTCGCTGGTGGAAACAAAGGCCTGGCCGCTTGCCTTGAGCTTCTCCCTGAGCTCTTCGGCATTGACGATGTTGCCGTTGTGTGCTATGGCGATGGTGCCTTTGGAGTGCCTCACAACGAAGGGCTGGGCATTGAACAGCTCAGACTCGCCCGTAGTAGAGTAGCGCACATGGCCGATACCCACGCTGCCATGTAGCTTGTCCAGCTTCTCAAGGTTGAAGACTTCATTGACCAGCCCCATCCCCTTTTCTGACATGAAGTCGCCGTCGGTGCGCATTGTTATGCCACAGGACTCCTGGCCGCGGTGCTGGAGCGCAAGAAGGGCGTAGAATATGGAATAGGAGACCTTTGTATCGCTGGCGGAATATATTCCCACCACGCCGCACTTGTCGCGTAGCAAGCTGGAAACCTCTCTCCTTAGACGTTTTTAAATAGGCAAAAAATACTAATAAAGGTTACGTCATTACACCAGGCGAACGCGGTTAACTTTCTTGTTCTGCCAGGAGTAACTCCTTATCCTTCGCGTTTTGCCGAAGCCACACGCGGCGCAGCGCTTCTTCTTGACATGGTAGGAATTCCTTCCGCACCTGCGGCAGCGCACGTGCAGGAGCTTGTTCCTCTTGCCCATGGAAGGTGTACCCTTGCTCATTCGTAACACCTCTCTAAAGATTAATGTTGTTCTTGTTACAAACCTTCCCGTCTAAAACTTTTGTGAAGAGGTCTTGGTATGGCGCTGAGCGGTCTTGAGCTGAGGAGAGCAGAGAGGGAGCTTCGTTCACTAGAGGGCAGTGTAAGCCTAGTGCTCCTCAAGGATGGGGATGAGAAGCTTGAGAGCGAGATGGAGGAATTTGCCCGGACGCTGGCTAATCTGAGCGATAGGATAAAGCTGAAGGTTGAGAAAAGTTCAGCGCAAGCTCCAGCGCTGGCGATTGAGAAGGCAGGCAGGAGGGCGGTGGTGTATCGCACGCTTCCCACGGGAAAGGAGCTGAAGCCATTTCTTGAAACCTTAAAGGCGGCGGCAAATGGAGGGAGCCTGCCCGAAGTGGGGTTGAAGCTCTTAAACCCTGAGCGGAAGGTGGAGCTCCTAATCTTCATCACCAGCGTTTGCCCCCACTGTGCAAAGGTTGTTAAACGCTGCAATCTGCTTGCGCTTCGCGAAGACTGGATAAAGAGCGTGGTAGTGGATGCGCTTGCAGAGGAAAGGCTGCGGGAGGAGTATGAGGTCACAGCCACGCCGACGCTTGTTGTGGACGGCAAGCTGAAGCTTGAAGGCGAGGCGTCTCTCGAGGAAATAGTGGATGCGATAGAGGCTGTGGTGGATAAAGGTAAGCAGAGGGAAGTTGTGAGGCACATGCTGGAGAAGGGGCTGGCGGAAAAGGCTGGGGAGTGGGCTGTTCGCGAAGAAGGCATAGCCGAGGTGCTCGTGGATCTGATAGCGGACCAGAACATGCGGGTTAAGATTGGTGCAATGCTCGCCCTGGAAGAGCTTTTTAAGGCCAAGCCTGAGATGCTTGAGAAGCTTGGCAGGGCATTTGAGAAGCTGCTCACCCATGAAAAAGAGAATGTGCGCGGAGACGCAGCCTGGTTTATTGAGAGGGCAAAAAAGTTTATCTGAGCCAAAGCTCTTTCTTTTCTCATGGAGATAATTTTCCTTGGCTCCGGCGGGGGGCGCTGGACCACCCTGACCCAAAAGCTGCGCACAGGCGGAATAAGGCTCCACGCAGAAAAGCGGGTGCACGTGGATCCTGGGCCTGGGGCGATAGTTAACCTTGCGTTAGCGGGGATAAGCGCTCTTCGTACCGATGCTGTCTTCGTCACCCATTCGCATCCCGACCATTACAATGACGCTGAGATTCTTGTGGAGGCCATGACCCGCGGCATGCGAACCACGCGGGGGGTATTCGCAGGAAGCAAGAGTGCCGTTGTGGGCGTTAAAGATATTGGGCCGGTGCTCTCCCAGTACCACGCATCTAAAGTGGCTAAGCTTGTGACGCTTGAACCGGGAATGCATGCGAGCGTGGACGGGCTTCGAGTCAAGGCTCTGCCCACAAAGCACAGCGACCCCACCAACGTGGGGCTGAGCTTTGCCTTCGAAGAGGGTATATTAGCGTACACCAGCGACACCGAATACTTCCCTGGTATGGAAGCTAACTATGCGGATGCTCGGGTTTTGATAATAAACGTGATTCGCCCGGCTAATAAGAGAATCCCATGGCATCTATGCACAGAGGACGTTATAAAAATTCTGCACGAGGTAAAACCTGAGCTTGCTATACTGAACCATTTCGGTATGACGATGATTGGCATCGCAGAGAGAGAAGCTAAGCACGTTACCAAAAAAACTGGCGTTAAGACCATAGCTGCCAGGGATTTTATGCGCATTGTGGTTGGCGAAGAGATAGAGGTAAGCACGCAAGAGGTGCGGTGATGCTTCCAAAAAATTATGACCCCAAAGAGATTGAGCCCAAGTGGCAGCGCAGGTGGGAGGAGCTTGGCGTTTACCGCTTCGACCCTAAAAGCGAGAAGCCCATCTACGCGATCGACACCCCTCCACCCACGGTAAGCGGTCGCATGCACCTTGGTCACGCTTTCTCTTACTCGCAGATGGATTTCATTGCCCGCTTCTGGAGGATGCGCGGGTACAACCTTTTTTATCCCTTTGGCACGGATGACAACGGCTTACCCACGGAGCGCCTGGTGGAGAAGCTGAACAATGTCCGCGCCAAGGAAATGAAGCGGGATGACTTTATAAATCTATGTTTGAGCACCCTTGAGAAGATTAGACCGGAGTTTGTGGCAGACTGGAAGCGCATAGGGATAAGCGTGGACTGGTCCCTTGCGTACTCCACCATTGACGAGCACTGCAGGCGAATTTCCCAGCGCTCCTTCATTGAGCTTTATAAGATGGGAAGGGAGTACCGTAAGGAGACGCCTTTCATCTGGTGTCCCAACTGCGAGACCGCCATTGCTCAGGTTGAGCTCGAAGATCGCGAGGTGGAAAGCAGCTTCAACGACATAATCTTCAAGCTGGAAGGCGGAGGCGAGGTGGTAATCGCCACCACCCGCCCTGAGCTTCTCCCGGCGTGCGTCGCCATATTCGCCCATCCCGAAGACGAGCGGTACAAGCACCTCTTTGGCAAACGCGCCCAGGTGCCCATCTTTGAACACTGGGTGGAGATAAAGCCAGACCCCCGCGTAAACCCCGAGAAGGGCACAGGCATAGTGATGTGCTGCACCTTCGGCGATATGCAGGACATAGAGTGGTACATGGAGCATAACCTTCCGCTTAAGGTGGCGATAACCAAAGACGGGCGGATGACGGCGCTGGCTGGGAAGTACAAGGGCATGACCGTTAAGGAGGCGCGCGCGAGGATTATTGAAGACCTCAAGGAGAAGGGTTTGCTGGTCAGGTCAAGGAAGATTACCCACGTGGTGAATGTGCATGAGCGCTGCGGCACTGAGATAGAGATTCTGAACACCAAGCAGTGGTTTATACGTTACCTTGACATGAAGGAGCAGCTCCGCGAGGCTGGCAGGAGGATAAAGTGGCATCCGGAGCATATGCGCTCCCGTTACGAGAACTGGATTGATGGGCTGCGCTGGGACTGGTGCATCTCCCGCCAGCGCTACTTCGGCGTCCCCTTCCCGGTGTGGTACTGCAAGGAGTGCGGGGAGGTTATCCTCGCGAGGGAAGAAGATTTGCCAGTTGACCCCCTCTTGGATGCCCCCCCCACGCCGTGCCCGCGCTGCGGCAGCGAAGAGTACGTGCCCGAGCGAGATGTACTCGATACGTGGGCTACGAGCTCGCTTACCCCGATTATAGCCGCCGAGTTAGTCGACGACGAAGAGGTGCGGAAGAAGCTCTACCCCATGTCTCTCCGCCCGCAGGCGCATGACATAATTACCTTCTGGCTCTTCAACACTGTGGTTAAAGGCTTGCTCCATCGCGGAGAGATTCCCTGGTACAACGCCATGATAAGTGGCTGGGCTTTGGACCCGCAGGGCAGGAAGATGAGCAAGAGCAAGGGCAACGTCATAGAGCCCCAGTATGTGCTTCAAAAGTACAGTGCCGACGCTTTGCGCTTGTGGGCGGCGGAGAGCAAGTTGGGCGAGGATCTGCCCTTCAAGGAGAAGGATCTCGTAACAGCGCAGCGCTTCCTGAACAAGCTGTGGAACGCCTCGCGCTTCGCTTTGACCCACCTCCAGGACTACCACGGTGAGAAGCCGGAGGAGTTAAACCTTATCGATGCTTGGATACTCTCAAAGGCTTACCGCTTAGTGGAGAAGTGCACCTCTTACTTTGAGGAGTACCGCTACTCCAAAGCAAAGAAGGCGGTGGTCAACTTCTTCCTCTCGGACTTCTGCGATAATTACCTTGAGATGGTCAAGGCGAGGCTCTACAACCCAGAGAAGTACGGCGAGGAAGCGAAGCGAAGTGCGCAGTATGCGCTGTATAAGGTGCTTCTCATCTCTCTCAAACTCCTTGCTCCATTTGCACCGCACATAACCGAGGAGATATACCAGAGCTATTACGTCAAGCGCGAGCCACAGCCCAGCATCCATGTGGATACCTGGCCCAAGCCACGCCGCGATTTAATACGCCCCGCCTTGGAGAAGGAGGCGAGCCACGTCGTAGCTCTCGTAGCTGCGGTGCGCCGCTTTAAGGCTGAGCGCGGAATGGCACTCAATGCTCCGCTCAAGGCGCTCACCGTGAGCGCTCCTAAGGAGATTGCAGAAGCGCTTAGGCGTGGCGTCGATACGATAGAGGGCACGCTGCAGGTTGAGCGAGTGGAGATAACCTCTGAGCCTTTAGCAGCGGAGGAGCGCGTTGTGGAGGTTGTACCCAACTTCGCTTCGCTGGGCCCCGAGTTTAAGGGCGACGCCAGCAAGGTCGTAGCCTACATGCGCTCCAACGCTGAAGCTGTGGCGCAGGCAATCGCGAACGAGGGTGTGCACCGCTTCAGCTTAGAAGGGAAAAGTTACGAGCTCAGAGAAGAGCATATAAAAGAGGTGAGAAAAGCAATATCCCTTGCCGGGGCAGAGGTAGAAAGCGTGGCTATACCTGAGCTCCCGCAGGTGGTGGCGCTTGTAGAGCTTTAAGGTACGCGAAACCTCTCCCTGATGTTTTCAATGCTCTCGCCGCGCACTGAGATGCGCTTTTCTGCATACTCACCAAAGCCGTAATAGCCAGCTTTGACTATGTGCTCCACGTGTATGGGGTTGATCCCCATTATTCTGCAGGCTATGGTATCGAGAGCTACGGGGTCACGACTCGCCAGCGTCAGCCCCATGCGCTTTGCTGTGCCTCTCAGGGGTCCATCCCCCTCCATGGCTATTCCTGCGTCGAGGATGGTCAGCTCAGGAGAGCGAATCATGAGCACGTCGCATATCGCCTCTGAGATCTTCGGATAGTATATCTCCTTCCTGCGCGGCACTATTCTGAACATATTCGCTAAACCTAGGCTTACCATTAGCATGCTGTGGGTCTTCATCTTTGGCACATTGATTACCAGGTCAGCCTTGAGCAGAGTGCGCGGGGTTGGGAAGGGGTTTTCCAGAGCGAGGAAGTCCCTCTCTACGGGTATGAGGATGTCCCGCGAAAGATTGACCCACTTCGCGTCGTAGAATTCGCACAGCTCTTTAATCCCCAGAGCCTTCGCAACGTCGTCTGCACTCCCTGAATAACCATCGCTTTCTACGACATAAATCTCGCTAGCCAAGCCCTCGTAGAGCTTAAAGAGCTGCTCTAGGATTCTCGGGTCAGTGGTGGCGCCGGTATACCATGGCTTATCGCTACACAGGTGGGGTTTTATCACTAGGGTTTCGCATTCCTCAGGCTCAAAGCCGATGTACTCAAGTGCTTTCTTAACATTGGGTTTTGAATCCCTGACCACACTCACCGCTGGCATTGCTATCCAAATTTAATTTAAATTTTCCCTCATATTTATAGCTTGGCTTAGGTTTCGTTATAACTCTCCCTTACCTGTCTCACAACAAAAAGAAGCTTTCTACCCTTATTTGTCAGGGAGTAGTAGACGGGGCGGTACTTCTCAGAAGAGACCTCTCTCTTTATTAGCCCGTGTTTTTCAAGACTTTTTAATCTTCTAGCGGTGGTGGAGGGATTTCCTATAATCTCCTCAAGCTCCTTGTACTTTCTCCTCCTCTCTTCGAGACTGTACAGGAGTTCAATTACCCCTTTCTTTCCCAGGAGTCTGAAGATGTCCTCGCTCACCACTTTATGTGAAATAAATTTCATGTATATAACCAATTGCTATTACAAGTGAAAGTAACATTTCACTAATAGAAAGGTTTATATAGCATGAGAGGAAGTTAGTTGCGATGAGGAGAGAGGAGAGTCTCGTTGAGAAGTGGCTGGATATTGAGCTGCGCAAACGGGTTCTTCAGGAAGAGGTGGAGCGCCTCTTGGAAGAGGGTTAAGCGAAGCTTAAGGCGACCTTTATTTAAAACCTACAAGCAATTCCAGCCAAACATAGATTGAGTTAAGTCTTGCAACTCTCGATAATCTCTCCGGGGCTGCTGAGGGGTGTGGGGCCTCTATATCGGTAAGGAAGGAGTAATAGGGGCGGGTGCGGCGCCCCTATTTCGACGAATTATTTAAATATTTTTAGGGCGATTACACTTCGAGGTGATGTAATTGGCGAGGATATACTATGACAAGGATGTAGACCTTGATGTTTTGAAAGGAGAGACCATTGCTGTTATAGGTTATGGGATTCAGGGCTCCGCGCAGGCGCAGAACTTTCGCGACTCGGGCTTAGAGGTTGTTCTTGGCCTGCGCGAAGGCGGCGCATCCTGGGAGCGCGCATCCCGCGATGGCTTTGAGGTTTTGCCAATAGATGAAGCCGCCAAGCGGGGCACAATTGTGCACATGCTCATCCCCGACGAAGCTCAGCCGGAGGTATACAGGAAGTACATCCATGCCAACCTCGAGGAGGGCAATGCCCTGAGCTTCTCCCACGGCTTCAACATCCGCTTCTCGCAAATTGTGCCGCCCAGCAATGTGGATGTGATAATGATGGCTCCCAAGGGGCCTGGGGCCATGGTGAGACGGGAGTATGAACGCGGCTCCGGCGTGCCGGCGCTCATTGCGGTGGAGCAGGACTACACCGGCAAAGCTAAGGAGCGCGCCCTTGCCCTTGCCAAGGCAAATGGCGCAACCCGCGTTGGCGTACTTGAGACCACCTTTGCGGAGGAAACAGAAACGGACCTGTTCGGGGAGCAGGTTGACCTGTGCGGAGGGAGTGCCGAGCTAGTCAAAGCCGCATTCGAGACGCTTGTGGAAGCGGGCTACCAGCCCGAGGTGGCGTACTTTGAGTGCCTGCACGAGCTCAAGCTCATCGTCGACCTGTACTACCGCGAGGGTATCGAGGGTATGTGGCGCCGCGTTTCCAACACCGCAGAGTACGGCGGGCGTACCCGTGGCAAGCGCATAATAAAGCCAGAGGTAAAGCAGGAGATGAAAAAGATTCTTAGGGAGATTCAGAGCGGAGAGTTTGCGAGGGAATGGATTCTGGAGAACCGCGCCGGCTTACCTGTGCTCAACAGCCTCCGCGCAAAGGAGAAGGAGCATCCAATCGAGGAGGTTGGGCGCAAACTTAGAGAGATGATGAAGCTCTGAGCATGTTCGCTGAGATTGTCGAGGGGAGCACAAGGCTGCTCGTACCAGAGCGCAGCCTTGCCTCGCCCCAGGAGATAAAGAAGGCTCTCCCCCCAGTTTTTTTCAACCCCAGGATGAAGCTCAATCGCGATATAACCTGCGCCTTAGTTAGAGCGCTTCTCGCAGGTGGGGAGAGCATTCAATTTCTGGACCTTCTCGCTGCCAGCGGTGCGAAGGGGCTGCGCATAGCTAAGGAAGCTAAGGCGGAGGTACACCTCAACGACGGGAGCGAGAGCGCCGTAGAGCTTATAAAGAAAAATGCACAGCTAAACCAGCTCAGCGTTGGCGTGTCGCAAAGCGAGGCGAACCTCTTTCTTGTCTCTCACCGCGGGAGCTTCAACTTCATAGACATCGACCCCTTTGGTACGCCTGTGCCCTTCCTGCACAATGCCATTCTTGCGCTTCCCCCTCGGGGCTACCTGGCGGTTACGGCGACGGATACAGCGCCGCTGTGCGGTGTTTACCCGAAGGCGTGCTTTAGAAAGTACTTCTCCATTCCAATTAGAGGCGAGCTGTGCAAGGAGGTGGGGCTGCGCATACTCATCGCAGCCATAGCGCGCGAAGCAGCTAAGCTGCGGCGGGGCACACGAGTGCTCCTAGCCCACGCTACAGACCACTACTTTCGCGCCATCGTAGCGCTTCGTTCCGGTAGAAGGCGAGCCGACGAGGCGCTGGCGAAGCTGGGGTACCTCCACTACTGCACTTCTTGTGGAAGGCGAGAGGTTGAGCTTTCGCCTTTGCCTTCGCAGAAAAAATGCGTATGCGGCGAGAGCTATTCCATAGCTGGTGCAATGTGGCTGGGGGAGCTTAAGGACGCTTCTCTCGTAAGAAAGGCGGCGGAGGAGGCTGCCTACCTGGAAGACAGGCGAACCCAGAAGGTGCTTGTAACAATAGCAGATGAGCTTGAGGTGCCCTTTTTCTACGACCTTCACCGCTTAGCAAGGCGCCTTTCGC
>MTME02000034.1 GCA_002011115.2 Candidatus Pyrohabitans sp. JdFR-17
ACCTGAAGCAGCGCGTTAAGATACTGCGCATGAGCATTGAGAGCATATTTATCGACGAGAGCGTGGAGCAGAAAAGCATAAAAGACTTCTTCACCTGAGCCCCCACTCCGCGAGATTCCTGGCAAGTTTATAGTTGTCCTCCTCGCCTATGAAGCGGTTCGCCAAGGTTGCGTCGTCGCCTATAACCAGGACGTAGCCCTTTCCATATTTCGCCATACCAATGAGCGCAAACTTGCCCCGAGGCTCACTCTCTTCCCAAGCTCCGTTGAGGTTCAGGTCCTCCCATGCTCTTGGGGAAGTGAAGGCATAGCTCTCGGGCGCGCGCACAGAGAAAGCGCCGTAGAATGAAAGCGACTCCACGGCTTCGAAAAGCTCCCCTTCGCCTATGTTCCTAACCACGAAATTGTGAGCCCTGCCGAGGGTGTTTTCCCTCTCAGCAAGAACCCAGCCCAGGGTGATGTTGTACTCCTCCAGAAATTCCCTCAGCGGCGAAGCGATGTGCACCAGCACAATAACCTTGCCCCCACGCTCCACGAAGCTTCTCACCGCGGCACGCTCCTCCTTGCTGAGCTCACCCATAGGACCCGCGAGCAGGTAAACCCTTGCCCTGTGTAGCTCCTTCTCCGTAAGAGGCTCTGAAATCACCCTGACCTCGTAGCCAGCTTCCTTTCCCACCTTTAGATCCCCGAGACCTCGGGTATGCAACACTTGATACAGTTAATCAACATAGCTCTCCAGGTTGGCTGCCACTCGCTTTACCCGTTCTAGATACTCCCTGGGCGCATAAATGCCCAGGCTCCAGTGGCTCTTCTGCGCAACCTTTAGCACGCCCACGAGGGGGGAGATCTCCTCGATGCGCTTAACCTCGCCATCCTGAGCGATTAACGCATCGAGCTCTCGATAGCTCGGCTCAGGTGGCACGTCCAGCAGGACATAGCCGTACTCCACCTTCGCGTCCTCAGCAAGCTCCCTCTCTATGCGGGAGAGCTTCTTCACATCCTGGCGAAGCCCAAGAATGCGCTCGCGCAGACTTGGGGAAAGGTCGTGCCACCCCTTAACAATAACCTTCTTGAAGAGCCTGCGCTGGTCAAAGCGCTCTCCTATTTCCTTAACATATCCCTGAGCTGTGCGGAAGAAGCTCATCACTTGGTAATCATCCATCTTTATTAACTCCTCAAAGTCAAGCTCCCCCTGCTCAATCGCCACCTCCGTTGCCTTCAAAAACATGGCGTCAGCTATTCGCGAAGCGTGGTGCAGATAAACTGTGGGTATCATGAGAAATCTCGCTACGAGTAAGCCCTCCACGGCGCGCAATCCGCGCTCATTCACCACCAGCAGGCTGTCCTTAATTTCTATAGTATTTATCAGCCTGTCCAGGTCTATAATGCCGTAGCCCACACCTGTGTGGTGGGCATCCCTAACAAGGTAATCCATGCGGTCAATGTCGAACTCCCCGCTCACCATCCTGCTCAGGTAGCTCGCCTTGCCTGAGATTATCTCCACTATGCGCTCGGGTTTAATCCCAGCCTCGGTGAGCACCTCTGCAACGCTGGAGTTCTTTATCGTCTCAGTGGTTATGCTCTCGTGCGAAGTGTTGAGGTACCGCGCAAGAAGCTCTTCGCTTGTGTGGGAAAGCGGTCCGTGGCCAAGGTCGTGGAGGAGCGAGGCTATGCGCACTAGCGTCGTCTCCTCCTCACTCAGCCCCAACCTGGAGGCAAGCCTCCCCGCTAGGTGAAGCGCGCCAATAGAGTGCTCAAACCGCGTGTGGTTGGCACTGGGATAAACCAGGTATGTCATTCCGAGCTGCTTTATCCTGCGCAGCCTCTGGAACTCAGGGGTGTCTATTATCCTGAGCTCAAGCTCTGTGAGGAAGATATCTCCATGAATCGGGTCGCGTATCACCTTTGTTGGCATGATGCTCAGATATAACTCCTCTTTACCCTTTTTAAGCTTCTCTATGCTCAAGCCTTTACAACGCTGACCAAAAAGCTCCTCTCGCGCGGTCCGTCTAACTCAGCAAAGAGCACCCGCTGCCAGGTGCCCAGAGCTAAGCGTGAGTCTACCACAGGTATAGCCACGCTGCACCCCAGGAGCATGCTGCGCAGGTGGGCATGGGCATTGCTATCTATGCGATCATGGGCATAGCCTGCTCGCGGCGGAGCTAGCTTTTCAAGAAGTGCGAGGTAATCCTGGAGCAGGCCACTCTCTGCCTCGTTTATGAATATCGCCGTTGTGGTGTGCTTCGTGTAAACGCTGGCTAAGCCCTGCTCCACCTTAGCCTCGGCAACCGCCTCAGCGACTTCTCTGGTAATGTCGATGAGCTCCACCTCTTTCCTGGTTCTTATTGTATACCTCTTAATCATCGAAGCAAATTTATTCTGGGAAGTATTAAGCCTTTCCATGCTCTACGACGTGGCTGTGGTTGGCGCAGGCGTCGCCGGCTCGTGCGCAGCCTTTGCGGCGGCGAAACGCGGGCTTAGCGTTGTACTGCTTGAGAAAGAGGCGCTGCCCAGGTACAAGCTGTGCGGCGGCGCTGTGACGCGCAAAACAATGGAGCTTCTAGCTGGCGAGGGGATAAGGCTCCCGACAAAGCTGTTCCACGAGGTCAGGAAGGTTAAGGTGAAGATACCCGGCGCAGAAAGGGAGATAGACGTAGCGAGAGGCAATATCCTCACCACTTACCGAGATGTCCTCGACTACGCCTTAGCGAAGGAAGCCGAGCGTGCAGGCGCCGAGATTAGGGACGCCACGCGGGTTAAGGGAATAAAGCTGGAGCATGGTAAGTGCCTTCTTGAGACGGAGCATGGTGAAATTAGCTCACGCTTTGTGATAGGCTGCGATGGCGTGAGCAGCATCGTGAGAAAGCACCTCTTCGGATGGAGGTTTCCCTCACGCGAGCTCGGCGTGGCAGCAGAGTATGAGGTTCCTTGGCTGAGCTTGGATGCCATGGAGATCCACTTTGGGCATGCGAGCTTCTCCTACACTTGGGCCTTTCCCAAACGTGAAGGTGCCACCATAGGCGTTGCAGAGCTTGCCTCTCGCCTGGGGGAGAGCATCGTCTCCCGCCTTGAAAGCTTCGCCTCAACGCTTCCGTATGTGGACGCTTCAGCGCTTCCTCCAGCGAAGGCGCACCTCATACCCATGGGCGGCATAAGGCGCAAAGTCGCCGCTCCGCGTGCCGCCCTCGCAGGCGATGCTGCCGGCTTCGTGGATCCCCTCTCGGGTGAGGGCACTTACCATGCCGCCCTCTCGGGCATAAAAGCGGCGCAGTTTGTGAGCGAAGTGCTCAACGGCAAAGAGAAGAGTCTGCTTGCCTATCAGAGCTTCTGCGACCGCGAGCTTCTGCCAGACCTCAGAGCGATGCTCTACCTGGGGAGGCTCTTCTACTTCAACATGGACTTTTCCTACCACCTCTTTAAGAACAGCGATGTACTTTTCAGCGTCATCTCTGCCCTTGGCGGGAGCGAGCCAAAGCCGAGGGTAATACTCCGGCGTGCCCTCATGTTCAGCCTCAAGAATCTCCCGAGCTATGTGCTGAAGAGGATTGGGCAGGCGTAACCAGCTCCGTATCCTCATGCGAGTATGGCGGAGAAGAGGCGCAGAGTATAACGAGCTCCTCTTTGCCTTTGTTCACTACATAATGCCTCGCTCCTGCTGGAATAAGCACCACATCTCCAGCCTGCACATAGGCTTTTTCTTCGTTGATGTACATCTCTCCCTCCCCGCTGAGGATGTAGTACACCTCCTCGCTGGTGCGGTGGAAGTGCTCTTTGGTTGCGCTTCCCGGCTTCACCCTTGCTTCGGCGATGCTCAGTCTCCGCACTCTGGAATTTTTCGGATGGAGAAGCTCGCAAACCTCGGAGCCGTCCTTTGTAATAAAAGGCTTAACCATGCGGCGGTTTCTCAGAATCATACTCCTATACAAAACTCCCCAAATTTCTCATGCTCCAGTAGCTCCTCAGCTTTGCCCTCAAAAACAACCCTACCGCTGGCGAGCATGTAGGCGTCGTCGCTTATTTCCAGTGCCTTTTTAATATTCTGCTCAACAAGGAGTATTGTGAGCCCGAGTTTGTCTTTCAAATCCAGTATTTTGTCAAAAATATTGTTTGCAAACTTTGGCGAGAGCATTGCAGTGGGTTCGTCGAGCATTAGAAGTTCCGCCTTCCTTATTAAGGCAGTGGCAATGGCTAAAAACTGCCTCTCCCCCCCGCTAAGAGTGCCAGCCTTCTGTTTAAGCCTTTTCTCCAGTTCTGGAAAGACACTAAGGGCAAGCTCTCTCCTGTCTTCATATTCCCCATTTTCCAAGGTGTAGCCAGCTATTTTAAGGTTCTCTTCAACAGTGAGATTTGTAAAAACATTCTCAACCTGAGGCAGGTATGCAATGCCCATCTTGGTTCTGTCATGAGGGGGAGTGGGCGTTATATCCCTTCCCTTGTAGACCACTTTGCCTGAATGAATAGTAGCCAAACCAAACAGAGACTTTAAAAAGGTGCTCTTGCCACTGCCGTTAGGGCCTGCTATGGTTGTTATCCTGCCCTTCTCCACTTTGGCGTTTATGTCGAAGAGTATGTGAAGCTCCTTGTACCCTGCAGAAAGATTCTTAGCCCTGAGCACCCAGATACACCTCGATAACTTTTGGATTTTTAAGTATTTCGTCACTTTTACCCTCTGCAACAATTCTTCCGTTTGCCATGACGTAGACCCAGTCTACATAGTCTAGGATTATATCCAGCCTGTGCTCCACGATAAGGAAGGAAATACCACTTTTTGTAAGCTCTTTAAGTTTTTTGAGAATGCTGTGGGACAGGGCAGGTGCTACGCCAGCTATGGGTTCGTCCATAATAATCAGTTTGGCATCACACATCAAAGCCCTGCCTATCTCAAGGAGTCTAAGCTGACCACCACTGA
This sequence comes from Candidatus Pyrohabitans sp. JdFR-17, assembly GCA_002011115.2. GTDB lineage: Archaea > Hydrothermarchaeota > Hydrothermarchaeia > Hydrothermarchaeales > BMS3B > Pyrohabitans. The sequence goes on from MTME02000034.1 coordinate 4,909, forward strand.
GATTCATCGCCTGCTCGTCCCAGAGGTGTTCTATCCCCAAAAAATTTAAAATATCAAAGGCTTTTTTGACCAGCCTTTCCTCTTTGTCGATCCATCTTCTGGTAAAGCTCTGAAGAACACTCTCTCCGTAGCCGGGTTCTGCTATTAGCAGGTTTTCAAGAACTGCTAATTTTTTAAGGGGATGGGGGTTCTGGAATGTCCTGACAACCCCCATCTGGAATATCTCGTGGGGTGGTTTGTTTGTTATGTCTCTGCCCTCAAAGACTACTTTACCATCGTCGGCGCTGAGAAACCCTGTAACCACGTTTATCAGCGTAGTTTTGCCGCTTCCGTTGGGTCCGATCACAAGGGTTATGCTTCCCTTGGCTACATCTATGCTCACCCCGTCTAGGGCTCTGAGTCCACCGAAGTTTTTTGTAAGTCTCTGCGTAACCAGTGCACTAGCTCCACTCGATGGAGTTGGTTGCGAATTTCCATACTCCAACTTCAGTCCAGCTTCCCTCCTTAACTGCGTAGATTCTGTACTCAGAACCGACTCTGTCATTGTACTCATCGAACTTAACCATGCCGCTCACAGGCTCTACGCCATACTCGCCATTGCTGTATTTCTCAGCAACGCTTGGGATGGTCTCAGCCATGGCATCGGCGTCGTATTTACCCTGCTTGTCGTAAACTTCAGCAAACGACAGGGCTAAGACCCAGGCGGCGTCGTAAGCGTTCAATCCATAGCTGATTGGAGTCTTGCCGCCGGTACGCTCCGCATAGATCTTGCTGAGCTCATCGTATGCTTTTCCGCCCCTTGTTTCTGACACTGTGCTGTAGAGCATTACCTTATTCGCCTTGTCAGGTACATCTTCAATAACCTTCTTGCTCTTAGCAGTGCCATCGCAGCCTATCCACTTCACACTGAGCAGCACAGAGTCGCTCTTGACCTGTGCCAGCATCGTCGCGACTTCCTCGTAGCTGAAAGTCACCACTGCAATCTCATCCTGGCTGTAGCTCTTGAGGAGGTCATTTACCGCATCTTCCAAAGTGGCTATGTAGGGCGTAAAGTCAGCGGGTGGTGGGTCGGGATACTCGACAGAACTCCTAACCTCTATCCCCAGCTTTTCAAATTCTGACTTTCCGAACTCATCCAAGCCTTTACCCCAGGCGTTGCCAATGTAGGTTATTACCACGGCCTTAACCCCGAGCTCCTGAGCAAGCTTGGCAATGGCTTTTGTCTGGAAGGAGTCTGTAGCAACGAAACGGAATACATACTTCTTTTCCTCAGGCGAGGTGACACCAATATACTTGGGGTCCGCTGTTGAAGAAGGCGAGGCAATTATTATCTTGTTTGATCTCACATACTCAATGACGTTTTTCACCTCTCCACTGCCCATTGGACCAACAATGAGCTTAACACCCTTGCTGTGGAGAGCCATTACCTTGTCCAGTGCTATCTTCGGGTCGACCTTCGTGTCTTCTACATACAGCTTTACCCTGTATGGCTTGCCAGATTTTTCAAAGTAATCGTTTATTTTCTCACTGGCAATGGTGACTGTGGTTTTAATGTCTTCACCATATGTTGTCAATGGCCCAGAGAGGTCAACCAACACTCCTAAGGGAATATTCACCTCTTTAGGTGCTGCAGGAGCAGCCGTTTCTTTAGGTTTTTCTGCAGGTGCCGGGGTGGCTTTCTCTGCCGGCTTCTCTGCTGGCTGCGCGCATCCCGAAAATAGAATCGCTACAATTAGTATAACTCCAAAATATCTAAACCATCCCCTGCTCATAGTCTATACCTCCTATTTTAGAATTCAAGCTGTCACCACCATTCTTGTTTTAAGATAAAGTATATAAACTTTAAGGTCGATGAGGTACCCATGGCTGTTTTGGAAGGAGCAGTTGTTTACTCCAATCTCATAGTTCTGCTCGCAATTGGTTTAACAATAACCTACATAACCACCGGCGTGCCAAATTTTGCTCAGGGAAGCATGGCAATTTTTGGGTCTTTCATCTCCCTGTCCCTCTGGCTCCTCTTCAACATCCACCCGTACTATTCTCTTCCCGTATCCTTTATCCTCGGAGGAGGCCTTGGAATTGCAATCTATACCCTAGTACTAAAACCTATGATTAGAAAGGAGGCAATGGTGGTAACGCTGATGATAGCAACCCTTGCCGTTGACTTAATTCTCCTTGGATTTCTTGGAGCCTACTCTGACACTCTGGCTGAACTGACGGGCAAGGGAACAAAAAAGTTCATTTTTACGCCGCTGGACTTTAAGCTCGGCGGTTTAGACGCAATACTCGTGGTTTCAAGCGCAGTCATTCTCCTTATCCTTTTTGCATTGTTTCTACTCCTTTATAAGACTAAATTTGGAATAGCTCTGCGCGCCTCCATGGAAAATCCTGCCCTTGCCGAGATAATGGGGGTAAACGTGGAATACACCCGCCTCTTTTCTTGGTTTCTCTCTGGCTCCCTCGCCGCGGTGGCTGGGAGTCTGCTTCCCTTCCGTCAGGAGATTGTTCCCGCAACGGGGGCGATAATAATAGTTTCAATTTTTGCCGCAAGCATAGTTGGAGGGCTGGGAAGCATATACGGAGCCTTGATTGGAGGTTATATTATAGGGATGTCTGAATCGCTAATAACCTTCTACCTTTCAAAGCCGCTGGGTCCCTCTATACTGCTATATAGCAAGGTTGTTTCCCTCATAGTACTTATAATCGCCTTAATAGTCAGCCCCAAGGGAATCGCAGGGCTGGAAATTTGGAGGAAAAGGACATGGCGCAGGAGTATCTCCTCCTAAACATAATCCTCTGGTTTTCCATCTATCTAATAGTGGCTTTAAGCCTTAACATAGAGTACGGTTATGCCGGGATACCAAATTTTGGTCGCGCTTTAGCTGTTCTCATTGGTGCCATAGCAGTTGGAGGAGTGGTTAACAGGATTCTCATCCTGCTATTGGGAATCGAGGGGAGAGGAATTATAGAGACAAGCGGAACTCTCAAGAGTACAGTAAATGCGATGATCTCACAAAATCCCCTGCTTGGGCTGGGTATTCTTGTTTTGTGTTTGTTGATAGCGGCGCTTATGGGCGCTGTTACCGGCGCCCTGTTTATTCTTCCCAGTGCAAAGCTTCGCCAAGACTACCTTGCGATAACCCTCCTAGCGATAAGCGAGGTTTTATTCCTGGTCTCAAACTACAACACTTCCATTATAGGAGGATACTACGGCGTCAGTATTCCGGATGTGCTCGCCTTCGTGCCCGGAGAGAGGAGGTTTTTGGCGTTCGCCCTACTCGGCGTGGGCATTGCCCTGCTGGTATACCTCTTTGTGGAGAGGCTCCTCACCTCGCCCTACGGCAGGCTTTTAAAGGCTATGAGGGAGAATGAGGATGTGGTTAAGGCTTTTGGAAAGAACATACTTGTGCTGAGGATAAAAACTGTAGCACTTGGCTCTGCTATCGCGGCATTAGCAGGAGCCTTTTACTCCCTTTACAGCGTTAACGTCATAGCCTCCACATTCTTCAGAGTTGATTGGACATTCTTCCCATTCCTCATGCTGCTGCTGGGGGGCATGGGAAATAACAGAGGCGTTGTCCTTGGTGTGTTTTCTTTTGTCATTGTAAAGGTGCTACTTATTGTTTACAAGTTTGAAATAAAGTCTACGCTGCACCTTCCCTTCGAGGCAACGTGGCTTGAATACATTCTCTTTGGGGTGCTCATGTTGCTCATCCTGTACTATAAGCCCGACGGGCTTATAAAAGAGAAGCCAGTAACGATGACACCTCCGATAAAGCATGCACTTAAACAAAAAGCCAAAGAAACATCGGGGAGATGAAACTCGAGCGTAGAGGCTGGATTGACAGGGGAAGTTACAGAAAGCGTATTCTCACTCAGGGAGAGCTTGGAGAGGGCATCCTTGTGCAGGTTGTGCAGGTGCCAGCAGGAAAGGCGGTAGGGGAGCATTACCACAAGCGACAGACGGAGTTTTACTACATCCTCCGTGGAAAGGCAAAGCTGAGAATAGGTGAGGAGGTTTACGAAGCTAAGCAGGGAGAAGCTTATGTGTGCCGTCCTGGAGATATACATTCGGTGGACAACAGGGCAAGCGGCGAAGCTTTTGAGCTGCTTGTGCTCAAGCTCAACTACCACGGCGAGGACAGCGTGTGGGTGTAATGATGGAGGTCGCTTTTCTCGGTGTGGGCGAGGCTTTCGGGGCGAGCGCTAACACAGCGCTGCTCGTAAATCGCGAACTTCTCCTGGAATGCGGACCCCACGCTCTGCTCCAGCTCAGAAAGCTTGGTGCAGATCTGGCTAAGATCAAGCTGGTGTTTATCAGCCATTTCCACGGAGACCACTTTTTGGGCTTGCCAGCGCTTCTTCTTGCAGCGCGAGAAGATGGCAGAGAGGAGTCTCTAACCCTTCTCGGTCCAGAGGGGCTTACCAGAGTTACCCAAGAGCTTCTCTACCTCTCCTACCGCAAGAGCTTGGAGGAGCTTCCATATGAGGTTAACTTTGTTGAGGCAGGGGAGAAGGTTAGGCTACATGGCTATGAGTTTGAGTTTGCACTAACGCAGCATTCGCTGGCAGCGCTCGCAATTTCAGTTAAGAGGAGGAAGAAAAAGCTAACCTATGCGGGTGATGGAGCACCCACCGAAGGGCTTGTTAAGCTTGCCTCCGGCTCAGACCTCCTGGTGGCTGAGGCTTACGGAAGTGGTGCTGCCACGCATTCTTCGCCTGTGCTTGCGGCGCAGCTTGCAAAGAAAGCGAAGGTTAAGCTTTTGGCGCTGGTGCATCTCTGGCGTGGGCTCAGCAAAGATGAAGTTGAAAAAGCCAGGGAGATTTTTGACAGCATACTCGTGCCTGGAGACTTAGAGACGGTGAAGATTTAAGACCACTTCAAGATGTTAGCCAATACTCTCTCTAAAAAGGTTCTCTGGTGGTAACGTGAGCGACGAGCTTCTGCGTATAGTGGAAGAGGCGATAGAGAGCGAGAAGGGCTCCCAGGAGCGCTACAGGAGGGCGGCGCAGGAGGCAAAGGATCCGGAGACCAAGGTTTTCTTTGAGCAGCTGGTCAAGGATGAGGAGAGGCACGAGCAGCTTCTCAGGGAGAGGCTAAAGACGCTGAAATTGCTCAAAGGCTTTTGAGGGTTAAGAGGAACATCAGCGAGGTGAAGAGGAGAATTAACCCCAGCGAGGCTGCCATCTCAGAGGTAAACCTCTTTTTCTCCTTTCGCGCGGCGGCAACCGCATGGGTGAAGAGCACCACCGACGAGGAGAAGGCTGTCAAAGTTATCAGAATAACCCCCGGTGAAAGGGTGGAGAAGACTTTTCCTGCGAGAATCTTCCATGAGTTGAGGGTGTAGTAGAACACAACAATAAACTCGATGAAGCCCGCGGCCACCTGGAGGGAGATGCTCTCATGCTGCAGTTCTATTGTTTCTCTGCCCCTTTCAATTGAAATCTTCATTCTAATCACATCTATGGCGTTCTTCACCTTTTCCTGAGCTAGGATGAAATTCTCCCTCTCGTACATTAAAACATCAAGAGCATAGGCGTAGCTATTTAGGCTCTCTGAAAAAATCTCATCCTCGCCTGTTATCAAGCTCTTAATCTCCTCCTCAAGCTCATGTATATCATCTCTCAGTGTTGTTATTGTTGAGCTCACCCACTCTAGGTACTGGGCAAGCTCAATGTAAATGAAGCTCAGCTTTTCAACAACCTTTTCAAAAGCCTCCAGGTCGGGGCACTTCTCACCCAGGAGCTTTGAGGCGTCCCTTTCAAGCTCCTTCCTCTTCAGCCTTATTGCCTGATGCTGTTCAAGAAAAAGCTCCGCCTCCCTGGAAATCTTCCTGCCCAGCAGGTCAATATAAACAAATTTAATGAAGAAGTCCTGCTCTGGCAGAGGAGATAATAGAAGGTAGCTCTCCCTGTCCTTCTCTCTTTCCAGAAGGTAAAGCTCTCCCTGCAGGAGTTCACTTCTCCTCCAGGTAATCCCCCCATATAGCCTCTTTATCTTTTCCTTATCCTCTGAGATAAAAATGACAGTTTCGCCGAGAAATAGGGACATCTCCTCCAAAGCGGCGTCTTTCAGACTTTTTGATAAACTTATGTCCTCCTCAGGGGATAATATGAGGATCTGGAGCACAACCACATCACCACGAGTGTATATAGAGGCTGTCGCCCTCGAGGCATGAAAGGCTCTCAACAAAGTTAACTGATTGTACTCCTCAAAAATCCTCTCCTCCTTCCCTTCTTTGAGCAGTTGTTTTATAGCATGCCAGGTATTCGTAATTTCATCATCTTTTTCTTTAATAAAGTAGAGAAGATGGACAACAGCCTCTTTGCTTTGCATGATTTCCCTATCCCTCCTTCCCAAGTGCCTCTAACACAGCTCTGCGCATGGCTTCAATGCTAGGCTCCACGCCAAGCCAGATTCTTTCCGCCTCAGCGCCCTGATGAACCAGCATGCCCACGCCATCTATAACCCTGCACCCCGCCTTTTTTGCCTCTTTCAAAAGCAGGGTTTCTCTGGGGGTGTAAACTATGTCCATTACCGCCGGCTGAGAGGTGAGATGCTCCGCCCTGAGAAGCGTCTCTTCGCAGCGTGGATGCATGCCCACAGGTGTTGCGTGTATCACTATCTCATGTTCAGAAACCTCTCTGCGCAGGTCTGCTTCAATGAGGCTCTTGGCGCTGACCCTCACCCCTCCGGCGCGCTCCACATCTCTCGCCAATGCCAGAACTTTCGCCTGGGTTCTGCCG
>MTME02000035.1 GCA_002011115.2 Candidatus Pyrohabitans sp. JdFR-17
ATCATAAGGCGGAGTACCACTCATATGTAACTTCTAGATTTTTTCGACAACCCCATCGCAGGGGAAAAGATTATATATTTGGATAATGATGGTAATCTCTGCCCCATATCATAGCAACAGCACCATAGCGGGGTGGGGTAGCCAGGTCCATCCCGCCGGGCTCATAACCCGGAGAGCGGTCGTTCAAATCGACCCCCCGCTATACAAGGGGTCGACCCGACCCCTGAAACTTCTTTTAATATTGCTGTGCAGGTTAGGGTAGAGTAAACTTCAGAGGTTGATAGCCATGATCTTCGAGAAGGTAGAAGAGAAGGATGTTACTCAGGCAATAGTTGGCGAATTCTCGCGCATGCTTAGCGAGTATGCTGAAAGTGATGTTATAATAGTTGGTGGTGGCCCCGCAGGCTTAACCGCAGCCAAGGAGCTTGCCTCAAAGGGTGTGAAGACCCTCATAATTGAGAGGAACAACTACTTAGGTGGAGGCTTCTGGATAGGCGGGTATCTGATGAATAAGGTTACAGTGCGCGCCCCTGGCGAAAAGGTGCTGGATGAGATAGGGGTGCCCTACCAGGAGTATGTTAAGGGTCTCTACGTAACCGACGGCCCGCATGCATGCTCAAAGCTTATCGCCGCCGCCTGCGATGCAGGTGCGAGGATTCTCAACATGACCAAAGTCGACGATGTGGTGCTGCGTGAAGGTAACCGCGTCGCTGGCGTTGTGATCAACTGGACACCTATCTCTGCGCTTCCTCGCGAGATAACCTGCGTTGACCCTGTGTCTCTTCAGGCAAAGGTGGTTATAGATGCCACCGGTCACGATGCAGAGGTTGTCAGCGCACTCGTGAGGAGAGGGCTAATGAAAGTGCGTGGCTACGGTGCCATGTGGGTGGAGCGCAGCGAAGACGCCGTGGTTGAGCACACAGGCGAGGCTCACCCCGGCTTAATCGTCGCTGGCATGGCGGTTTCCACCGTGTACGGCTTGCCACGAATGGGCCCGACCTTTGGAGCAATGCTTCTCTCGGGCAAGCGCGCCGCAGAGGTTGCGCTGGAGATGCTTGAGAAAGAGTAAGATGGAGATTTTTATCTACGAGGAGTTAAGTGGAGAAGAACTGGACCTCTCTGACTTAGCAGGGTACCTCGAGGAGAAGGGCGCAAGGGTGGAGGTAAGAGGGGGCTTCTTCTCGAGATTTTCACACAGCCTGGAAGATGTGGCGAAAGCTCTAGCAAAAATGCGCATCTTCGATCCGGCTAATCCAGTAGTACAGGAGGAACCTCTGTACGGCGAGATTAAATATGAGCAGCGCGTACTTGCTGGCAAAGCAAAGGCGGGAGGCGTGCTGTACGACGGCTTCGCATTGCAGAGCTATATGCATAGCCTTCTCCCGAGGCGTGAGATCAGCCTTGAGAAGCTCCACCTGGTGATAACCTCTCGCCTCCTTGCGACTTACGATACCGACGACAGGCGCTACCACGCGCGCGCTGTTATTCTGGGCTACCCGGCGATAATCTCCACCTCGGGCATTGTAGAAGCGCCTGCAAAGCCCCAGGAGTTCTATCTCCAGCGTCGCCTTCTCGGAGAAGATACCCTCGCAGAAGCCCAGCTCAAGCAGAAGCTCAGACAAAAATTTATAGATTATGGCGACACGCGAATCGGCGAGGTGCTTAAAGGATACGCGTTGCAGGCGTTGTTTTACCATCTCTTTGGCGAAGCTTTTTGCGAAGAAAAGCGATGCAGGCTCTACAATGCCCACTGGCAGGAAGAACTCATAGAAGCCCAGTTCTCAGAACCAGAACTCTGCCCCAGACATGAGGCTATGCTCAAACAGTGGAAAGAGAAAAGGAAATAAAAACTACTCAACTTTTATGCTGGTTTTCTTTTCAGCATGTACCTTAGGTAAGCGAAGCTCAAGCACACCGTTCTTGTAGGTTGCCTTGGCTTTGCTGGGATCAACCTCCGCTGGCAGAGCAAGGCAGCGGTAGAACTTGGAGTACTGCCTCTCACTGCGGAGATGACCTTTATTCTTCTCCTCAGCTTCTCGCTTTACCTCTGCCTCTATCTCAACGCTGCTCTCTGTGGCGTTTATCTTTATGTCCTCCTTGCTAACCCCAGGAAGCTCAGCGGTTATGATTATCTCCTTGTCAGTCTCCTGCACATCGCAGAAGGGGCTGCGCACTCCCGCAATGGTCGAGAAGTGCTCCTCTGCACGGGAGAAACTGCTCATGAGTTCGCGGAAGAGGTGATCCATCCTGTCCTCAAGTCGGCGAATCTCCTCCCACACTGCTGGCATCATTCCAACCACCCCCTTACTCAACTTTTATGTTAACACCTTTCTTGGGAGGTGCCTTGAGCTTGAACTTGATCTCAAGAACGCCATTGTTGTACCTTGCCTTAGCTGTGCTCGGGTCGACCTCTGCATCGAGGGCAACGACCTTGCGGTACTTCCTGTCATCTCGCTCTGCCTCTATCTCAACGCTGCTCTCTGTGGCGTTGATTTTTATGTCCTCCTTGGTAACGCCTGGAATCTCCGCCGTGACCACGAGTTCGCTGTTCTTTTCGTCCACCATTGTTTCCACATAGGGCTCGCGAACGCCTGCGCGCAGCGTTGGTGAAGTCTCCACATTGCCGAAGGTCTGAATCTCAGGTACGCCGCTTGGTCCTACTCGCACTGAGAATCCCCAGTAGAGAGGCTGCCCCTCAAGTCCCTCAATGCCACGCCAGGAGCGCATTGACTCGAAAATCCTGTCGAAGAGTCTGTCTATCTCATCCAGCTCCCTGAAGAAATCATCAAATATCCTCCTTCTACTCCACATGCCAATCACCTCCTTTTAGTCACCTTTTGTTACTATACTATTCTGTGTACCCTCACACGGTCAAAAATTTTAGTAACATATTGTTACTAAAAATGCCGACCTCGTTATGGTGCTCTGCCTAAAAGGGTTTTTATAGTATGACGAAAAAGTATCATTTAGCTTAACTCTCTCTGCTCTGGTGGTGGGAAAATTGAGTTCAGGAAAGGCAATAAAAATCATTTCTTATCTGCTTGTGGCGCTTATCGCGGGTGGAGCTGGTGGTTATTTTGCCTCGGTGTACACAGAAAGACCTGCGCCCCAGGTGGAGCAGAAGTACGCGGTGGTAAATATCACTGGCTCAATCGATGATGTTGTAAACCTGGCCTACAACAGGGTATCGCCGAGTGTGGTTCACATAACCTCGACAGTGCTCAGGCGAGGCTTCTTCTTTGAGGTAATCCCCCAGCGTGGAACAGGCTCCGGTATAGTTGTCACCAAGGACGGTTACGTGCTCACAAACAATCACGTTATTGAGAATGCCGACGAGATTGAGGTAACACTAAGCAATGGGGAAAGCTATGAGGCGGAGCTGATAGGGAGCGATCCCGCCAACGACATAGCGGTTATAAAAATCCTCAACCCACCTGAGAACCTGGAGGTTGCTCCCCTGGGTGACTCTTCCACGCTGCGCGTTGGTGACCTGGTTATAGCGATAGGTAACCCCTTCGGTCTTGACCGCACAGCTACCATGGGTATAGTGAGCTCCCTCAACAGGAGTATAAAAAGCGAACAGGGCTATATAATGCATGGGCTGATACAGACGGACGCCTCTATTAATCCAGGCAATTCGGGCGGACCTCTGGTGAACTCCCGCGGTGAGGTCATAGGCATAAACACTGCCATACTCACCACCAGCGGAGGTAGCATCGGCATAGGCTTTGCCATACCTATAAATAAGGCTAAAATCATTATGGAGAAGATTATCAGAGAAGACCGGGAGATTCAGCGCAGACCCTGGCTGGGCATCAGCGGGCTTACTGTCACCGAGGAACTTGCCCGTGTATTCAACCTTCCTGTAAAAGAGGGTGCCATGATTGTTGAGGTTGTTCCAGGAAGCCCCGCGGACAAAGCAGGGCTTCGTGGAGGAGAGGTGCAGGTAATCTACCGAGGCTACATCCTCACAATGGGCGGCGACATAATCATTGAGATAGACGGCGAGAGAGTTTCGTCGATGGAGGATCTGGTTGAAATCATCTCCACAAAGCAGATAGGGCAGGAGATAGAGATAACCTTCATACGTGGCGGCGAGGTTAAGAAGACCAGAGCCAAGCTGGGTGGGAGAAAATGACAGAGGAACAGCAAATACTCTACAGAAGGGTGCACGATGTATTTAGAAAGACCCTGGAGACCATCCAGGATTTGATTATCATAGCTCTCTCTTTAATCGTTTTTTATGTAAGCATCAAGGTACTTTTGGGAATAATTTTTGAGATTTCCCATGCCTTCGAATTCAAGCGTGTTGTTTCAGAGATTCTTTACATTATGATACTGGTGGAGACGTACCGTATGCTCATAGTTTACCTCAAAGAGCACCGGGTTGCAGTGAGCTTCATGGCAGAGATTGCGCTGGTGGCGGTACTCAGGGAGGTCATACTCACCGGTGCGCTTGAAATACCACCGCTAACCCTTGCTATGGCAACCTTTTTCATTCTTGCCCTTGTGGTTGTGATAAAGCTCACCGTAAAGGAGGAGCGCGCAGATATTGAGGAAAAAGGCTTTATTCACACAGAGCTGAGAGATATATTCAAACGGCGAAGCAAGAGGCGCCGTTCACGGGAATTTTCAAACTCACACAAAGAGTGAAGAAAATCATACTTATATGACAGCTCTTAGACTGTCATCAAAAGGTCACGCAGGTGGAGTTAGTCGCTGAGATACCTACATATTACCTTCAAAAAAGCGTGATATTGTGTATAGGATGTTGGCTACTCACAGCACATCCTTCTTCGCTAGGTCGCGCAGCCTCTCCACACCTCTCACTTCTTCTATAACCTTGACCACCGCCCTAGGCACGAGGTCTTCCCATGGTTCTCCATTGAGCATGCGTCGCCTTATTTCAGTGCCCGAATACTCCTTGCGGTTGAACAGCGGCGGCGTCGCAACCTCCTTGCCCGCTTCCTTAAATAGTCGCTTCACCAGAGGATTGCCTGAGTAAACCTTATCGAAAGGCGGGGTCAGGCTCTTAACATGGCTCACCCAGAGGGAGTTGTTGTCGATGTCGTTAATGGGTATTATGTAGTAGTTCTTGTGGATACCGTTCTCGTACAGGCTTCGCGAGATCATCATCAGTCGCTCGCCCGCAGTGAATGGATTCTCAAGCGAGTGGCTTTTCTGAGCGCTGCCGATGCCTATGATTATCTCATCCACTTCCTTTGCAATCTCCTTTATCACGTAGATGTGTCCCAAATGAAAGGGTTGAAACCTGCCAATCAGCAAACCGCGCATATCTCCACCTTTTCTCCACCTTTTAAGCTGAGCCTTTCAGATGCTCTTCCCTGGTTTACAGCTATCTCGAGATAGCCTTCGCTTCCCACAAGGGCGAGCAGCTCTCCCGGAGAAGCGAAGCCGTAGCTTTCTAAGAAGGGCATCTCCAGCTCTCTACCTTCCAGTTTAACACGAATCCTATCACCGTAATTAATATTTGCTTTTGTAAGCAGACTTTGAGGTATGTTTGTTATAACGTTGCCAAAGACGTCGACACACAGAACCTCGCCGGTTACGAAGCCTTTGCTAATCCTCGCCTCTGCGATGGGCAGCCTCACTATATCTTCTACCTCTTCACCAAAGCTTGTTATATCCTCGCCATTCGCGAGTCTCGCAGCTACTGGCGCGAAAATGTCCCTTCCGTGGAAGGTTTTCGACTTCGCCTCCAGCTTAAGCTCAACCACGCGCTTAATATTGCGAACAAAGGTGAAAACGCCGTTGTCAGGGCCGACGTAGTAGTAATCCCGCGTTTCAATCGCAACGCCGCGCCTCGCGGTGCCCACGCCTGGATCAACCACAACCACATGTATGCTGCCACTGGGAAAGTATGGGCACACACTCTTAACCACGTAGGCGGCGTGACGCACGTCGAAGCTCCTAATCCCATGCGTAATGTCCACCACTCTCGCCTCGGGGGCGATTGAGAGGATAACCCCCTTCATCGCTCCCACGTACTCACTCGCTCCAAAGTCGGTGGTTAGCGTTACTATCATATCCCTATCTTTCCCCTACTCGCCCACAGCAGGAGCACCGCCCCCGCTGTGAAGTACTTGTTCAGCAGAATCCTCTTAACCCGCTTCCTCCGCGGAATTTTATGTTTGCGCTCTATTCGCCTAAGACCCTGGAGGAGCTTCTCAACGTGGCTCTCCCAGGAGTAGGCGAGCATACTCTGCCTGGCGTTCTTCCCAAGTCTGCGCCTGAGCTTTTCATCCCTGAGAAGGAGGAGCACCTTCTCAGCCACCTCGCGCTCATCCAGTGGGTTGTCCACAAAGAGGCAGTTCTCGCCCTCGTGGTAGTAGCTCCCTTCGCCATGATCGCGGCTAACGACGAGTGCAAGCTCGCATGCCATCGCTTCCATGGCAACAAAAGCTTGAGCCTCGTGCAGCGAGGGGAAGACGAAAACATCGCCCATGGCATAGTACTTCGCTGCTTCCTCCCACTCCACCCAGCCGGTGAAGATTATGTTAGCATGAGGTGCCACCTTTGCTGCGAGCTTTCTGTACTCCTCCAGTCTCGCGCCTCCGCCGGCGAAAACAAAGTAAGTATCTGGCTCCTCCTCAACCATGTGAGGTATCGCCTTAATTATAGTCTCCACATTCTTCTCGTGGGACATCCTTCCAAGATAGAGCACCACTTTGGCATCGCAGGGGATGCCGTAGCGTCGCCTCATCTCTGAGCCGTTCTCCGGCTTGAAGCGCGTGGTATCTATGGCAAAAGGGGCAAAGACTATCTTCTCCTCCGGTATGCCCAGGCGGAGGAGCTTATGTTTAAAGCGTGAGGTTGCCACGAAGAAGATGTCCACTTTGCTGTAGTAGCGCCTTACTATTATATCCACCATGCTCCTGAACTTGCCCTCTGGCACAAATCGGCGACTATCCAGCTTGAAGGCCTTGGCGAGCATCGTCGCCTCATCGTGGTGACAGAAGACTGCAATAGGCTTGCCCATGGCACTGGCTATGGTAATCGCCGCCGCTCCCAGAGGCGCGAGATCATTCACCAGCACAATATCGCAGCGCCTTATAGCTGCCGCCAGCTTAGCGTTGGGCAGCGCGGGGTAGTAGTTCGCCAGCTCGAGGGGTATGTAAGGGGTGAGCACCAACTCTACTCCGCGGAAGGTGTTCTTATCATCTGAAAAGTGAGGGGCTACGAGGGTAACATCATAGTGCTCCTTAAGCATGGGTAGCACGCTGCGAAGGAAGGTGATGACCCCATCCTTCTTCGGCGGATAGGTATCAGCGACAACGCAGAGCTTCGGCTTCATTATCTCACATCCTCAAAGTCCCTATTGGTTGTGCCTGTGAGGAGCATGGAGAAATAATTAACGCTGTGGTGCCAGAAGAACTTAAGGTAACCCTTTCTCAGCCGCCTCGAGGAGGTGTATACCACCATGTCTCTTATAAACTTTATCTCTCCCAGTTTGCTCAACCTCCGGGAGAGGTCCACGTCCTCGGCACTTCTCAGCTTCAGGTTAAAACCTCCAACCTTTTCCAGGGCTTCCCTTCTGACAGCGAAGTTCTGCCCTGAGAAGTGGGGCATCCCGAGCAGGTGGTTGAGAAGAAGGAAGCTGGTGAAGCCATACTTTGCCAGAAGCTTCTCATGGCTGAGACCGTCGCTAAGGTAAACGGGACCGTAAGCTGCGATCGCTCTGCCCTGCATCGCCTCTATAATCTTCTCAGTCCAGTTTGGCGCCACTATCGTGTCCGCGTCAGTAAAGGCTATCACGTCTCCGTGTGCTGAACGCCACCCGCGCTCTCGGGCGAAGGCGACACCCTTTCTATCTTCCCTCACCACTACATCGGCATACTCCTCGGCTATCGCCGCTGTGTCGTCGCTACTAGCGTTGTCCACAACCACAAGCTCAAGCTCAACACTCTGGTTGCGGATCGCACGAAGGCAGGGTTCAATGTACTTCTCCTCGTTGTAAGCGGGAACGACAACTGAAAGCTTCATCGCTATTATGGAAGATTGCGCAGGGTATTAAACTTATCGCTTAAAAATCACAATATCTCAGCCAGCACGCGAATAAGGCAGCTCTGGGTGACCAAGCCTATCAGCTTATTTCCTTTCACCACGGGTAAGCGCTGCAAACCTGTGTTGCTCATTATCTCAGCGATTCTCTTTACCGGCGTTTCCGGCGTAATAGCTATTACCTTTGTGCTCATTATATCCTTAACCCTGAGCTGCTCGGCATCGCTGCCCACGAGGATTAAATCGCGGTGGGTTATCATGCCCAGAAGCTCACCCTCATCGCTTACCACGGGCAAGCCGCCTATGCCCCGAACGGTCATGGTCAGCATCGCCCTAGCGACGGTTTCTTCTGGCAATATCGTAAGTGGCTCTTTAATCATCACCTTCTCTGCGGTTAGCATGTTCACACCTGCGCAAGGATTATATTTAGCTGCGGGATATAAAACTTTAGAGGTGGTATTTTGCTGGAGCCGAAGACGGAGATAAGGATGGTGGGGCATATTCTGGAAAAAGGGGTGATTTTTGAGCTGGAAAAGGCGCTTCGTGACATCGATGTTGAGGTTATGCATGTAGAAGTAAGCTTTGCTGCACTTAAGGCGGGAATAGAGGAGAAGATGCCATCCATAATGAGGTTTTATCTCGTTGGTCCGAAAGAAGAACGCGAGAAAGCTCTGGAGACTGTTAAGAAGCTGGCAGAAGATACGGGATGCAGAATAGATTACATCACAGAGAGAACATAAAAAGGAGGTTGCAAATCTAATGAAAGCACAGGTTACTCTTACTTCAGCTGAGGCAAAGCGCTTAGTGGCGAAGGCAACGGCGGCGCACCCGAAGGTGAAGATGGCGCTTAAGGAAGGGATAGTTGCAATAGGGTTAGGTACCACCAACGCATATGTGGTTGAGGAGATTCTTGGCGAGAGGGTGGAGAGAGGGCGGTATCTCGCGGGATTCGTAGACGCTCTCGGCACCTGTGTTGTTCCAAAAGAGCTGCGCCTTAAAGAGGTGGTTATTGAGAGGGGGAAGAGGATAGAGGAAAGCATCACCGCCGTCGTGGAGAGGATGAAGCCTGGGGATGTGCTCATAAAGGGCGCCAATGCAGTGGATGCGAGAGGCATCGCAGGGGTTATGCTTGCCAGCGACGTGGGCGGTACAATAGCAGGCATCTACGGCATCGCCAAGGCGAGGGGTATTGATCTCATCATTCCAGTTACGCTGGAGAAGCTCGTACCGGGTTCGCTAGATGAGGTTTCAAAGGAGGCGGGAATTAACGTTATCTCCCGCTCCATAGGCATACCTGTGGGCATATTTCCTGTCGCCGGAGATGTGATTACGGAGATAGAGGCTTTTAGGATTCTTTTTGGAGTTGAGGCTCTGGCGCTTGGTGCCGGCGGCGTGGGTGGCGGTGAAGGCTCGAGGACATTCCTGTTGAAGGGCGACGCCGAGAAGGTGGAGGAGGCCTTCAGGGCTGTGAAGGCTATTAAGGGAGAGAGCACAGTGACGCCTGCACGGGGAAAGTGCAGCGAGTGTGAATACTCGCAGTGTCCGCGCGCTGGGAGATAGTTTCAGATTTGCGACAATTTATGTCTCAACCTCCATCAGCAGCTTTTCTACGAGCTCTCTGACCTTTCTCTCAATTTCATTCTCACTAATACCTGTCTTCCAGATTTCATCCGCATTTTTAAACTCATCAAAGCCAACCACGTAGTCTGCACCGGCGAGCAGCTCTGCCAGTCTCTTGTTCTGGGTGCTGACCACACTTGCGTGCATGTTCTCTGGAGAGATTTTATTAAAGATGCTGGCAGCATTTTTTGCCTGCTTTATATCTGTGGCTACAAAGAGCACCCTCTTGGTAGAACTCAGGCTGTGATATACAGAGATTGCCCTGGGCATGCCGTGCTTTATTGCGAATCTGCCTATGTCTACCTCGCCGTGATCAACAAACCTGAGCTTGAGTCTGATGAACTCCTTATTGAACTCTATTATGTTGTAGTTGTTGTCCGGCATGAGCACCTTATAGGAGCTTAAAGTGCCTGCGTGGATTATGTGGGTTCTGAGTAGCTTTGTTGAGTATGGCACATGCCTGTGCCCTGACAGGACAACGCCACCGTGACAGTGGAACATCAGGCTCTCCACAATCTCACCTGCGTCTATAAGCACATTTCTATTTCTCCCTGTGTGGGGCACCGGTATGACGTGGTGGTGGAGCACCAGCATGTTTATGCAGCTATTTCTGAACTTTTTCTCCACCCAGTGCATCTGCTCCTCGCCGATATAGCCCTCGTCGGAATCGGGCAGGGTGGAGTTCACCCCGACGATAATCATGTCGTCCAGCTTTATGGACTTCTTGACATCGCCAAAGTAAAGCCTGAAGTATTTCAACCCGTCATTTCTTGCGTCGTGATTCCCGGGTATCACAAAAAGCTCCGCTTTAATATCGCCCAGTGCCTCATAGGCATCTCTGAATTCCCTGTGAATCCCCCAGGTTGTGATATCGCCACTCACAATCACAAGCTCTGGCTCAAGGGCGTTTATCTGCTTCACAGCCCTCTTAAATTTGTCCGGCTTGAGTTCATCTCCAAAGTGGGTATCTGATATCTGCACAATTCTCAAAGGTTCCATTTTATCTCCCCAAAGACTGAAAATACACCGCCCAATGCAACGAAAAAGTGGGGCTCAAGAGATAATATTCTGCAATTAGTGGATTGTTCCAAGATTCAGCCTCCTATAGTCATTAGCTCCGTGGGACGGTTTAAGTGGACCCCATCACCTAATAATCAACGAAAATAAATAACAGCATAAATCTTTTTCATGCAATTTCCATTTTCTTTAAAATCTGCAATTTTGGGGCGCTCAGGATTGGCACTAGAATGACCTTTTTGTCTGGCGTGTCGCGATAGGTTTATCTTCTCTGAAGTGGAAAGAGGTTAAGAATGGACGAAGTTCTAATACTTGGCGCGGGCACAGGAGGATTAATCCTCGCAAATAAGCTGGCAAGGCTGGTGGGAGAGGAGGTTAGGATAACCCTGCTCGACAGAAGTACGAGGCATGTGTACCAGCCCGGGTTTACTTTAATACCCTTTGGAATATACTCTGCGCAGGGCTGTACTAAGCCCGTGGCTAATTTCCTGCCAAAGGGTGTGGAGTTATTCCGGGGCGAGGTGGAGAAAATCGACCCTGATAAAAAGGAAGTTATCGCTGGAGGCAGAGTTCTGAGCTACGACTGGCTTGTGATCGCCACTGGATGCAGACCCGCATTTGAGGAGGTTGAGGGTCTCCACGGGGCGCTGTACAAGCATGCGCATGAGTTCTATACCCTCAGGGGTGCGAAGAGGCTCAGTCGGGTGCTTCGCGGCTTCACCTCGGGCAAGCTTGTGATCAGCGTCGCAGACATGCCTATAAAGTGTCCCGGAGCGCCGCTCAGCTTCGCCTTTCTTGCAGAGGAGTTTTTCCGCAGCCGCGGCCTTCGCAAAGAGGTGGAGATAATGCTCACCACCAGCTTGCCGGAGGCTTTTTCCAAGCCTGAGGTGGCGAAAACCCTGGAAGCGCTGGCAGAGGAGA
>MTME02000036.1 GCA_002011115.2 Candidatus Pyrohabitans sp. JdFR-17
CAAACAAAAAGGACGCCTCCACTACACATTTATAGCTTAAGTTGACAGCACCTATTTCCTCTATCAATTGTTTCAACAATCACAAGCACCTAGGTAGCGCCTCCCCCTACTTGCACTGACATTTTCTAACCTTCACCTGCTTTCCTCTACAGTGCCTCCCATGGCTATCTTTATCCCCCTGCTGGCGAGCACCTCTTTAAACTCCTCTAAGCTCATGCCCGAGATTTCAGAGGCACGCCAGAGGCTAACCTCCACCTCTTGTACAGGCAAATGGCAATCTATATCTTGAGATTTGGCTTGGATTCAAGAAGCGCCCTGATCGCGTCAGCAAGAACATCTTCCCTCGATGGGTATAATGTTCATTCTCAGCAAAGCCTCTATTTCTTCCTCAGTGGAAACCATAACAATCACCAGTTAATCGGACAGTGATAACATCGAGCCAAATATCACCCAGAGAGTTTTGCTTTTTCCATGGTAAAAATTTTGGTATGTATGATGGTAAAAATGAAGGTAAAAATGATTGCCGGAAAAATATACCTGCCGAAGGAAGTAAGGAAGAAGGTGAACCTCTCGGAAAAGGGCGAATGTGAAGTAGTGGTGGTAGGTGATGAAATCAGGATTCGACCGGTGCAGCCGGAGACCCTCAACACCCTTGAGCACCTTAAGAAGCCCAAGCGAGAGATGAGCATAGAGGATATGGTAGAGGCAGAGGCTGTGGAGGATGCATAGCTACGTGCTCATAGATACAAACATCTGGCATTTTGCCTTCGTAAAGCCGAGGGAAGAGAAATTTGCCGGGATACACACGCTGGCGAGAGATGCGCTTGAGGAGCTCCTTTCCAATAAAGACATTAGGGTTGCCATAAGCGCCTATCAGGTAGCTGAGATAATAGAGGTTCTGAGGCGGTCTGGAGTTGACCAGGAGACGAGGGAGGGTATAATCAAAGATTTTGGAACAGGAAAGTTTTTTATAAAATCACTGGAGTTTGACGTGGTTAAAGAGGCATTGAGAGACGCCGCAGAGTCGAACATACACATATACGACTATTTGGTTGCCTACCCAGTCAAAGGCGTTGTCGATAAAATCTACTCAGCCGACGATCACTTTAAACACGAGCACTTCAGTTTTGCGGAGCTTGTCAACCCGGTTGAGCCATGGGTGCTGAGGGAGGGTGTGAAGCCGTTTAGAGAAAGATGAACCCCAATAATGACGTCCAAAAATCTAACTTTATCAAAGAGGAATTCACTTAAACAGCCCTATTCCTCTTTCGCTGTAATGTATTTTCTTTAAATCTTCCTTTTTGTAGATGTGTCTGACCATTACCATTAAAGTATGAAATACATAAACAATAGAAATGAACACAAGTTCAATATCAAAGATAAACCAAAAAGTATTCCATGTTTCTCGATTAAATGGGAGTAGAACATAGGGAAATCCGACCATCAGCATCAAAGAGATTATAATAACAAAAGTAAAGAGACATAAGTTACGAACGAAGTAATCACGGATTACATGACTTATATATAGTTGATTAAGCGTGTAAATCCAAGATTCAAGCATCCCAGGGATTTTATAAAAATAACACTGTTTCTTAAAATCATATAGCAACTCCTTTGTCGAGTATTTGGCTCTTTTTTCATTTATATATTGATATTGTGGAGATTTTTCATCGTATTTCTCTTTAATTAAGTCACACATTTTATTTATCCCATTACTTATTCTTTTTCTCTGCGAATCAATTTTAAATACAAAGAACACACCTAACAAACCTAAAAGTGCTATAAATGCGGTGAATATGCTGCTAGTAGCATTTTGTATGGTTTCTTCATTGAATGATAGTTTAAAACTTAAAATCACCGCAATTAATAAAATTATAAAAAAATAAATAATATTTAATCTGCATGGTAGGCGATTTAAATATATTCTTTTCAATTGGTCGCACAAATCTTCTGCAATTTCATCATACCGTTTTTTAACCTCTTCATTTGTAAAATCGCATTTGAGAAGTTCTAAGTATTCATCTTTAGATTTATTACATTTGTTTTTCATTTTGAAATCACCAAATTTAACGAACTTGGTTCTGGTAATTTTACGGTCTTACTTTCTGTAATAATTGTTTCTATACATCCTAAATTTGTTATTAGAAAAAATAGGATTATATAACCTATTTTTCTATTCATATGTCAATCCGCCCCACATTACTTTATTAAACTCTTTCTATATAAATTTTATAATTTTTTGTCTCCCATATCCCCTAACTAATCTTCCTTCTCTTCCCTCCTCCCCCTCTCTGCAATCTCCCGCATGTCATCGTATATCTCCCTGGAAAGCTCGTCGAAGTCGGCTATGCGCCTGCGCAGCAGCTTGAACTTCTCAAACACCCGAGAAAAGCGTTCACTCACCTCCCCGCGGTTGCGCAGCATTCTGCCCAGCTGGTACAGGTAGCGTATCCTGTCGGAGCGGCGAATGCCTGAGTAGAGCACAGTAACCTCAAGGCTGCGCTTGTCGCTCGCTGGCAGGTCGCCTCCCCTAACCTCGCCCTCAAGCTGCTTCTCAATCCATAGCCTGGAGGGAATGCTCCCCAGAAAGTCCAGGTAGCGCCTTGGCCCTGAGACAACCACCAGGGCGCGCTTCGCCGCCGCCAGGTCGAAGCTTACAAGCGTTGCCTGAGAAGCCTTTTTGGTCAGGTGTACCACAAGCTCCGGCTTATCCAGGTTTTCCTCCCCGCCGCCAAAGAGCGAGCCTGAGCTTCGCATCTCTTTACCGGCGACGCCAATACTCGAGACGCCCGAAAGGGTGTTTATCACGTCGGTTGCGCCCAGTACGTTGCTCCCAAGTTCTTCTGGCGCACGGTATTCGCCAACCTCGAAGAGATTGTTGAAGTACCTGAAGATTTTCTCATTAATCACATTGAGCTGCCCCTGGACGCGGAGCCCTTCGCTCAACGCCTCATTGTCCACAGGGAACACCGCGTCGCTCTTGGCAACTATCGGTTTAAAACTCTCTGAGAAGTTTATGAGTGCGCGGTCAACATCCTGCTCGCTTGGTAAGATGCCCATGTAGTACACCGGCTCTGTGTAGCTCTTCTTAAGCTCATCTATGAGCATATCCACGCCACCGCCTGTGCCCCCGCCGAAGGAAGAAATCACCAGAAGGCAGTCGAAGACATCCTTCACCCTGTCGATAAGCTCCACCACGTTGTACTTCTCCTCGTCTAAAATTTGCCTCCCCATCTCAAGGTCGTAGTTGGCACCGTTGCCATCGAGGAGGTGCTCACCCAGAAGGAGCTTGTGCTTATGCGGCAACGCAGCCAAGGTAAGCGAGTCGGTATCAAGAAGCACGCCAGTGTATGGCACCCTACTCTGTGCTTCCTTTAAGAATACACTTGCAATCTTACATCCAGCCCTGCCGACGCCAACTATGAGGGGCCTCAAATGCTTCTCTCCCTACCTACCCAAGCTCTTCCTTTTTCTGCCTGATGAAGAGCACAACCAGAGCAATTACAACTATGCCCGCAATAACGAGGAGATACTTTTTGAGGCTGGACTTCTTCTCCGCCGCCTGCGCCTTCTCCTTCGCCTCCTTTATTATGTCATCAAGTAGGGCAAGGGAGTTCTCGGCATTCTGCTTTGCCAAGTCCACATTTCCCCTGTTATGCAGCTCCTTTGCCGTTGCAAGGCTCGACTTGGCAGTCTCCAGGCGATTTTTGAGACTTTCCACATCAACACCCTTAGCCTCGAGCTCACTTACAAGCTGCTCAGCTTCGCTCAGCTTAACCTCTGCTCTGCTTATCTCGCTCAGCGCTGCGGATATAAGCTCATTGGTCACATCCAGGTAAAGGGAAGCCTCATCCTGATAACCCTTGTTGTCCTCGTCATAGTAAACATACGTGGAGACCTTCACAACCTCTATTCGGGTGAGCTTGCTAACAGATGGAGCGTTGCCCACAAGCTTTATTGACACGCTCTTAAGCCCCTTGGGTAGAGGAATTTCAATCTCATTGCCATAGTAGGTGTTAGCCTCGCCTCCATCGAAGATTACAGTGGTGGTGGGGTTGTCCAGCCCTATGGTTATATTCAGCCTCGCCTCCTGAGGCTCAGGCCCAAGCTTCTTCAGCACCACGTCAACTGCAACAGGATCGCCAATTCTCGCAACTCCCACGGGTGAAACCTTCTGCTCCTCTACGGCGAGGTAGTCCGCTGAGATCTCAGCGGCTAATACTACGCCAACTGCTACAAACAGGGCAAATACAACAGCTAAGCCTCGCATACACCTTTCCTCCTACTACAAGGGGCTTATATCCTCAAGAAGGTCCTCCAGCTCCGGAGAAAGCCTCTTCTCCTCCTTCTCCTCTTTAACCTCGTAGCTTTTAATTATGTCGTCTACACCAGTAATTATCATCCCGATATTTAAATGTTTAGACCCTATAACCTCCTGCGAGGAGAATCTTACCTCTGCGCCCAGCTTGTTCTTAACCCACTCCATAGCGAAGCCCTCGCCGTACACATTGCGAACATCTCCGTTTATGAGCAAATGCACCTTCTCGGGCTTCACCTCGTCCAAGTTTATATAAATGTGGTCCCTCAGCATGCGGCTTATTATGTCTTTCAATGACATGTGCTCCCCTTTTATCCGCATAAATCCAATCGTCGCCTTTTTGCCTTCGACTTCCTTCGCCACGAGCACAGGATCGGCGATGCTCATGAAGTTGGTTATCGTCGCGGTTATGGTTGCATGGCTTCTGCCAATGTCCTCACCTCGTGAGGTGAGCACATTGTTGTCCAGGAATAGCGCGCCGTCAACCTTGCTCACCACCTCGTGGAAGTATCTGCCTACATTTTTAATATAGTGCAGTCCCTCACCCCGCGAAGGTAGCAGAAAGATGCCCACAACTGGTACACGGTAGTACTTCCTCAGTCTCTCAGCAATAACCGGCACACCCCCTGTACCGGTGCCTCCACCTAAACCAGCGATAACGAAGAACACCTCGGGCTTCTCCGTATTAACCTTACGCACGGCGTTCATCGCAAGTTCTATCTCTTCCTCCATAATTTTCCGCCCGAGTTCGACATCTGCGCCGGTGCCATGGCCCTTCGCTCTGCTCCTCCCTATAAGCACGCGGTTCTCCACTGGCAGGTGTTTAAGCCCTGAGATGGTCTCCGACGTATCGATGCCCACGCCTTTAAGCTTCTCCTGTTTGGAAGGAGCCAGGAGACTGAAAAGGCTTGAAAGGGGGTCTTTTTTGTAGAAAGCATCCACTATCTTACAGCCTGCTCCACCAATGCCTACTAGAGAAAACATTCACCCACCTTACAGGCCCTCAATATCTCCAAGAAGATAGTCCAGATCTCTCTCCTTCTGGGGCTCTGCCTCCGCGGTTACCTTCTTCTGAATCTCCCTGGCGCGTTCAAGCATGCGCTTCACGCGCGGAGCGTTGGTTATACCGGCGAGGAGCACCACACAACCAACGTGGTTCTCTTTAGGCAGGGGGTAATCGCCACCTCTGACCTCAGTGCCCGCGATGGTGCTCTCCAGCCACTCTCTAGCCTTCTCTATACCCTTGCGGTCAAGCTGGTCTGGCGGCCCTGCAATAACTATGAGAGCTTTGCTGGCAGAGCGATAGTCGCAGGGTAAAAGCAGCCTGCCCTTTACGGCGCGCTTCGTAACAGAGAGGATGCGCGACGCCTTGCCTATCTCATACTCTTTCTTCTTGAAGAGCTTTGTCAGGAATCCCTCCCTCTTAACCGCCTCCGAGGCGTAGCCTATGCTGCATATCCCGCCTGCTTTAAGGGTGTTTATAATCTCACTCGCGTCAACCACCATCTCGCCCACGTGCTTGCGGTTCTTTACCTCACCAGCTCTGCAGAGAATGCCAAGACGCTTTACTATCTCGTCATTTATCCTATCGTACGCCTGGCGAACACTCTCGCCGCTGCGCAGGAAGGCGCCGTTATCCACGAGTATGGTGGCGTCGGCATGAGGTATAAGCGCTTTCAGGCTTCGTGCCGCGTTCAGGGTGTAAATGTCACCTTCATTTTCCGCTGGCAGGATGCCAATGGCATAAACCGGCTCGTCGTACACCTCCTTTAGGTGCCTGGTTACAACGCTTATGCTCCCGCTTCCTGTGCCACCTCCCAAGCCAGCTACAACAAAAAATGCGTCAAAGGCGCTGACATTCAGCCTTGAAATACGGTTAAGGATTATCTCTATCTCATCCTCTGCTATTCTCGCCGCCTTCTTATTATCTGCACCCACACCATGCCCCTTAACAACCGTCTCACCCAGAAGTATGCGGTCTTCCTGAGGTATGTATTGCAAACCCATAAGATCAGAAACGGCCGTATTTACGGCTATTGCCTCAAAAGTATGGGGTACGTGACTCTTTCTATCTCTCATTATGAATAAATCAGCTATTTTACCTCCAGCCTGTCCTAAGCCAATTACCATCACTCTCATCTGCTCTGCCTCCAGCTCTTCCGTTTAGAGAGTACTTTTTCCACTTATATATATCTTACCTTGGAGTAACTTTTACCTGAGTCTGACCTCACGCAGCATGGAATAAACAGCCCCTTTTGGGGTGAGGGTGCTCTTCATCAGCTTCACCTCACTGGCGAGAACCTCACCAAGGTCATCATGCGCATGCTCGGCAATAAAGCGGGCTATTTTGTTCCTCTCCTGCATGCTCTTCACTCTCGCCAGGGTGATGTGGGGCACAAAGGCGCGCTTCTCCCTGGGAAATCTCAGTTTGAGCAGCTCTTTCTCAAGCTTTGCCTGAAGCTCTATTAGCGCGTCCTTACCCTCTGTTACCCCTGCCCATATTACGCGTGCGCTCCTCGCGCTGGGAAAGGCACCCACGCCCCTAATCGAGAATTTAAAGCTGTAGCAGTCTGCGAAGGCGCGCTTCATGGCGGAGTGTATCTCTTCAACCCTCGCTTCAGGAATTTCTCCCAGAAACTTGAGGGTTATGTGCAGAGTATCCGGAGATACGGGCTTCACGCCTCTAATGCTGGATAGCTCCTCAAGCAGCTTCGGAAGCGCACTCGTATGTGCATCCACGGCGATGAAGGTACGCATGCTATTCTCTTCCTACGTGACCTTTATCTTATTTGCGCATAGCAGAAAGTTTTATGAGAGAGTGGGTTAAGCTAGACGTATGGAGCACCGCATACTCTACCGTCCAACATATAGCCTGGCAGAGATTAGGCTGGAGGAAGGTGAAGCCATACAGGCGGAAGCGGGCGCAATGGTGTACATGTCCGAGAATGTAAAGCTCGAGACCAAGATGAAGGGAGGCGTACTCGGAGCTTTGAAAAGAACTCTGCTTGGCGGCGAGAGCTTTTTTGTAAATACCTACAGGGCACATGGTGGAGATGGGACAATAGGGTTAGCGCCTCCGTATCAGGGAGATATTACCCACCACACCCTCAGCGGCGAGCTGTTTGTGCAGAGCGGTAGCTTTCTGGCATGCTCTCCGGAGGTGGACATAGACATAAAGTGGGGCGGCGCAAAGACCTTCTTCGGAAGGGAAGGGCTCTTCCTGCTCAAGATGAAAGGCGAGGGGAGCGTTTTCCTCTCGAGCTTCGGCGCCATCCATGAGGTTGAGTTGCGGGGCGAGAGCTTTGTGGTTGACACAGGGCACATAGTCGCCTTCACTCCAGGCGTCGACTTCTCTCTGCGCAGAGCTGGCGGGATGAAGGAGGCACTTCTCAGTGGCGAGGGTTTGGTGGCTGAATTCTCTGGCCACGGTAAGCTCTACCTCCAGACGAGAAGCGTGGGTTCCTTCATGAACTGGCTTTTACCACTCCTGCCATCCAGGGAAGGGTGAGTTTTTTACTCGTCCACCAGCAGTTACCATTTTCACTTTTCCGGTGCTCTCGGAAAAGCTACATTACAGCAGGGGTTAAGCAAGATTTAAGCGATGGAATGGCTCAGTCAGGTGGAGGAGTTCAGAAAGCATGCGGAAGACAGGCTCCTCAGAGGGGAATACTACGAGCTGGAGAAGGTGGAAACGCCGCTGAAGCATGCGCTGCCCCCGCACATGGAGGTGCGCCTACTGGAGATACCTGGCATCTACCGCGTGGCAGAGCGCTACGAGCCTGCCACCGGGCTGAGGTACTTTATGGATGGGGTGCAGCGCACTGTGCTGTGGCGCTATTACGATTACCACTCTGCGAAAGTGCCCCTCTTTCTGCATCTTTCGGGTGCTGTGGTGCTGGAGCGAGTTAAGCCGGGTGTTTTTGTACCCGTGGATCAGGGGTATCGCAGCGCCATACTTGTACCGGAGTTCATCTACGAGGAGTTCACCGACCTCGAGGGCGTGGTTTCCATCGGGGAGGTGGAGCCCTGGGATATTGCCGAAATAGCCTCACTGGCAAAAGTTAAGTCAAAGGCGCTTCGTCAGGCGCTTGAGCTTGAGGTGATGCACCGCTTCCTTGAGCGCGAGGAGGAGTATCTACTGGTGAAGGACGGTAATATCATAGACACGGGCAGGCGCAACGTTGTTGGCGTGGTGAAGACCCATACTACGCTATACCTTCAGCACATAAACCCTTCGCTTCAGCGCTTAGTGTGGAATATGCCCTTATACCACAGAAGCACCATCTTTTCTTTACGCTTAAGCGACGGCTCCCGCGTAGAGAGCTTCTACCTAAGGATACATGAGCCCATAGCCCCTGAGACGGGCTTGATACGCGTGGAGCATCGCCTCGCCGACTGCGAAGAGCTTGCCACTTGGCTTATAGCTGAGAGCAGGGTTTATTCGCGTGGTGAGCGCTGGCACAATATGCTCTATCCGATACAGCGCTGCGAGGACTACCTGCGAACACAGCTTCCAAGCTCAAAGAAGCTAAAGGCGCTGCTGGGGGTCGTGGCATGAATGCTCTGGGCTATGCAATAGGCACGCGCTCCTCGCCGAATACAGCAAACGAGTTCTACTTCTGGATACCGCCTGAAGAGGCGAGCCTGCAGATAGGCTCTATAGTTAAAGTGGAGAGCCCTGAGAACAGTGTGATAGGCGTAGTAGAGGAGATGAAGAGCTACGTTGACGTGGACGACTTCCTCACGCATGCGTTACCTCGCGGTAATGACCCGCTGCTTTCCCCGGCCAACAAAGAGCAGAGCATCCTCGTGTGCAAAGCGCGGGTGCTGAAGCAGCAGGTGGAGCGCCCGATTAAGGAAGGCGTTGTGTACTACCCAACGCGTGAAGAGCTGGAAGAGGTGTTCAACGTCGAGGGTTGCAATCTTCCCTTCGGCGTATTTGTGAACACCGACGCTACGATGCTCCCGGTTAAGGTGCACGAGGAGTACGTGCTGGGCTATGAGGGGGCGCACGTGAACATCTCTGGAATGAGCGGCTTAGCTACGAAAACCTCAACATTTCTCTTCCTTCTCGCCTCAATCTTCACCCACGCAACGAGCAGAGTCGCATGCGTAATATTCAACAACAAGAGCGACGATTTGATGTACATAGACCAGCCCTCGACGGAGCTAACCCAAGAGGACATGCTGATATACGAGGAGTGCGGCATCTCGCCTCAAGGCTTCAACGCCCGCTTCTTTGCCCCAAGCAACTTCTATGGCAGACCCCATTCCCTAAAGCAGGAAGCCGAGGTGTTCAGATGGGGATGGGAAGAGATAATGGAGTACATCCCCTCGCTGCTCAAGGCGGCGACGCAGGACCAGAAGGAAAAGCTGGACAACGCCTTCTATGAGCTAAGGCGTATGGCTGCTCAGCAGGGCATCAATAGCTTAGCCGAGCTGCTTGAGTTCATGCGCCGCGAGCTTCTCCGTGAGGACAAGGGCTGGGCGGAGCTCATACGCGGCACCTACAAGGCAACCTGGGGGAAGCTGTACAACCAGCTCCGCGGGCTTGAAACCAAGTACGACGGGCTGATAACCAGCTTCGCCGATGAAGTTATCGACCTGCCTTTCGACGACATCGCTGATCGCGAAGTTTGGGTGATTGACATACAGCAGCTTGGCTTCTACCCGCGCAAGCTGGTGTTTGAGCGCGTTATAGACGAGTTCCTCTCTCGCCTTGAGCGGCGCTCCCTCCAGGTGGACAAGCTTATAATCTTCATGGATGAGCTGAACAAATACGCCCCCACCAATGCAAGCGCAGAAGTGGCATCACTAAAGGAGAAGCTCATCGAAATCGCTGCCCGCGGTAGAAGCGTTGGAATTTCCCTCTTCGGCGCTGAGCAGTTCAAGTCGAAGATAGACCAGAATATCCTGGGCAACATCTCCACCGACATTTACGGAAAAACCAAAGATGCGGAGCTTGCAGAGCCGCTGTACAAAAACTTATCCGACGAGGTGAAGGGCAGGATCAGGAGGTTCTCCCGCGGCGAGAAGCTCCTCGACCACGAGCTTTTTGAGGCGCCCGTATTCATACGCGTCCCCCGCCCGCCATGCATGCTCGGTAGCGAGATGTCTAGGCTCAGAGCTATGCAGAAGAGCATAGCCTAGCTGTACTCGTAGACATCCTCACCCTCACTGGCGAGGCTGAGCATGCTGCCCGCGATTGCATTAAGCGCTTCTCTCAGCTCATGAAGCTCCATGAGCAGGCGCATCTGAAGCAGAAGCGATGCATAGCTCAGGTCATGCTTTCCTGTAATCCGCTCCACCTGACTGAGAAGCTTCTCCAGCTCCTCGTTAACCTTCTGAATATCTGTCATCTCCATGCCTCCGGCTAAGTTTAAATAGCGCGCTTTTTAAACCTTACCATGCCGTGAACCTTAGACGCTTTGCCGAGATTCAGCAAAAGCTTAGCCAGCGGATAACCCTGAAGGACGCCTTTACAAAAGTGGAGCGCATCGCCGGCGTGGATGCAGCGTATACCAGCGACGCATGCTTCGCTGGTGCTGTGGTGGTGGAGCTTCCCACACTGCGCACAGTAGAGGAGAAGACGGCAATGCAGGCTTTGCATGTGCCCTACATCCCGGGCTTCTTCGCCTTTCGCGAAATGGGGGCGGTGATTAAAGCGCTGCGAAGGCTGCGCTCAAGCTACGACATTCTCATGGTTGAGGGACATGGCATCGCGCATCCCAACGGGTGCGGCTTTGCCTCCCACCTGGGCGTACTCCTGCGCAAACCCAGCATCGGCGTAGCCAAACGCCTGCTCTGCGGACGTGTAGAGGGCATGCCCACGCCGGAGAAGCCTGCGGAGATAGTGCTTAATGACAGGGTGGTGGGGTATGCGGTGCTTAGCAATGGAAAGGTGATATACGTGAGCCCTGGCAATATGATTAGCTTAGCTACAGCGCTTGAGGTGGTTAAGAAAGCAACCCACAGGCACGCGCTGCCAGAGCCTCTGCAAAGAGCACACATGCTCGCAGAGCACGCGAAGCGTGGTTACTAATTTTCTGTCGTTACACCTCACTGAGCAGTTACTTCAAAGTTGATTAGCAACCAAAATTTGAGTAGGTAATATGGAAGTCGCCGCATTAATAGCGCTGGCAAAGGCGGGTGCATATCAAGGATACGCCTTTATATCTTCTGCCCAGCTTGCATCTCTGCTAGGCGTTTCTCAGCAGA
>MTME02000037.1 GCA_002011115.2 Candidatus Pyrohabitans sp. JdFR-17
TTATGTCAAGCTGCTCCTCACCGCAGTGGGGGCACTTCTTAACAGCGCGCGCCGCTTTGAAAAGCTCTTCCACTATGGGCTCCTCACTCTTGCCTATGCGCTTCGCCCTGCGCAGCTCCTGGCGAAACGCTTCAATTTTGTCGTCAGGAAGCAGAATGCGACCGCAGGCTCTGCAGATGCTTCTCAGAATTTTATTTATCAGCTTGGCATAACCAACGTGAATAACAGGACGAGCAAGCTCTATCCTGCCGAAATGCCCAGGGCAGTCACCCACGCGAGAGCCGCATGTCTTGCACCTCAATCCAGGGTCGACCACACCCAGGCGGGGATCCATGAGCCCGCCCTCTATGGGGTAGCCGTCCTCGTCATAGGTGTCGGCGGTGACTATCTTCACCTCCGACATCTTGCGTATCTGCTCCGGCGAGAGCAGCCCGAACTTTATTCCCTCAACCTTTTTTGGGATTATCCTCATTCTATCACCTACGCCTTGTCTCCTAGCACCAGCCTCGGATTTATCCCGAGGGACCTTAGCTCATCCAATAGAAGCTTGAAGGCATAGCTCACCTCAACCTCAGCGGCTTCGCTCTCCCTGCCGCAGATGGCGCAGTATATGGTGTCGCGTATCTTGTCATACACTGCTATTGTGCCGCAGCGCTCGCACACGAGCATTGTATGGCGGTCGCTCTCATCGAGCAGACGCTCCTTGAGCAGCAGCGCCGCGCCGTAGCCTATCAAACAATCACGCTCCATTTCACCAAAGCGCAGGCCACCTTCGCGCGCTCTTCCTTCTGTGGGCTGCCTCGTTAATACCTGCACAGGTCCTCGGGAGCGCGCATGTATCTTGCCTGCAACCATGTGGTGGAGCTTCTGGTAGTATGCCACGCCTATGAATATCTCAGCTTCAAAAATCTCGCCCGTCATGCCGTTGTACATTATCTCTCTACCTGTGCTCTTGAAGCCGTGCCTCTTGAGCGCCTCGCGCAGGTCCTCTTCGCGCTCGCCAGAGAATGGTGTGCCGTCAACGCGGCGTCCCTCAAGGCTGGCGACCTTTCCACCGAGCATCTCCAGCACTTGACCGACAGTCATTCTCGAGGGTATCGCGTGGGGGTTGATTATTAAATCAGGGATAATGCCGTCTTCGGTAAATGGCATGTCCTCCTGGGGCAGAATTAGGCCCATGACACCCTTCTGCCCGTGCCTCGAGGCGAATTTATCGCCCAGCTCAGGTATTCGCTGGTCGCGCACGCGTATCTTAACCAGGCGATTTCCATTGGTATTCTCTGTGAGCATCACCATATCGACGACGCCATCCTCACCATGGCGCACTGTTATCGACGTCTCGCGGCGCTTTTCGCGGATTAAGCCGTACTCGCTCACCTCCTCAAGGAAGCGCGGGGGTGAGGTCTTGCCTATGAGCACATGCCCCGAGCGTACCTCGCTCTCGGGCTCGATTAAACCATCCTCACCCAGGTAGGCGTATGCCTCCTCGTCGCGGTAGCCGCGAATCTCGGGGTCCGGTATCTCAAATATATCCATCTGCCCGCCTGGATAGCGGCGCTCCTCCGCCTCGTAGCTCCTGAAGAAGGTGCTTCTCGCCAGGCCTCGCTCAATCGAGGCTTTGTTCATTATGAGCGCGTCCTCCATGTTGTACCCGCAGTAGGAGAGCACAGCCACAACGAAATTCTGCCCTGCAGCGCGGGCGTCGTAGCCTATAGCTTCCATTATGTCCGTCTTTACCAGGGGCGTCTGGGGGTAGTGTAGAAGATGCGCCCGCGTATCTGTGCGATACCTGAAGTTCGACGCATAGAAGCCGAGAGCCTGCTTGCTCATACCAGCGCCCATGGTATTTCTCGGAGAGGAGTTGTACTCAGGGAAGGGCAATATAGAGGTGCACACACCCAGCATGAGCAACGGATCGATTTCAAGGTGAGTGTGCTCCTCCGTCACCTCCTCCGGCGTCATTGCAATGTACGCGTTCTCCTCCTCCTCTGAGTCGAGGTACTCTATCTTGCCCTGCGCCACGAGGTCATCAAAGCTGAGTTCACCCCTTCGCACAGCCTCTATATCCTCCTCTGTGACCAGGGGCTTGCCGTCTTCCACCACTATCAAAGGTCGCCTCGCCCTGCCCTCGTCTGTATTTATATACACCTCGCGGGTGTCGGCATAGAAGGCGACGTTGGTCTGAGGTGAAATTTTGCCCTCGCGCCTCGCGCGCTTTATCGCCTCAACTAGGGCAAGAGGATCCTCGTGCTTTCCTATGAGGTTTCCATTAACATAAACATTCGCTTCCATCTACAGCCCCTCCTTCTGTATCGGCTTTACCCCTAAATCATACAGGAAGGGTACCAGCTCCTTCTCTGGATAGCCGGTGGAGAACTCGCAGGCAAGGGCTAAGTTCTTCACCAGACCGCAGTTTGGTCCCTCTGGTGTCTCACTCGGACAGATCCTGCCGAACTGCGTTGGGTGCAGGTCTCGAGCCTCGAAGTGAGGCTGCGACCGCGAGAGGGGCGAAACAACGCGACGGAGGTGGGAGACAACGCTCAGATAATTCGTTCTGTCAAGCAGCTGGCTAACGCCTGCTCTGCCTCCAACCCAGTTTCCTGTAGCCAGAGCGTGGCGTATCCTCTCTGTGAGCACGTCAGCGCGAACTGCGGTGTGCACACTGGGCTCCTTCCCGCGCACGACTGCACGCTCTAACTGGTATTTTATGTCTCTGGTGAGGTTGTAAAATGCCACGCGGAACAGGTCCTCCATCAAATCGCCTGCCAGGCGCAGGCGCTTGTTGGCATAGTGGTCCTTATCATCGGGATCGCGCTTCCCCTGCGCAAGCTCAAGTACGCGCAGCACCATCCTGCCCAGGTAGTGCGCCTTCCTCAGCCTGTCCTCAGGCTCAACACCTATGTGGGGAAGAAGGTAGCGGTCTATCACCTGCTCCGCCCTCTTGAGGCGGTACTCCCGCGTCTGCCCGGCGGCGACCTTCTTGCCTATATACTCCATTGCCATATCTTTGTCCTTAATCTGGAGGTGCTCCTCCAGGTTGAGCAGTATATCGTGAGTATACGCGGGATCGTCGGAGATGGTCTCCATTATCTCCTTATCGGTTTCCACGCCCAGGGCGCGCATCAGTATCACCAGGGGGATACTCCCAGGCACGGAGGGGAAGTTCACCCCAATTAAGCCATCTCTATCCCTCTCCACCGTCACGAGCGCCCTGAAGCCCCCCCGCCTCGAGAAAACCTTCGCCACTTCTGTTATCTTGGAGTACTCCTCTCCCTTTTCCAGCATTATTTTGTTCGGGGCGAGGTCCTCAATTGTTACGAGCACTCTCTCGGAGCCGTTGACTATGAAATACCCACCAGGGTCGAGGGGATCCTCGCCCAGGGCGATGAGCTCCTCGTCGCTCTTGCCGTAGAGGTTGCATATCTTCGACTTTATCATCGTTGGAAGCATGCCTATCTTAACCCTCTCAAACTCGCCCTCACGTTCCTCCCTGCGCAGCTTCATTTCAAGGTAAACGGGCGAGAAGTAGCTCAGGTTGCGCAGCCTCGCCTCCATCGGCGTGATCTTATTCCTGGAACCGTCTGCCTCGATAACCTCAGCGGTGTCTACAAAGATGTTGCCCAGCTCCACATCAACGCCCACGTCCGTCTCAATAATTTTAGTCTCATCCACTATCTCCTGCAGCCGGTTCTCTATGAAGTCGTTAAATGAGTCTACGTGCTGCCTCACGAGTTCGCGCTTCATCAAAAATGACTTTAAAACAGGCTTCCTATCCATAACCTCGCCTCCTATTCATTAACAACCACGCGATAGTAAACGCTTTCCCCGGCGGTCTTGCTATTTCTGGTAATCTTAATTATGTCCCCTACCTTGGCTTTAATCTTCTGCACCATTGGATCATTCTTCAATATCTTCGGAAGCTGTCCCCTGCTTATGTTCAACTCCTCCAAAAGCTTCTTGACCTCCTCTTCACTCAACACCTCATGTTTTGGCACCAGCTCATGCTTGGAAATATCTACCCTTCTCACACCACATCACCTTTTTCAGCAGTACCCCTCGACACCATCCGTCATTCGCAGCAAAGCTTCGGGCAACCATAGGTATACGGGCCCGACGGGATTCAGAACGCAACCGCAGTCGGTTGCGTCCACATATTGCGGTATTTCCCTCCGGTCAATACCGCTATCATCTCTTTTGCCCGTAAGATATACGGGCCCGACGGGATTTGAACCCGCGACTCTCGGCTTAAAAGGCCGATGCTCTAACCAGACTGAGCTACGGGCCCTCTCTGCGCTGTCCGGAAGCGGAGCTTCCGGTGTTACGAAGTTACCCTGAGCGCTGCTCAGGGTGACGGAGTTACCCGCAGCAAAGCTACGGGTGACTAAATTACCCGAAACATTACCAATAGAAAAATCGCTGTTCCGTGCAAATCTTCCCTCGCTCATTTCATGCTACCTCATTTTGGAAAGGAAAAACGCCCTGGTCGGGATTTGAACCCGAGTCACAGGAGTGACAGTCCTGTATGATAGGCCGAGCTACACCACCAGGGCGTGGTGAGATTACATTCACTTTCACTCCTGCTGCTCTGTCAAAAGGGTGAGGATGAGTGGGCTGGCGGCGTCCCCGGCTTCCCGAGGGCTCTCGCACCTCAGTACCACCGGGATCGCTGGAGGACTTTACTTCCGTGTTCGGATGGGAACGGGTGTGGCCCCTCCGCTGTGGCCGCCATACCCTGTACGATTGCTGTGCAATCGTCTCCGTGGTATTTAAATTTTGCGCTGACAAAATTTCCGATTATCCTTTATATGAGATAACCTATGTAAATATTATGGTAATGCATTCGTGTGCATCACAGTATGAACACCGCCGCCGCTATCACGGTAGTCCACTTTCCGTCCTGAGCCACCACTGCGCTCTGTGTCACATTGAAGGTCTTGACAATCTTTCCGCTCATCATAAAGATATCCTTCCGTTCGTCGTAGTCCCTATCAGGGTCGAAATCTATGCCCAGCGTCGTAGCCAGCATAGTCGCTGCCAAATCCTCGGCGTATTCGCCAGCCTCTTTCTCACTCTGCCCGAAGCTATGGTGCTCGCTCAGGTAGCCGTACACGTTTCTGTCCTTTGGCACTGCGCATCCCACGGAGGCAGAGATCAAGCGATGGGGCTCGTTGCTTGCATTCTCGCTCAGGACACAGAAGACTATCTCACCTGGGCTTAACTCCTTTAGCCCTTCTTCCCTGGGCACAATCTCGCAATGAGGCGGGAGTATACTGGAGACGCGAACCAAATTGAACTTCTCTATGCCCGCGTCGCGAAGAGCCATCTCAAATGACGAGAGTCTCTCTTTATGCCTGCCCACACCACTGGTGAAAAACACCTTACGAGGAATCATTCTCATGCAGAGTCGCTTAGTTTTCTAACATGTGCAGAGATTTAAAATTGAAAAAGCGTTAAGGCACAGGATAACCTGCGCGCTGCCAAGCTTCTATTCCCCCTTTTAGGTAGTAAACGTTGGTGTAGCCGAGCTCGTACAGTGCTTTAATCGCCGGAAAGCTCATGGGACCTGTTTTGCAATATACCACTATCTTGGTTGACTTGTCCTTTGGCAGCCTATCAGCATAACGCTTTATCTGGTTGTAGGGTATGAAGGCGTCTGTGCCCAGTATGTGGGTCTGCTCAGGTATGTGGACATCCAGCAGAAAGATATCCTCGCCGTTGTCCAGCATCGCCTTTAACTCCTGCGGGGTTATTCCCCGGTACTCTACCTTCACCACCTGAGGAGCCTGCGTCACCTGAATTTGCGTGCCCGCCTCTTTCTGAGCGCAGCCCGCGAAGAACAAAAGAGCCGCAAGCAGAATAATACCTACTATTCTGTTCATGTCTGTGTATCACATTTTAACATCATGTGAATATCTAGAACCCCCGTCTGTATATTTCCCTACTCAGGTACATGAAAGGCGTGTCGAGGGCAGCTATCGCAAGCTTAACCACATACTGCCCCAGAATCATCTGCACAATAGGAAAATTCGGGATGCCGTAGAAGGCTATAGTTATGAAAAGCGCAGTATCTATAAACTGCGACACCATGGTAGAGGCGTTGTTCCTGAGCCACAGGTACTTACCACCTGTCTTCTGCTTCCAGAAGTGAAATGCAATGACGTCGAAGTGCTGCGAGACTAAATAAGCAAGCATTGAGGCTAAGACTATCCGCGGCACAAGGGAGAAGAGCGTCTCGAAGGCTTCCTGATGCTGCCAGAATGGGGCTGGAGGTAAGTGCACCGCAACAGCGATTACCGCCACCAGGATAACATTTGCATAGAAGCCTGCCCACACAGCGCGGTGCGCCTCGCGCTTTGAGTAGAACTCTGAGAGCATATCCGTCAGGAGGAAGGTAACAGAGTAGGCTACAACCGCCGCTGGCACAGCGAAGCCAGCGATGGTGGTTATCTTCACCGCAGTTATATTTGCGATAACCACAAGCGCCGCGAACGTCGCAACGAGAAAGTCGCTGCTCCTGGTGCGCTTGGCGATGTAACTTGCCACGACGCAGAAGAAGAGGATGAGCAGAGACCAAGCTGCGAAGACGAACATATAGAATAATCAACGCTTGGAGGTTATATCTTTTACTGACGCTTCTGAGAAACAGGCTATGCACTTATACAACGGCAAAATGCATCGCCTTCGAAAGAATCGTCAGCTTAATTTCATAGTTGTATGAGATTGCAGGGAGACTGGAAAAATGGATAAAAAAGACATTAAAAGAAACCTCCGAGAAGAGCTGAGCTCTCTCTGAGATAAAACGCTAGGCGTACTACTCTACGGCTCGGTGGCAAGGCTTCAAACACACCGGGGGACCTCTCTTTGCCAGCCTTGTGTTCCCCTACCTGCCCAGCGATCCTCCACACTGGAGGGAGGTGGTGAAAGTGGTTGAAAGATAATAGAAGCGTACAGGTCAAACGCTGAAGAAGGAGAGCGTCTGGGCGAGTGGATTGAGCGTATCATCTGGGAGAGGTTCCATGCCCTTACAGAGATACCACTCAGCGAGAAGAGCATCGACAACTGGATATTCTGCATTGAGACCTTCATAAGGGGGACAAATTTAAGATGGTGTGACATAACATGTTCGTGAAAAGTGGGTTAAAGAGCTGTTCTCGATTTTATATTATAAAAGCCGGGTGAGGATGGTAAGAGTCACATCATTGCTTAGGAGTGCGACAGCGCAGGTTGCTGTGAGGAAGTGGCAGAAAGCTGCCCTGTTGGAGCTATCACCCTAGAAACCTGAGAAAGTGTGGATAAATGGATAAGAAGAAAAATTTTTCATGGTCGCTGGATTTAGAAGACGAAGAGTATGCAAGGGATATAAACAGTCTCCTTCAGGCTGCAAAGGCCGCTATTGAGAGCACCTCACCGGGATACTACGTCAACCTCGTAACTCCAGCATCCCTGGGAAAACCGGACTTTCTTATAGAAAAGCTCAGGAGGGAATATGGGGGAAAAATAAAGGCGGAATACGTCGACCAATGCGGGTGCGGCGGATATGTTACCAGAGTGGAGGTTGTGGGTGAAATTTAGCAGAACTTAGGAGGTATAAGCATGGCAAAACCGGAGGTTGACCAAGCAGCGTGCATAGGGTGTGGAACCTGCGAAAGCCTCTGCCCCGAGTGCTTCGAGCTTAGAGACGACGGAAAAAGTTGGGTAATCTGCGACGACTGCGAAACCTGCGAAGAGGTGGCGGAGGCCTGCCCTGTGCAGGCGATAACCTGCGAGTAGGATGATTGAGATAAAGCGCGCATACGAAAAGGCAAGCGAGGAGGACGGAGAGAGGTACCTTGTGGACAGGTTGTGGCCCAGGGGGGTTAAAAAGGAGGATATTAAGATAAAAGCATGGCTAAAGGAGCTTGCCCCCAGTGATTCTCTGAGAAGGTGGTTTGGTCACAGGGAAGATAGGTGGGCTGAGTTCAAACGGCGTTACTTCAGGGAGCTTGAAGACAAGGCCGATGTCTGGAAACCCCTTCTGGAAAGGGCGAGAAAGGGGAGGCTCACCCTTGTTTATGGCTCGAGGCACAGGCTGAACAATGCCTTCGCCCTGAAGCAGTTTCTGGAGGAAAAGATGAAAGAGGTGGAGAAGTGAGGCGGAATTATCCTCTGGTTGCCCTGGGTATGGTAATCCTGGTGGTGGCGACCCTGGCGGGGCTTTCACGTATAGGTTTCAGCCTGCCTCTGCCGGAGAGACTCGTCCTTTCCCACGGCGCATTAATGATTGCAGGCTTCTTTGGCACCCTCATAAGCCTCGAGAGAGCCTATGCCATGGGAAAAGGGTGGGGTTACGCAGTGCCCTTGCTTACCGGCATTGGGGGCCTGGCCACAATCGCTGGCTGGGAGCATGGATTCACACTAATTACCCTTGGAAGCGTGGGCTTTGTTTTGCTCTTCATACAAATTCTCCGCTTCCAGCTAAACCTCTCAACAGCTACATTGGCACTGGGCGTTTTTACGCTGCTGGCAGGTAACCTGCTCTGGTATCAGCAAAACCAGGCTGCAATACCCTTCTGGGGGGCATTTCTTCTCCTGACCATAGCCGGCGAGCGGATAGAGCTCGCCCAGCTTGTGAGCGCGCCCGGAGGAGTACGGCGGAGCTTTGCACTTGCTGTGGGAATCTACCTCGCTGGAGTTTTTGCCACCCTGACCAGCTTGGTCTGGGGGCTCCGCATCTCTGGCATTGGAATGCTTGCCCTCTTTGCCTGGCTCCTGCGCTACGATGTGGCGATGAAGAGCATTGTAAAACAAGGCTTGCCTAAGTTTATTGGAATTGCCTTAGTCGCTGGCTACCTGTGGCTCGGGGTTAGTGGAGCTCTGGCTCTTGCATATGCGGGCAGCTTTGCCTACGATATCATGCTCCACGCCCTCTTCCTCGGCTTTGTGTTTTCCATGGTTTTTGGACATGCTCCCGTGATATTTCCCGCCCTTCTCGGAAGGGAGATGCGCTTTCTGAACAGCTTTTATCTTCACCTTGCTCTGCTTCACCTCTCTCTGCTAATCCGCCTGGCCGGAAGCCTTGGCATCGGAGAGCTTATAAGCTGGGGAGGGGTTTTGAGTGCTCTTGCCATCTTCCTATTCCTGATTAATAATGCAAGGGCTCTAAAGAAGTAAAACCATGCCTGAATTTAATCATGAGTATTTATTGTGTTTTCCTCTATATACTTTTACAGGGAGGAGAAGAGGAGGTAAGCTAAAAACACACACGCCAAGTGGGCGTTGCTGAGCTTGAACAGGCTAAGCTGTAGTGCCGGGGAAA
Organism: Candidatus Pyrohabitans sp. JdFR-17; assembly: GCA_002011115.2. Taxonomy (GTDB): domain Archaea; phylum Hydrothermarchaeota; class Hydrothermarchaeia; order Hydrothermarchaeales; family BMS3B; genus Pyrohabitans. Next base: position 9,296 of record MTME02000037.1, read on the forward strand.
AGTTACGATACGCTCGGAAACACAATCTGATCAATGGATAGGAAAGCAGCCCAAATATTATAAGCGCAACAAGAGCCGCCTCACTCATGAGGAAGAGCAAAAGTGCATCGAAGAGGTAAAGGACAGCGAAGAGAATTATGAGCTTGTGCACCCTCTGGCTATTATCCACCACCGGGAGCATGGGAACGCCAGCCCTGCGGTAGTCATTGCTGTAGAAAATCGCAAGACTCCATATGTGCACAGGAGTCCAGAAAATTATCAGCAGAGCAAGAAGTAAAGGCTCGAGGGAGAGAAACTCACCTGTCATGGCTGAGTATGCCCCAAGCACCGGGGCAGCGCCTCCAGGCGAGGCGATGAGCACATTCCATGGCGTCGCCCTCTTGAGCTTCCAGTTGTAGCCCAGCACCATTGCAGAGCCGATCACGCCCCAGAAGGTGACGTATGGGTTTAGAAGGAAGGTTATACCCAAACCAGAGAGGAGAAGTGCCGTGCCAAAGTATAAAGCCTCTTTTTCACCCACAGTTCCACGGGGTAAAGGTCTCTGCCTGGTACGCTTCATTACCCCGTCTATATCTCTATCCAGATAACAGGTTAGAGTGTTTGTTCCCGCGACAGTGAGGAGCACACTGAGCAGGAGAATTAACAACGTTGAGAGTGAGGGCTGCTTGAGATGAAGGGCTATGCCTTCAACAAGAGCTGTAAAAAAAAGCAAAAAGAGAAGCCTGGGCTTTGTTAGTTCAATATAGCCCAGGAGCTTATTCGAGGTGGTGCCCATACTCTATGCCTCTTGCCAGCTTTCCTGCCATGAGTGTCGCTGTTATGGCTAAGCCTATATACGCCACTGCAACCAGAGTGTAGGGTATCCACAGCTTCTTGAACGTCAACACGCTCTCTGAGGAGAAGCTCCACAGCCCTGTGGTACCAATGAGAGAGAGAAGCACTGATACAACGACGAGCGTCGGGAAGCCTTTGAAAGTGTTGAAGTAGCTCTTCTCTATCTTCGGCGGTGTGTATGGGTCCTCCGGTACCGGGAAGAGCAGATGCCTGAACACGCTGGCCGCGAAGTACAGGTATCCCACGAAGACTATCGCGCCGCCTATGATTATGCCTGGAATGAAGGGGAATCTTGCTGCAAGCACTGACTGCCAGGGTTCACCCAGTATCCAGTAGTGGTATATCTGCACAGTTCCCGCTAAGCCAAAGCTCGTAGCTAGGATCACCTGACCCACGAACATGAACCAGAAGGCTTTCTTGCCCCAGTCCACAAAGGTCCTGTCTATTGGCTTACCCACCAGGTCTGGCAGGGCGAAGTACAGCAGCGCTATGGCACCCATGGCGAATGCCATCATACACTCATGTCCGTGCGATGGCGTAACCCAGGTGCCGTGCTCCCACCAGTTTGTCCACGGCCAGGTCTGCATCAAGCCAAGCAATGAGACGCCCACGAAGCCGAAGATAAGTATGCCCACCATGAAGTACAGGCTTGGGATGTTGACAAAGGGATGCTTGAGCTCTCTTGCTATCTTCAGTGACTCTATCGCCATTAACGCAAGAGGCACTATCTCCAGTACGCTGATAACACCGCCCAGCATTATCCAGAAGGTGGGTGTACCAATCCAGAAGTAGTGGTGTCCCTGACCTATTATGCCTGAGGTTGCAGCCAAGACAACGTCGTAGAAGATATACTTGTCCACTATCTTGCGCACCCTGGGATCTGGGATAATCAGCATCAGCACCAGGCCAATTGCTCCGGCGTAGGCTATCTCCAGGCTTCCTTCGACCCAGTAGTGGACTGTCCACCACCTAAAGTATTCGCTGGTCGGGATGCTCTTGAAGAAGATGTTCCCTGGAATGTACAGGAAGAATGTGCCCGCGGCGCCTATCACCAGAGCCCACAATGCCAAAGGCCACTTGCTCGGCGAGGGCAGCGTTTTCAGCACCACTAAAGCTACGATGAGGAAGCCCACGAAAACGAGCACGTCCCACAGTCTGCCTGCCTCAACGTACTCTTTACCCTCATAGAGCAGCGGCTGATCAAAAGCCCAGATGTTGCTGCCGGTCTGCATTAAAGGCAGCGTGACGAATATGCCGATTACCACCAGCACCAGCACTGCTGCGAGGAACTTAACTAGGCCCTGACCCCAGAGTTCACGCTCACCCAGAATTGGCGTTACATAGAACACCG